>CANQDC010000074.1 GCA_947591455.1 uncultured Bacilli bacterium | reverse complement strand
CTTTCTACAGATCCTAACTTTATTGGTTACTATGATAAAGAAGAAGCTATACAACAAGATTTAGATGACATGTGGGAAACTGGTTATGATGAAGGAGAAAAAAAGGGCCAAGAACGTGGCGCTCATGAAAAACAAATTGAAATAGCTAAGAATTTAATAAAAAAATTAGATATTGAAGAAATATCTGAAATAACAGGATTATCCATAGAAGAAGTAAAAAAATTAAATTCTTAAATTAAAACAATTAATATGTAAAGAAATCTGTGTAAATAAAAAATCTTTCCATAATAAAATAAAAGAATGGAGAGATTTTTAATTATGAAAAGAACTAAAAACTTACTCGGTTACTACAAATTTCAATAATTTTATGTACATTTCCTAGAGCCTGAATTCTATTTTAGAATAATTTTAAAAGAATTATTTTTCAGATAAACAATGATCATATAAAAAAGTTCTACAATCAAATATATTAGTATATTTAAAGTAAAATCTTTTAAAGTAAAGGAAACAAAAGAATGCATTAAATTAAAAACTAATAAAAAATTAAAAAGTCTTAAAATAATAATACCAAAAGTAGATACTAATACTTTTAATTTTTGTAAATGTTTTTTTGAGATTCGACATTGAATAAATTCTTTCGAGCTATTTTCTTCAAATGTATAAAATAAATGTGTTATATATATAATTGTAAATATTTGATATAAGAAAAATAAAAAATTTGATGTAAATATTGATTTTTGGCCATAAAGCATACCTAATAATCCCAACATATCTTGTCTTGTTATATTGGAATCTATACGCATATTTACAATTGCATAATAGTTTATTAAAAATAATAAAACGTAAATAATAATCCATATCTTTGCTTTCATTAAACTTTTTATATAAGCATTTAATTGATATTTCAAATGTTTAACCTCCTTAATAGCAATATAGAACAAATATAGTTTTCAGTTATACTTTCTTTACATCGCCATTATCAAAAAAATAAATTTCATCTGCCAATTCTTCTAAATCTTCCTTAACATGACTTGTAATAATAATCAATTTACCCTTATTTTTCATTTTGGTAAGTAACTGCTTAATTTTTTTTACACTTATCTCTTCTATGCCATTAAATGCCTCATCCAATATTATAATTTCTTGGTTTTCCATAATCGCCTGAGCTATTCCTAATTTTTGTTTCATTCCTAATGAATATTTACTATATTTTTTATCTTTTTCTGCTATTAAATTAACCTCTTCTAAAACATTTTTTATATCTTCTTCATTTATCTTTTTTTGCAAATCTGCTAATAGTTTTAAATTTTCAAATCCCGTTAAATTTCCAAAAAAATTTGGCTGTTCAATTAAAGCTCCTACATTATACTTATAAATATCACCATTTATTTTTTTCCCATTTATTAATATTTCTCCACTTGTTGGCTCTATTAAATCACATATT
Organism: uncultured Bacilli bacterium; assembly: GCA_947591455.1. Taxonomy (GTDB): domain Bacteria; phylum Bacillota_I; class Bacilli_A; order RF39; family UBA660; genus MGBC108787. The sequence continues at coordinate 1,432 of CANQDC010000074.1, read as the reverse complement.
ATTTTTAATAAAATCGATTTGCCTGATCCATTTCTACCACGGAATCCATATATTTTTCCACTTTCCAAAATCATATTAACATTTTTTAATACTGTTGTATTTTTAAATGTCTTAGTAATATTTTTTATTTCTATTTTCATATTTAAACTATGCTCCTTTATAATACTTTTAATTGTGTATATCTAAATATAGTTTCTCTTTATTTTTAAATGCAAAATAAACCGCAATCCAAGAAATAATACAACAAATTATATTAAATATTAATAATGGTTTTAACCCATATCTATCATTAAATCTAAAGAAATTTATTAAATTAAATAATGCAGTTTTTTTTATTACATATTCAAAAAACAATTGAATTGTCAATAACGTTAAAATAGAAGCTATTAAACTAGTTATAAAATTTTTATTTATTCTAGACCAAAATAAAGCTATATTGGTATAAATGCTTAAACATAATACCATATTAAAGATGTATAGTAATATAAACATAAATGGATGATAAATAGCCCAATTCTCCCAACCTATATTATCTGCCACAAGAGATAAAGAGCAATCCCAACCAGCATAACAAATTTCACATATAAAAATCATTATCATGATTAATGGTAATATCCATATGTACTTATAGGCTTCTTTCAAAATTTTTAATATTGTTTTTTTATATCCAATTCGATTTTGAAAGTAACAAAATAATTTATTTTTAAAAAAATTACAACTCCATACAATGGATGATATCATAGTAATTAAAACAACAATTAGCGACGTAGGATTAAATTTGTCTAAAACCAATATATAATGCATTGATAAGAAACCGTCTTTTTTTAAGTAAGTAGTTTCACAAAATTTTTTACGTGTATCCGATAAATTTTCATTTTTACCTGATAAATAGCTTTCGCAATCTTCTTTAACTAAATCTCTCATATTAAACTGATTCATGTAATTGAAACATGCATAAAAAGCATAACCACCATAAATCAAAATAATCAATGTCATTATTATGATACTTACTTTTCTCATATTGCTCCCCTTAAAAAAATTTTTCTGACCTTTTTGCTAACTAAAGCCTTTGAAGCATCTTACTATTTAAAATTTGTTATTCTTTTGATCTTCTGTAAATTATATCTAAATTATAAATCATCTTTTTCTTTTGTACAAGCTGAACTTCGTAGCATTATAAAACACTTCAAATGAAGTGTTTTCAGAGTGTAGACAAACCCCTAGATTTTTTCTAAGGGTTTTCTTATGCAATTTTTAAAAACTGAAATTTTAAAAAATTTTTAATATTTTTAGAAATTTTTCCGAATAAATTAGAAGTTAGTAGAGGTATTCCATTTACTTTATCTTGCTTTATTGCTATATTTTTCATATTTTGGGCAGCACAAATCAAGTGTGTATAAGATTGATTCTTTTCCACACCTTTATATAATGT
>CANQDC010000073.1 GCA_947591455.1 uncultured Bacilli bacterium | reverse complement strand
AATTTAAAAGGTTATGCTGGATTTAAAAAAGAAACTATCTATAAAAATTATGAACTACTAAGACCACTTATCCACACCACCAAAAAAGAAATTCTAGAATATAATCTTCAAAACAATATCGAATATCGAAATGATCAATCGAATGAAGAAAAACGTTATACGAGAAATCGAATAAGAAAAAATATTCTTCCTTTATTAAAAAACGAAAATAGAAAGGTGCATCGAAAATTTTTAAAATTTAGTGAAGAACTTTATAGTATTGAAAATTTTTTAGAAAATATGACTAAGAATGCCTTGACGCAAGTGTATAATTCTGATAAGGTAAACTTGCAAGAATTCAAGAAATTGGATCCATTGTTAAAAAAGAGGATTATAGAGTGGATTTTGATGCAGACGTATCAAAATGAGATTGATTGTATAACAAATAAACATTTACAAAATATACTGGATTTATGTACGAGTACGAAACCAAACCAGTGGATATCTTTACCAAAAGGGAAAATAGCTAGAAAAAATTATAATTACTTATATATTGAAGAGAAAAATCATTCTGTTCCTTATCATATGATCTTAGAAAATAGCGTAAAAATAAATGAACAGGAAGCCATACTCAAAGTAGAAGAATGCCCCATTAAAAAAAGTAATTATATTTTGAGAATAAATAGTAAAGAAATAAAACTTCCCCTACATATTCGTAATCGAAAAGAAAAAGATAAAATGGAAGTGAAAAATTTACATGGAAGTAAGAAAGTAAAAGATATTTTTGTAAATGAAAAAATACCATTAAATAAAAGAAATACTTGGCCAATTGTAGTAGATGATGAAGATACTCTATTATGGATACCAGGTGTAAAAAAATCACAATTCGACAAGAATATAGATGAAGAGTATGATATAATATATAAATATGTAATAAGTGAGGAGAAATTAGATGAATATGATGAATAAAAATAATACAATTAAAAATTTATTTCCTTATATAGTTTTAATAGTAGTCATATTTTTTGTGTTGACTGTCCTAAACATTGGAGGTTCAATTAACCACGAATTAACTACTGGAGAATTATTAAAAGAATTAGAAAATAGTAACGTAACAGAAATTACGATTACTCCTAGTAGTACAGATTCTGTTTACTATATTGAAGGAAAATTAGAATCTTATAAGGAGAAAGAAACCTTTACTTCTAAAGTTGTAGAAAAAGATCTTACTGAGATTACAAATTATGCGAAAGAAAAGGATTTAAAAGTTTATGAAACAAACAAAGATCCTGGTTCAATTTCTTTTCTTTATATAATAATAAATATCCTTCCCCTTGTAATTATTGTGATAGCGTCTTATATATTATTTACGAAAATGGCAAGCGGAAATAGAAATTCTATGGATTTTGGTCGTAGCAGAGCTAGATTATCAGAAGATGGTGGAAATGTAAAATTTAGTGATGTAGCAGGATTAAAAGAAGAAAAAGAAGAAGTATCAGAATTAATTGATTTCTTAAAAAATCCAAAGAAATTCCAAAAATTAGGGGCTAGAATTCCTAAAGGAGTGCTTTTAGTAGGTCCTCCAGGAACTGGTAAAACATTATTAGCAAAGGCGGTTGCTGGAGAAGCAAATGTTCCTTTCTATTATATTAGTGGTTCAGACTTCGTAGAATTATTTGTCGGGGTAGGTGCCAGCCGTGTTCGTGATATGTTTAAAGAAGCTAAGAAAAATGCTCCATGTTTAATCTTTATAGATGAAATTGATGCAGTTGGACGTCAACGGGGAGCAGGTCTTGGTGGAGGACATGATGAAAGAGAACAAACCTTAAACCAATTATTAACTGAAATGGATGGTTTCGGTGCAAATGAAGGAATCATTATTATTGCTGCAACAAATCGTCCAGATGTTTTGGATCCAGCATTATTAAGACCTGGAAGATTTGATAGACAAGTGACCGTAAATTTACCAGATACAAGAGAAAGAGAAGAAATATTAAAAGTTCATGCTCGTAACAAAGTACTTTCTGATACCGTAAAATTAGAAAATATAAGTTCTCGTACCCCAGGATTTAGTGGAGCAGACTTAGAAAACTTATTGAACGAAGCGGCCTTACTTGCTGTAAGAAAAAATGAAAATGCTATTACTATGGATGATATCGATGAAGCAACCGATCGTGTTTTAATGGGACCAGCCAAAACAAGTCGTAAAATTACAGAAAAAGAAAAGAAACTGGTTAGTATTCATGAATCAGGACATGCTGTAATCGGTTTAAAATTAGAAGATGCCAACGAAGTTCATAAAATTACAATAATTCCTCGTGGTATGGCTGGTGGGTATACCATGATGCTTCCAAAAGAAGAAAAAATATCTGTCATGACAGAAAAAGAATTATTGGCAACCATTACAGGATTACTTGGAGGTCGTGCAGCAGAAGAATTGTTCCTTGGAGAAATTACAACCGGAGCAAGCGATGATTTTAGAAAAGCAACCAATATTGCTCGTAGTATGGTAACCGAATATGGTATGAGTGAACTTGGACCAATGCAATATGAACAAAAAAGTGAAGGAGTCTTTTTAGGAAGAGATTATAATAAATCGAAAAATTACTCAGATCAAGTCGCTTTAGAAATTGATAGAGAAGCTCGTAAAATTATAGAAAGCTGTTATGCAGATGCGAAAAAAATTCTAAGTGAAAATAAAGATTTAGTTATGCTTTTAAGTAAAACGTTAATCGAAAGAGAAACAATTACGAAAGAAGAAATCGAATCTTTAGTAACAACTGGGAAAATAGCTGAAGATTTAGAAACTCTAAAAGAAGATGAACCTAGCTTATTAAAATTAAGAGAAATTGCTAAAGCAAACAAAATTAAAGGCTATACAAAAATGACGAAAGAAGAATTACAACAAGCCATAGATGAATTAGAAAAATAATCTAATTCATTTTTTT
>CANQDC010000072.1 GCA_947591455.1 uncultured Bacilli bacterium | reverse complement strand
GATATGATTATTTCTATAGGATTTAGAGTTAATTCTAAAAAAGCAATCAAATTTAGAACTTGGGCAAATAAAATAATCAAGGATTATATAGTTCAAGGCTTTGTATTAAATGACGAAAGATTCATCAAGGTCAATAAAAGTGATCAAGAATATTTTCAAAGATTACTTGAAAGAATTAAATTAAATCGTACAAGTAAAAGAATGTTTTATCAACAAATTATTTAGACGAAAAGAAATTAAAAATTTAAATAATTTAGTAAACTTATTTTTAGATATAGTAGAAAATAATGCTGAAAGAAATATTGAAATGTATATGGATGATTGGAAAAAAGAAGTTGAAAAAGCAGAAAAAGAATATGAAAAACACAGAATTACACAAGATAGAAACTATGTATCAGATTTTGATAGATTATTAAATGAAACAAAACGAATAGAAGACAAATAAATTGATAATTGCTAAAAAATATGATGAAGGGGATTAAAATGAAAAAAGATAGAGTAACAACTGAAATTATTGTAAAAGAGAATAAAAGTGGAATAATGTAAGATTGGCAATCATTGCACAAGCACAGCCTGATTTTTCCATTTCTTTAAACATAACGATAATTTCATTAGTAGTAATATTGGGAATATTTTTTTTTATGATCCCGACAGGAAATACTTTTTAATTTCCAAAAATCTTAGTATAATAAATACAAATAAAGAAAGGACTTTTTATGAATAAAAATGAACTAAGAAATACCCTGAACCATTTATTAAGTACCCTAAATGATTTAAGGGGGTCACTTTGACTTAGAAAATAAAAAAAATAGAGTACAAGAATTAGAACAAGTAACGAATGCAGTTGATTTTTGGAAAGATATCGAATCAGCGCAAAAAATAAATCAAGAATATGTTAATTTAAAAAAAGAAATCGATAATTACGATAATGTTAAAAAAGAAATTGTGGATAACTTAGAACTTATCGACATTCTCGAAGAAAAAGATTTAGAAAATCTGGAAATGGAAATCAACAAGTTGAAAAAGCAAATAGAACAGTTAGAATTTTCATGTTTGTTAAATCAGGAATTTGATAAATTAAATTGTTATTTAGAAATTCACCCTGGTGCTGGGGGCACCGAATCTTGTGATTGGGCCAGTATGCTTAGTAGAATGTACCAAAAATTTTTTGAAACAATGCAGTATAATTATGAAGTTATTGAGCATCAAGATGGAGAGGAAGCGGGATTAAAAAGTATTACTTTTTTTGTAAAAGGTTTTTATGCTTATGGTTACCTAAAATGTGAAAAAGGAGTTCATCGATTGGTTCGGATTTCTCCTTTTGATTCGAATAAGAGAAGACATACTTCTTTTGCTTCTGTTTCGGTCACCCCTGAATTTAATCAAGATATTCATGTAGAAATAAATGAAAGTGATCTAAAAATTGATGTGTATCACTCTAGTGGAGCTGGAGGACAATCCGTGAATACTTCTAATTCAGCCGTCCGTATTACCCACTTACCAACAAAGATTGTAGTAACCTGTCAAAATGAAAGAAGCCAATTAAGAAACAAAGATCAAGCAATTAAAATTTTAAAAAACAAATTATATGAATTAGAAAGAAAGAATATTGAAAAAGAAATAACTAATTTAAAAGGAGAAATCGATAATATTAATTTTGGTAGTCAAATAAGAAGTTATATACTAGAACCATATAAATTAGTAAAAGATAATCGCTCAGGATATGAGACCAGTAACGTTTCTAAAGTACTGGACGGTGATTTACTGCCTATGATTAAATCGGTATTAAAAAGGGGAAATTATGAAAAATAAAAAAGAATACTTAAATTTGTTTATTGGTCTTATTCTTGTATCCTTGGCATTTAATCTTTTCTTTGTTCCTTATAATATATCTGCTGGAGGAATAAGTGGACTTTCTTTAGTTATCAACAAAGTAACAAAAATAGATGAAAGTTTATTCATTTTTATTAGTAATATCATTTTATTACTGATTAGTTGGATTTTTTTAGGAAAAGAACAAACAAAAAATACCATCATAGGATCTCTTTTGTTTCCCATTTTTATCTTTTTAACAAGAAAAATAACGAATTATATTTCTTTAACAGATTTAGAAACAATCTTATTTGCCATTTTAGGAGGGATCTTAAATGGAATTGGGTATGGGCTGATTTTTAAAAGTGGTTTTACATCCGGAGGAACAGATGTCATTAATCAAATTATGGAAAAATACTTACACATGCCAATTGCTAAATCAATATTATTAGTGGATGGCTTTGTTATTCTAATGAGCACTTTCGTTTTTGGAATAGTTTCTATGATTTATTCCTTTCTAGCCTTAGTTTTAACCAGTGTTTTTAGTAATAAAGAAATCATTGGTATAGATCATGAAAAAACGATATATATCGCCTCTACAAAATATGAACAAATAAAAAACTATTTACATGAAGAATTAAAAATTGATAGTACCGATTTTGCAGCACGGGGTGGATATAAAAAAAGAAAAGGAAAAATTATTTTAACCGTCGTTGATAGTAACAATTATTATCGACTAAAAGAGGCTATACATGAAATTGATCCTAAAGCCTTTATAGTTGTGACCAGCTCTTATCATATAGTCAATGCCAATAAAACAATTCGAATGTAATCTTCTTGCTTTTTTAAAAAGAATATTCTAAAATATAGAGCAAATTGGGTGATAAAATTGGAAGAAACAATTCGTTACTTAACTACAAAATTAAAAGAAAATGATTGTATTGTTTTAGCTCTTTCGGGTGGACCAGATTCAATGTGTTTATTTTCACTTTTATTACAATTAAAAGAAAAATACCATTTAAAAATGATTTGTGCCCATGTAAATCATAATGTTCGATACGAAAGTGAAGAAGAAGCTCGTTTTGTAAAATCGATGGTATTAAAAAACGAATGTATTTTTGAATTTATGAAAATTGAGAATTATCCACAAGAAAATTTTGAAAGTTCCGCTCGCAAAAAAAGATATCATTTTTTTAATGAACTCATAAGAAAATATCAAGCGAATTATTTAATGACAGCGCATCATGGAGATGATCTTATGGAAACGATTTTAATGCGACTTATAAGAGGAAGTAATTTAAAAGGTTATGCTGGATTTAAAAAAGAAACTATCTATAAAAATTATGAACTACTAAGACCACTTATCCACAC
>CANQDC010000071.1 GCA_947591455.1 uncultured Bacilli bacterium | reverse complement strand
ATTTAACTGTTTTAAGTTATGATGAAAAAGGAAAACGCAGAGAAAACTTAGCAGAGGATTATTTTTATCAATATATTCAAGAACATAACGAGGATATAGAGACAATAAAAGCACTAGCATTAAAAATTAAGACTCTTGGATTTGATAAAATTCATTTTGGAGAAAAATTAGATTTTACTGAAGCTGAATATGAACTAGATACTTTATATGGAAGTGATTTTGCTTTTCTAGAAAATATGGAAGTCACTCCTACCTATTTAAATAGTCCAATTAAATATAGAACAAATGGTTCGTGTTATTGTTTGATTTTAAGTTCTAATGGTTATGGTAGTAATAAAGAAGTAAGTAACTATGGTAGAGACATAGAATTAAATAGTTTGATATTTGATCCAAATAAATTACCAAACGAAATAACAACAAAATCAACTATTGGTATAATTCAAGAATTAGCAGAAAAGAAAAAAGTAGAACATGAAGATATACAAGCTTCTGTAGATTTAAGTATAACTATTAGCGATTTAGCAGGTTATTTTGAACGTTTCAAGAAGATATCTGAAAGAATTGATAAAATAAAAGATAATCCAGAATTAAAGAACTTATTAAATCAAATGCAAAATACATTAACTCAATTACAATTATTTGGAGTGAATTTTGAAAATCAAATAATTGATTCTCATGCAGAAATTACAGATGAAACGATGAAAAGAGAAAAAAAATTATATTTAGATAGAAGATATTGGTCTAGTATAGATATTGATTAATTTAATAAAATTAAAAAAAGTGGCAAAAATGAATGGCTACTTTTTTCTATTGAATGATTACTTTAGCGAAAATAGTTTGAAATATCCTAATTACTCACACCAGAAAGATATGAAAACTTGGAGTTTCGAGTAAACATAGACAACATAGAGAACGTACTTGATAAAAGTGCACTTTTATGTTATGATGAATATGTCAAGGAAACTTGAATAAAATAAAAAGGGAACATTCAATATTTCAGTGTTGAGTGTTACCTAATAATTGTGGTAGCACCTAATTCAAACTGTTTGAGTTAGGTGCACTTTTAATTTAGAATTACGTCAAGCATCACCTCTGTTCTTGATACAATATATATATCATTTGCTGGTAGAATTGAAATTGCAAAAATAGTTCCGGATGACTTTGTTTTTGACTGAAACAGATAGCCCTTATATCTATTTAGAAAACTTTAAGAGGAGAAGCGAATGAAACAGAAAATAAATTAATAAACTTACTGAAACGCTATGAAGAAATTACTAATAAAAATGCTAAAAGATTATTTAGAAAAATGAATTAAAAGTATAATAGAAAAACGATAGACAGAGCGTACTTGATAAAAGTGCGCTTTTATGTTATGATGAATATGTCAAGGAAACTTGAATAAAATAAAAAAGAAACATTCGATGTCGCATGTTGAGTGTTGCCAAAAAAATTGGGTTCACCTAAATCATTGCTGAGTTAGGTGATTTTCTTTTTATGTTAAAACTATATATAGTAATAATACTAATAGGAAGATAAGAATTACTAGAGAAAGAATTAAAAAACATAATGGAAAAATGATAGAGAACGTACTTGATAAATGTGTGCTTTTATGTTATTATGAATATGTCAAGGAAACTTGCATAAAATAAAAAAGGAACATTCAATGTCGCATGTTGAGTGTTGCCAAAAAAGTTGGGTTCACCTAAATCATTGCTGAGTTAGGTGATTTTCTTTTTATATTAAAACTATAAATAGTAATAATACTAATAGGAAGATAAGAATTACTAAAGATAGAATTAAAAAATCCTTCTTGTTCATTATATCGCCTCCCTTCTTTATGAAGTTTGGCAATCACCCAACTATTAAATGTTCCAAAATAATTGTATCAAACGTTTGTTCTTGATGCAATTATTTTTTAAATATAATTAAGAACTTTCTTTTTTGATATAATTTCTAATTCCCATTGTTGTGGTCTTAATTTATGCATTTGTTTACAAAATTGAATTTCATTCCAAATTTGTTCAGTAATTGCTTTATCTTTGTAAATATTTAATAATCTTTCGTAAGTAAATTCATATAGAGTATCTTTTTCCAATATTGTATGATAATTTTTAAAATTTACACAATTATTAATAATTCCCCATTCCCATTGGTCTAATGTTTCATCATAAACTTTAGCATCATTCCAAAAATCCATGACTAATTTTTTCTTTTCTTCAAAAGACCAATTTGGATTTTTTAATATTTGGTATCTGATATCATAGATTCCAACTCCATGAGCTTGGGTGTTACTTAATAATTCTGTTTGTTGATAACGGGTGGTTCCTATTTTATTCATAGCTTCATCTATAGCAAAATCTTTTTGTTCATTCGTTAATTTTAAATTATGATTCCATAAACTCATGAACAAAAATGAAAAACCACCAGTAGAAGCACCATCGACAACAATTCTGGCAATATCTTTATTGGTGTAAATTGCATCTATTAAATTCATGTAAGCAATCTCGTCGATAGATTTATAATTGATTAGTATAGAATCGCATATTGTTAACCCTTTAACTGTGTTTCTTTTATTATATTTATCTTCAGTAATTTGTACTGCTTCTCGTAAAACTTGTGGATCATTTTTTATGTTATTCCATATTTCATTAAAATTTCCAACTCTTGGACTTCTATAAATCGAATTGTATAGTGCCTCGTCTAATAGATTTATGTTTGTCACTTGTTATTCACTTCCTTTATTAGGTGTTTATTTTACCATATTTTTATAAATTTTTAATATTTAATGAAAATTAAATGATAAAATTCAAGTCAAAGCTCTTTTTTGCTATTGCAAAGAAAAAAAGTTAAGTTTATAATAAAAATATAAAATAGGAGGAAGAAGAAAATGAAATTGGAAAGATATAAAGAAAATAAAAAAGTAAAAAATACCCTCCTAACTCTAGGTATAGCAAGTATGCTCCTGGGGGGGGGTATTATATATAGAAGTTATGCTACATACCAGGAGAACAAAAGCTATAATGTAATCAAAGGGACAATCCCTGATTTTGGATATGATGTAAAATTTGCCGTTTTAGTAGACAATAATAAAGAAGATAATATTCCAAGTGAACCCAAAAATGAACAAGGAGAATATTATCAAGTAGATGTAGATTGTGGAGAAGGAAAAACAACAGGTGAGTGGGATTATAATGCATGGAATGTAAAATTAGAAAATGTCCAAGAAGGAAGTAGATGCAAATT
>CANQDC010000070.1 GCA_947591455.1 uncultured Bacilli bacterium | reverse complement strand
TATAACATTTTTGCATAATAAAAGCGAGTTATGATAACTTATTTGTCGAGAATAAGTGAACTCGCAATTTAATTATATTACATTTTTTTCAAAATAAAAAGACTATTAACATATTTTACTTTGTCAACAGTCTGAGCATAATTTTTATGCTTTTTTTGTGCTTCAAGCCATTTTGGACTAAAGAAAAAAAAGTTATCATACAATTCTTTAGGTGAACAAAATGAAAAAACTTTTTCTGCTCCTTTTTTTAATCCCTCTTCCCGTCAAAGCTTTTAGTGCTCGTAATTTAGTTGCTATGGATATGGATACCAATCGTATATTATACGAAAAAGCAAGTCATGATCCCCATTTAATTGCCAGTATTACCAAAATTATGACATGTATAACTGCTTTAGAATTAGGAGATTTAGAAAGTGATGTAACGGCCACCGATACTATTTTAAAAGCTTATGGAAGTGCTATTTACATGGAAGTGGGGGAAACGTTAAAATTAAAAGATTTATTATATGGACTTATGATGCGAAGTGGCAATGATGCAGCTTTATTAATTGCAGAACATATTGGGGGAAGTGTGGATAACTTTGTTCAGTTAATGAATAGCAAAGCTAAAGAACTTGGTATGAAAGATACAGTATTTATAAATCCCCATGGACTTGATAATGAAAAAAAAGAAGGAAACTTATCAACCGCTTACGATATGGCCTTACTAACTAGTTATGCAATGAAAAATGAAACATATCAAAAAATTGTGAAAACCAAAAATTACGTAGCCAAATCAGATAAAAAAACCTATAGTTGGGTCAATAAAAATAAATTATTAACAACTTATGAATATACTACGGGTGGAAAAACTGGATTTACCAAAAATGCTCGAAGAACCTTGGTATCCACAGCAAGTAAAGAAAATAAAAATATTGTCATTGTTACCTTAAACGATCCTAATGATTGGCAAGAGCATACTTCTTTATATAATTCTATTTTTAAAGAATATCAAAAGGAAAAAATTGTAGATAAAAATACTTTTAAAGTTCAAAACGAAACGTATTATAAGAAAAATACTTTATACCTAAAAGAGGATGTTTACTTACTTTTAAAAGCAAAAGAAAAAGATAATATTCATTTAAATATCATTTTAAATAAATTACCACAGTATAAAGATGGTGATAAAGTAGGAATTGTAGAAATTAAATTGAAAGATCAAGTTTTAAAAACGGTGGATATTTTTGTTAAAAAAGAAAATAAAATAGGCACTAAAAATAAGCAAAATATTTGGCAAAAAATAATAGGATGGTTTCATCATGATTAATAAAATTTGGGGTCTTTTTCTTTTAATTGGGATTAGTTTTACTTTACTAACTGGTCGAATAGATGCTTTAAATGATACGATTTTAACCAGTTCTAAAAGTGGAGTAAATATGGTCATAGAATTAATTCCCGTTTTGGTTTTATACTCAGGTATTATGAAAATTGCCGAAACAAGTGGAATGCTCCAAAAAATAGCCAAATTTATGGAACCAGTCTTAAAAAAACTTTTTCCTTCTTTAAAAAAAGAAAGTAAAGCACTTGGCTATATTACTTCCAATATAGCGGCTAATGCTCTAGGTCTTGGCAATGCAGCTACACCATTTGGCCTAAAAGCCATGGAAGAAATGCAAAAAGAAAATAAAAACAAAGATACAGCAAGTGATGCCATGATTACCTTTTTAGTCTTAAATACAAGTGGCGTAACGATTATTCCTACCACCGTAATTGCTCTTCGTTTTATGCATGGAAGTAGTAATCCAGAAGAAATTATTTTACCTGCCATTTTAGCTACTGTTTGTTCAAGCATTGCTGGTTTAACTTTAGATTATTTTAGAAGGAGAAAAAATAAATGACAACCATTTCAAAATTCATTCTTCCCTTATTTGTGGCTTTCGTCCTTATATATGGCTTTAAAAAGAAAGTTTTACTCTATGATACATTTTTAGAAGGAGCCAAAGAGGGTTTAATAACTGCTTTTCATATCTTTCCTTCCGTAATTGCTATGGTTTTTGCCGTGAATATATTATTAAATAGCCATATAATAGAAGTAGGATTCCATTTTTTAGAACCCTTATTAACGAAAATAAACGTTCCCTTAAATATACTTCCTATGGCCTTTATAAGACCGATATCAGGAACAGCCTCGCTCGCTATTATGAATGATATTTTTACCAATTTTGGACCAGATTCCACCATGGGAAGAATAGCTTCTGTATTACAGGGATGTACAGATACTACTATATACGTATTAGCTCTTTATTTTGGTAGTGTAAAAATATCCAAAACGAGATATGCCTTAACAACCGGATTATTTGCTGATTTTATAGGAATAATAGCCAGTTTTTTAATCATTAATTATTTCTTTAACTAAACAATTGTACGCAAAAAATTAAGAGCAATTTGACATCTACAAGGAATTATGGTAGTATTAATAACGTTCCGCAAAAAAAGAGGTAGAGTTAAAATGAAAAAATTACCGTCGATTAAGGCCTTTTTGGCCATAATCGCGATTATACTTATTCACATCTTATCCGCAAATAAAATAGATGGGAATAAAAAAGTAAATGATACGTATGTGATGAGCAATTATCAATTAGCCAATACCATACGTGATGAAAGATTATTTAAAAAAGAAAAAATAAGCAATGAATTATTAGCAACAAATGAATCAACTCCGGAAGTCATTGAACCCATAGAAATTCCAGAAATCGTATATGATGGTATGACTATGGAAGAACTTGGAAATAAGTTGGAAAAAAATTTAAAATCAGCTTTAAAAGGATATGGTAACGTATTCGCTGAGTATTCAGTAAAATATGGAGTAGATCCTTATTTAGCACTGGCCATTGTATTCCATGAAACAGGTTGTTATTCTGGATCATGTAGTACTTTAACCACAAAGTGTAATAATATAGGTGGTATGAAAGGAAGTCCTGGATGTGGGGGTGGACCTTATAAAAGATTTAGTACCCTAGATCAAGGTGTGAAAGCTTTCTATAAAAATCTATCTAAAAATTATTTTCAAAAAGGATTAACCACTCCAGAAACGATAGGAAAAAAATATGCGGAAAGTGAATCTTGGCCTTCAAGAATTCGTTATTATATGAATATTATTAAAAAAAGTTAGAATCCAAGTTCTATCTTTTTTCTTGCCTTTTTTTATTACTAAAGATATAATCCTGACTTTGACAGTTTTAAGAAAGCAAAATCTCTCAATCCCTTTGTTTAAAAGGAAAAGAGAGATTTTTA
>CANQDC010000069.1 GCA_947591455.1 uncultured Bacilli bacterium | reverse complement strand
GGGGGTATAATTTATAGAAGTTATGCTGTGTATCAGGAGAACAAAAGCTATAATGTAATCAAAGGAACAATCCCTGATTTTGGTTATGATGTAAAGTTTGCCGTTTTGGTAGATGAACAAAAACAGGATAATATTCCAACAGAACCTAAAAACAAAGATGGAGAATATTATCAAGTAGATGTAGATTGTGGAGAAGGAAAAACAACAGGTGAGTGGGATTATAATGCCTGGAATGTAAAATTAGAAAATGTGGAAGAAGGAAGTCGATGCAAATTAGAGTTTACATCTAATTTAACCGAAACTGATTACAATAAATATATTAAAGCAGGGGTGTCATACCGAAGAAATACATATCGAGGAAAAGATATAACAGAGTATTATAATGATAAAAGTTTATACGATATGATTTCGAGCGGTAAATTCGATGATATCTATGTTGGAGATTATATAAAAGATAGTAATAATCGTATTTGGTTAATAGCTGATTTAGATAATTATTTGTTTTCTGGAACTTACGACTGTTCTCAACATCATGCAACCATTATACCTGCAACACCATTGGAATATACCAAAATGAATGAAGCAAATGATACAACAGGTGGATATGTAGGAAGTGATATGGTTAAAACCACATTACCAGAAATATTAAGCACATATATTAAACCAGTTTTTGAAAATCATATTTTATCATATCAAAATTTGTTAACGAATAGAGTGGATTTAGAAAGATACAATCGAAGTGGAGTAAAGGGAGCAAGCTCTTTTTGGGAATGGCAAGAAAGGCAATTAGATTTAATGAGTGAGGTGAATGTGTATGGAACAACAGTGTGGTCCTCAAATCCATATGATACAGGAATTGATAATCGTCAATTTGCCATTTTTCAACTAAAACCAGAATTTATAAATAGTGATGGAAATAATAAATTTAGTTATTGGTTAAAAGATGTTGTCTCTTCGGCCGGCTTTGCACAAGTTGATGTAGGAGGAAATTCGTTTCGCCAAGATTCCACATATGTGACTGGCGTTCGTCCTCGCTTCCTAATAGGGGACAATGAATAGTGCACTTCAATGTTTAGAAGTTAAAATTCTTCTCAAGGTAATGCATTAAAATATTTAGCAGATTTTTTAAATATTCCAACAAAAAGAATTTTATTGCTATTGGTGACGATAAAAGTGATATATCCGTATTTCAAGCAAATGGTTTTAGTGTAGCTTTTGCTTTTTTTTCTTTAATAGGATTGACAGGGATACCCCCTATACCCTATTATATAACATGGTGATATAATGAAAAAGAATTGTGAAAATTGTATTAAATCAAAACATAGAACTTTAGAAGAAAAGAAAGATTTAACTAGAAGATTAAAAATAATTTCTGGACAAGTAAGTGGAATTCAGCAAATGATTGATAATGACAGATATTGTGATGAAGTATTATTACAAGTGGCATCTGCGACAAATGCTTTAAAGAGCTTAGGTAATGAAATATTAAAGAGCCACATGAAATCCTGTATGGTAGAAGAGATAAATGATGGAAATTTAGATGCAGTAGATGATGTCCTTGTCTTATTTGGAAAATTAAAATGAAACAAATATATATAAAAATTGATGGTATGCATTGTAGTCATTGTGAAATGACTATAAGAAATACTTTATTAAAGATAAAAAATATTGAAAGTGTAGAATTAGATGGAAATATCGCTTGCATTAAATATAAAGGAAATTTAGATAAAAATAAATTGATAGATGCTATTTTGAATAAAGATTATCTCACAAAAGAGGAATATATAAGTGAAGATATAAGGAAACTAAAAAATAATATAGAGTTAAAGGAATTTATTATTATTACTTTTTTAATTCTCATTATAATTTGGAGTATCCATAAATTATTTGGCTTTAATGTTTTTACTGCTATTCCAACCATCGATAGTAACATAACTTATGGTATGCTTTTTATAACAGGGCTTTTAACAAGTATACATTGCATTAGTATGTGCGGTGCAATAAATCTAATGGCAGTGATTGATGTTGGCTCAAAAAGAAATTTAAAAAATCCTATTCTTTATAATATAGGAAGAGTTTTATCTTATACCGTTATAGGAGGTATTGTAGGATTTATTGGTAGTGTATTTAGTATTAGTAACACTATATCAGGATTTATTATTTTAATTGCCTCTGTTTTAATGTTCTTGATGGCGCTTAATATGCTGGGAATTATAAAATTAAAAAGGATAAAGTTTTGCTCTTTTAAAAGAGGAAAGCATAGTGCTTTTGTAATAGGACTTCTAAATGGGTTTATGCCATGTGGTCCATTACAAGCAATGCAAGTATATGCTTTATCAACGGGTAGTTTTATAAATGGTGCATTATCCATGTTTTTATTTGGAATGGGAACAGTTCCTCTACTATTATGTACAGGGGTTCTTCTAAATTTAGTAAAAGGCAAAGGTAAGATTCTTATTAATAAAATTGCATCTATTCTTATATTGCTTTTGTCTTTAATAATGTTAAATAGAGCATTATTAACATTTAACATCGATATTTTTAAGAGTTTTCATGATTATGGATCGTTTACGGCATCAAAGATAGAAAATGGAATTCAAGTTGTTGAATTTGATTTATCTTATGACAATTATCAAGATATTCTTTTACAAAAAGATATTCCAGTAAAAATGATCATTCATGTCGATAAAAAAAATCTAACAGGATGTAATAATGAGATTATTATAAATGAATTTAATATAAAGCAAGAATTAAAAGAAGGAGATAATATTATAGAATTTACTCCTAAAGAAGAGGCGACAATTACTTATACTTGTTGGATGAATATGATAAAAAATACAATTAAAGTCATTGATGATAAAGATTATTTTAAAGGAAGTGAGTAAAATGAAAAAGTTCGTTTTATTTGTCGTTTTATTTATAAGTATATTTGGATTAACCGGTTGTGGGAATGAAACGCAAGAAAATAGTGATTCCAATGCTCCAGCAGGATTAAAAGAAATTACCGGGAAAATTTATCAAGCCGAAACAAATGAAGATGGGAATATTGTAATCAATAAGGATAAAATAACTGATGAAGTGAGTTACTATAGTTATGAATATGATGGTGTAATCATTGGCCTTTTAGCAGTAAAAGATGAAACTGGTAAATTCCATGTCGTTATTAATACTTGTGCGTCTTGTGGTGGAGCACCTTATGCTTATTTTGTTCAAGTGGGAAATAGAATACAATGTCAAAATTGTGGAAGTACTTTTTTGATTACTGAACTTGACAATTTAGAAACAGGTGGATGTAATCCAATAGGTATTGAAAAGTTAGAAGAACAGGATGATAAGTTTATTATTGACCATAAAGAAATAGAGCAATATAAAGATAAATTTGAAAATTGGAAAGGACCTACTACTTAATAAATTACAAGTATACTTTAAGATGTAAATAATTTAATATTTATATCTTATTTTTTTATGTTAAATTATTTACCA
>CANQDC010000068.1 GCA_947591455.1 uncultured Bacilli bacterium | reverse complement strand
GTGTGATCCTGGGGGGGGGGTATAATTTATAGAAGTTATGCTAGTTACCAGGAGAACAAAAGCTATAATGTAATCAAAGGGACAATTCCTGATTTTGGATATGATATTAAACTTGCCTATACAATAAATGGAAAAGACGATGATAACAATACTTTTCCAAGTAAAGAAAGTAATTATGTTGGACAAAATGTTGAATGTAAAAATGAAGTAACTGCTGAATGGGACAATATTAATTGGAGTTTAAAGAATATAAAAAATACTAATTCGGAAACAATACGATGTACTGTAGATTTTAAAGAAAAGACAACCTTTAGTGAAAAAGTAGAACCAGGGGATTATGTTAAAATGACTCCAATTGCAGAAAGTTATACGATATCAAAAGAATTAACGGGTCATACAGAGGATCAAACAATTAATCCTCAAGAATTAAATTTATGGCGAGTATTACAAATAAATCAAGATGGAACAATCGATATGATTAGTGAATATACATCAAATGAATATATAATTTTTAAAGGGCAAGTGGGATTTAAAAACTATGTAGGAGCACTTGAGATGATTGCTAGTGCTTATTCAAATAGTCATTATTCAATAGATACAAGATGTCCAGGATATAATGGGCAAACAAAATTTATTACAAATGAATTGTTAGAAAAAACTTCTGGAGAAGTGTCCAACAATTTAGGATATAATTTATTAATGGAGCCTTATGGTGGTGGAGATAATTATTATTTAAAAGATACTAATTTAATTTATTCTATTTATAATACATATTTTACTAGTACTGCTGATAAGACTGCAAGTAATTCTCCGTATTTTATATCTGGGAGAAGATATTATTATCAATATAGGTCATCCGGTAATAGTATTTGGTGTATTGATTATGTAAATTCAAATTATGGAGTTGATACATGGGAAATATATAATACTACAGGGAGTGAGTCTACTCGAATGTTTCGATTTCGCCCAATTGCCACCTTAAAATCAGGCTTAAAAGCAACGGGGAATGGGACTTTAGATGAACCATGGATATTTGAATAAAAAATTTTGAAATATTCTGTCGAAAATAAAGTATTTATTTGTAATTTTTGATACCATACAAATGGGTGAAATAAGTGATGGAGTTATATTATAAAAATGAAACTTTATTTGTGGATGTAGTAAATGATATGAATATAGATACTGTTGAAATGTTAAAGCGTCGAGTTTTTCGTATTTTAGATGATTATGGAATAGATAAAATTATTATTCGAATTAGTGGAACTTATGATAAAAAAATAATTAATGATTTTAAAAAGGAATATCATCATAAATATAAAGGATATCTAGTTATTCGCTAAAGAATTATGGAATATAATAGTAAAAAAAGCTTGTCGATTACAAGCTTTTTTGATAAAATACAAATGGCTAAAAAAATTAGCAAATAGGCATGTTTAAGGGAGAAAATTTATCGAGTGCCGAAGAGGTGATAAATTTTTGGTGATCTTGACAGATGACTAACGAAGGAGGAATTAATTTATGGCCGTTGTTTCTATGAGTTATTTATTAGAAGCAGGAGTTCATTTTGGACATCAAACAAAAAGATGGAATCCAAAAATGAAAGAGTATATTTTTGCTGCAAGAGATGAAATTCATATTATCGATTTAGCAAAAACAGTTGAAAAATTAGAGGAAGCTTATAAAGCAATAAAATCTATTGCTGATAATGGAGGTACTTTCTTATTTGTAGGTACTAAAAAACAAGCCAGTGATGTTTGTCGTGAAGAAGCTATACGTAGCAATAGTTTTTATGCAACAGAAAGATGGTTAGGAGGAACGCTTACTAATTTTAGAACGATTCGAAAAAGAGTAAAACGTTTAGAAGAAATTGAAGAAATGGAAGCAAATGGAACATTTGAATTACTTCCAAAAAAAGAAGTTATTGGATTAAAAAAAGAATATGAAAAATTAAATCGTGTACTATGTGGTATACGTGATATGTATAAATTACCACAAGCAATTATTGTTGTGGATCCCAAAAAAGAAATTAATGCAATTCGTGAAGCAAGAAAATTAAATATTCCAGTATTTGGACTAGTTGATACAAATTGCGATCCGGACGATGTAGATTATGTTATTCCAGCTAATGATGATGCAGTTCGTTCTGTTAAAGTAGTAATTGGTGTTTTAAATAATGCGATTTGTGAATCTCGTAATTTAGAAATGATTGATTATGTAACAGAAGATGAAAAAGGAAAATTTTCTAAAAATAGTAATGATAAACAAGATGTAAATAAAGATGGAAAAAAAGTTGAAGAAAAACCTGTTGAACAAAAAGAAGAAAAGAAAGAAGTAGAAAAAGAAGAAGTTACTTCTAAAAAAAAGTCAGAGACTGTAGACTATAGTAAAATGACTTTAGCTGAATTAAAAACAATAGCTAAAGAACAAGGAATAAAAGGTTATTCAACAATGAAAAAAGATGAATTAATTTCTAATTTAAAATAATTATTTATTAGGATAGGAGAAAAATTTATGGAAATTACTGCAAGTTTAGTAAAAGAGTTGCGTGAAAGAAGCGGAGCAGGAATGATGGATTGCAAAAAAGCACTATCAGAATGTGATGGAGATATTGATGCAGCAATTGATTATTTAAGAGAAAAGGGAATTGCGAAAGCAACAAAAAAAGAAGGTCGTATTGCTGCAGAAGGACTTGCTAATATTTATATTAAAGAAGATAAAGCCGTTATTTTAGAAGTAAATTCAGAAACTGATTTTGTCAGTAAAAATGAAGAATTTACAACTATGATGGATACTATTGGAAAGGCTATTTTAAATAGTGATGCTACTTCTTTAGAAACAGCTTTAGATGTCTCTTTAGAAGAAGGAACTGTTAAAGATTTAATAATTGCTAAAACTGCAAAAATTGGAGAAAAAATTTCTTTAAGAAGATTAGAAGTTGTTAATAAAGAAAAAGATGAAGTATTTGGTTCTTACTTGCATATGGGAGGAAGAATAGCTGTACTAACTGTTTTAAAAGGAGCTACAGAAGAAATAGCAAAAGATGTTGCTATGCAAGCTGCTGCAATGCATCCAAATTATGTATTTATTGAGGATGTTCCTGAAGATGTTGTAGCACGTGAACGTGAGATATTAAAAGAACAATCAATGAATGAAGGGAAACCTGCTGATATTGCTGAAAAAATGGTTGAAGGAAGACTTAAAAAATTCTATAAAGAAATTTGTCTTGCAGAACAAGCATTTATTAAAGATAACGATATAAATGTTGCTACTTATGTAAAAAACGCTGGTGGAGAAATTAAAAATATGATTCGTTATGAAGTGGGTGAAGGAATAGAAAAAAAAGAAGAAGATTTTGCTCAAGAAGTAATGAATCAAGTAAATGGAAATAATTAAGTATTTGAAATATCAAATGCTTTTTTTATTTTTTTAGAAGTGTTTTTTTCTATTGCAAAGAAAAAAGGATAAGTTTATAATAAAGATATAAAATAGGAGGAAAGAAATGAAAATAGAAAGATATAAAGA
>CANQDC010000067.1 GCA_947591455.1 uncultured Bacilli bacterium | reverse complement strand
CCTTATTTGTTATATTCATTTCACTTCACTGACATTTTCTTATAATTTTTTACTGACATTTTCATAAAAATTTGACAGTAGCCAATTTAATTTGTAAAAACATTTTTATACTTCGTAATATAAGCCTGAAAAGCTTGATTCAATTCATCTTCTGAATCTAACGTGACCATATTTGTTTCTTGATCAACTAATTTCCGAATACAAATAGCTTTCTCTTTGTTATCAGTGGCTTCCACCAAATAAAGATACTTCACACCATTTAGAACTATTGTATCTAAAAGAATATACTCTTGATTATCGATTGAAACTACTTCCATCAAGTAAAGCCTCCTTTTCTTCTAACAACTTACTGGCTACATACGCTTTCCATTCCTTTTTGTCTTTAAAATGATTCTTTACTAAAAAATCTTCTACATTGGTATAATTCGTCTTATACTCCTCATTAAATTTTTGAATATAATCTTGCCAACAATAAGCATCAATATTTTCTAACCCCATATAAAAAGCGACAATTGGATCTTTATAGATTTTTTCAATTTGACTTTCATTAATCATTTCTTTGTAATCATGCCAATGAGAATTCGTTTGTCCACTATTTACATGAATCGTATCTTCCACATAATTTCTATAAAATTGTTGTTCTTCATTGGATAATACTTTTTCTTGTTCAATTCGTGTACTTACCGTTTGAACCATTTGAGTAACCGTTGGAGTAGCCAGTCCAGCCACCGTTAAAAAGGCCCCTGCTCCAATAGCTAAAGCTTTGTAAGACATCTCAACTCTTTTTTTAAAAAAAGGTGTTTTTTTCTTTTCCTTTACACTTTTATTTACTAATACTTCCCTAAGAACTTGAGCAATATGCTCCGCTTGTGCATCTACAATCTCTGCCCGTCTCACTGGATCTATTTGATCCAAATAATTAAGATTACTAAAATCATTTCCAATTTCTTCGTTATTTTGAGCTTGATTTGGAACAACACTCCATCCAGATCGTAAAGTTTGATATTTATCTACATCCATTTATAATCACCTTATTCTCTATTAAAAATATTACTATTAAAATGCGTTATTTGTCAATGTGTAACACATTTTTTTTCTTTCTCTTTTATGATATGATGAATAATAGAAGGAAGGATTATTATGAATATAGATCAATCAATTTTTAAAGAATATGACATTCGTGGAACATATCCGCAAAACTTAAATGAAAAAGTAGCTTATTTAATTGGAAAAGGATACGGAAGTTATATTCAAGAAAAATTTGGAGAAAAAGCCTGTGTTGTAGGCAGAGACAATCGTCTATCCAGTTTATCACTTAGTAACGAATTAATAAGAGGAATTACAGATAGTGGTTGTGATTGCTATAATTACGGTTTAATCACTACCCCCATGCATTATTTATCTAGACACGTCAATCATTTACTAGGAATTATGGTAACAGCAAGTCATAATCCAAAAGACGATAACGGATTTAAATTTTCATTCGATTTTCTAGCCAATGCACGAGGAAATATGATTTACGAATTTCGAGATTACGTGATAGCCAATCAATTTTTAACAGGTCGAGGCAAAGTAATTGAAAAAAATATAAAAAAACAATATCTTGATTATATGAAAAAAAATATTCATATGAACGATAAAAAAGTGAAAGTAGTCATTGATTTAGGAAATGGAGCAACGACTTGTATTGCAAAAGAAATACATGCCCTATTTCCCAATATAGAAGCAACCTACATATGTGATGAAATGGATGGATCATTTCCCAATCATCATCCCGATCCAGCAGTTGAAGAAAATATGCAAATGCTCAAAGAAAAAGTATTAGAAATAAAAGCTGATTTAGGAATCGCCTATGATGGAGATGGGGATCGAATTGGAATCGTTTTAGACAACGGTCAATATGTATCAGCAGATCAATATATGATACTAATTATTAAACAATTACTACCAACATTAAAAAATAAAGAAATATTATATGACGTAAAATGTTCAAAATCTTTAGAAGATGAAATTATAAAACTAGGAGGAAAACCTTATTGTTATCGAACAGGAACGAGCTACACCGAAGCAAGAACCAAAGAACTAAACTTAGCTTTTGGTGGAGAATTTTCTGGACATATCTTTTTTAACGATCGTGATTATGCCCTTGGCAGTGGCATCTACGCTGGATTACGTTTAATAGAAATCTTATCACAATCCGATCAAACAGTAAGTGAAATGTTACAAGATATCAACCATTATTACTTTACTCCCGAAATTAAAATTGCTACAACAAACGAAAAAAAATTTGAAATCGTCAAACAAGTATTAGAATATGTAAAAGAAAAAAACTATTCATATAATGATATAGATGGTGTCAGAATTAATTTTCCAGATGGTTGGGGACTTGTTCGTGCAAGCAATACCGGTCCTAACTTAACCCTACGATTCGAAGCCAAAACAAAAGAATACTTAGAACAAATAAAAAAAGAATTTACAGACCTTGTTGAAAAGAATCTGTAAATTCTTTTTTAATCAATTAAAAATCTAGGGCGAACACCACGTGAGCCGATCGTGTATAGGGCATAAGAACTGGAATCGCCGCTGTTGCTAACATGAGCAAAAGCAATCGAGCATGTTACATCTTTTAACCAATAATGAAATTTGTTATTTTCATAACTGTTAATAAATTCTGGTTTTAGTTGAAAGATTGCATACTGACGATTATCAATTCCTGTGTCATATCCACTACTTGACCACACGACTGTTCCATATACATTTACTTCACTCATTAGATCAAGTTCTCTTTCAGACCATTGCCATCCATTACTAGCACCCTTTACTATATTATACTTATTTGGTAAACTTTCACCTACTGAAGTACTTAATAGATTCTTATATTTGATTACATGATTCCCAAAGACTGGTTTAATATATGTGTCCAATACACTTGGCAATGTTGTTTTTACCATATCACTATTTGCATAGCCACCTGTTGTAACATTTTCTTCATTCATTGGTGCCATTGTTAAATTCGTTGCAGGGATAATTGTGGCATGATGTTGGGTTAAACTTATATCTCCAGAATTTAAATAATTATCTAAATCTGCTATTAACCATGTAATAGATTTTTCATTAGCAGTTGTTATTATATAATCTCCTACATAGATATCATCAAATCTACCGCTTGAGATCATACTATATAATGTTTGATCATTATAATATTTAGTTATATCTTTTCCACGATATGTATTTCTTCTTAACGCTACTCCTGCTTCAATGTATTTATTATATTCAGCTTCTGTTAAATTAGAAGTAAATTCTAACTTACATCTGCTTCCTTCTTCCACATTTTCTAGTTTTACATTCCATGCATTATAATCCCACTCACCTGTTGTTTTACTATTTCCACAATCCACATTAACTTTATAATATTCTCCCTTATCATTTTTAGGTTCTGTTGGAATATCGTCCTCTTTTTTATCATCTACTAAAACGGCAAACTTTACATCATATCCAAAATCAGGTATTGTTCCCTTGATTACATTATAGCTTTTGTTCTCCTGGTAACTAGCATAACTTCTATAAATTATACCCC
>CANQDC010000066.1 GCA_947591455.1 uncultured Bacilli bacterium | reverse complement strand
TATGATGTAAAAGTAGCCATTACAGTAGATCAAGATAAAAAAGATAAAGTACCAGATAGAAAAGCAAGTAATGATAATTACTATCGAGTAAGTGTAACATGTAATAATGAAACAGAAGGTGAATGGGATTATAATGCCTGGAATCTAAAGATAGATAATATAACGAGTGATAGTAAATGTAATATAGCCTTTGCAAGTAATTTAAGTAAAGAAGAATATCAAAACTATATTGATGCAGGAGTCGCATTAAGAAGAAATACCTATCGTGGGAAAGACTTAACAAATTTTTTTCAAACACAACCAGATAAGTTTTACAAACAAATCAGTGATGGAACATTCGATGATATCTATGTAGGAGATTATATAACAACAAATACTAATGGAAAATCTATTACATGGTTAATAGCGGATTTGGATAATTATTTGCATTCAGGGTATGATCCTAAAGTATTAACCAAACATCATGCCACAATTATTCCTGCAATACCTTTTCAAAATGCCAAAATGAATGAGGAAAATGTTACAACAGGTGGCTATGCTAATAGTAAAATGGTAACAACAACATTACAAGAAGTATTAGATACATATATAGAACCAGCTTTTAGTGGTCATATAATAGAATATAGCAATGTATTAAGTATATCAGTGGATACAGAAGCAACAAATAGCTTTCCTGGCACAAAGGGAGCCAGTAGTAATTGGGCGTGGTATAGCAGGAAATTAGATTTAATGAGTGAAGTAAATGTTTCAGGTACAACATCATGGACATCATCCGGATATGATACAGGAATTGATAATCGCCAGTATGCAATTTTTCAGCTAAGACCTAAGTTTATTTATAGTTATGGAACTACTAAATTTGATTATTGGTTAAAAGCTATAACTACTAAAGATTCCTTTTGTCTTGCTAATTCTGGTGGAGAGACTCTTTCTAGTAAAGCTTCCAGTTTGCATGGCGTTCGTCCAAGATTTTTGATTGGATAAATGTAAAATTTTGATTTTAAAAATAGGGTTAGAGCCTATCATAATTGTTTTATTAAAATGATAATATACTTAATCATAATAAAAAATCTTTCCATATCCAAATAAAAACGGAAAGATTTTTTTAGTTGTATAACTTTATATTTTAATTATGCTTTTTCGTAAATAGCAATATATTTACTTATTAGAATACCTGGAGTTTCTGTATTCGTAATATTTTTATTTGCGGAAATTATTTCCCATTGTTTAAATTTATAGCCTGGTTTGGCTTTTGGGGCTTCCATTGTGTATTCTAAAATATCGCCTCTACGACCAATTCGAATTGAATTTTTTAATGATCCAGAACCTGGTTCTACAAAACCTTCACATGCATTCATGTCACATGAAAAATCAGCAAACCATATGCAACCTCTGCCATCAACACCACATCCTGACCAATAATTTTCATTTGTTTTACTTTCATTGCGGTGTATAGTAATCGTTTTCATTGTACTATAAAAATGAAATTCAACACTAGATTTTTCTTCTTCAGGATATTTTCCGTATTTTTCATAATAAGCTTCTCTATATTCTTGTTGTTGAAGAGCTTCTCCTTTTTTTGCTTGTTCTAGCATATATTTAAGTTGTTCCTCAGTAAGAGAGTTATTTGATTTTTTTTCTGTATTATTAGATTCAGAAGATTTTTGAGTTTCATTACTTGTATTTTGTTTTGGTGTTTCCACTTTATTTTCAACTTTTGTTTCGATCGTTTCTTTTACTGGTTCTTTTTTTGTTTCTTTTTGAACCTCGATAACATTTTTAACATTTTCTTCTGCTTCTTTTACTTTTGCATCAGCGGCCTTTTTTACTTCTTCCGCTTTTTGGACTGCTAATTCGGCAGCTTCTACTTTTTTTTCTGCAACTTTTTTTTCTTCTGGAGTTTTAGCAGCTATTACTTCTGCTTCAGCCTTTTTTTGAGCATCTAAAGCTTGGTTTAATGAATCTTCCGCTATTTTTGCTTCATTTAGGGCAATTTCTTGTGCTTCGGTTGCTTTTTTAATTTCCTCATCTGTATTTTGAGTGTTTTCATTTTCTTCAGTACCAATAATTGAATTGGCATTTTGAACTTTACTCACTTCATTTTCAATAAGATTTAATGGTTTGTTATCATTTGCTTTAAAAGCATTTATATTCACTCCAATAGTAACTACACCAGCTGTAACTAAACTAGAAACTAGAAATACTTTACTAGCTTTCATTGATAATTTTTTCATAAACAACTTCCTTTCAAATTAATTTATGGTATCAGTATATCATATTGTATACAAAATGTAAAGAAAAATTTATTTTGGCAATCAATTTACATAAATTTTATTTTATAAATATTAAAGAATTGTTAAATAAATTACAATAATTTTAAGAAAAAACTTCCAAAATCTATGAATAGGGAATTTGGAAGTCTTTTGAATATACATAATATTTTTTAGACATTCATTGTTTTAATTTAACAATTTAATTTTTTTATTTCATCTATAGATAGTCCTGTTATTTCTGACACTTCTTTAATATCTAATTTTTTTATTAAATTTTTAGCAATCTCTATTTTTTCATTTTTAATCCCTTCATCATAACCAGTCTCCCACATGTCATCTAAGTCTTGTTGAATAGCTTCTTCTTTATCATAGTAACCAATAAAGTTAGGATCTGTAGAAAGATCTTCGACTCTTCTTACTGCAGCCATGTATTTAGCATCTCCTTCTACTATATATTTACAACAACAATTTGTGAATTCCTTTTTTTAACACGTTTATTTTTTTTAGATTGAAATCAAGAAATAAATAAACTATAATAAAGATATAAAATAGGAGGAAGAAGAAATGAAAATAGAAAGATATAGAAAAAATAAAAAAATAAGAAATACCCTCCTAACTCTAGGAATAGCAAGTGTGATCCTGGGGGGGGGGTATAATTTATAGAAGTTATGCTAGTTACCAGGAGAACAAAAGCTATAATGTAATCAAGGGAACCATCCCAGAATTTATAAAAAAGGGAAATGATATTACTTTAGCAGTATTAGTGAATGGAAAAGAGCAATCAACATTTCCAAAAAAATATGAAGGTTATGTTAATACAGGTGTTGATTGTACTAATGAGGCTAAAGGGACATGGAATGAAAAAGACTGGAATATAACAATTGAAAATCTGCAACAAAGTAAGACTGTATGTAAAGTGAAATTTGAAAGATATGAAGACAGTATATTGAATGGAGCAGATCCAGTATTAGGAGAAAATTTAATACCCGTAACAATAGATGGTAATGGTCAAGTAAAAAAAGCAAATACTCAAGAAGCTTGGTATAACTATGGAGAACAAAAATGGGCGAATGCTGTAATATTAGTAGATAAGACACAAGTATATAACAACTATGACGTTATACCAGAAAATAACATAGAAAGTTATTTTGTATGGATCCCAAGATATAAATACCAAATATGGGAAGATGAAAATTATACGGATCCAACAGAAAGTGTGTCAAGCAAAGTACATCCAATTGAAATAAAGTTTGAAACAACTAATGATGTAGCATCAACAGGAAGTACCAAAGAAAGTTGGTTAACTCATCCAGC
>CANQDC010000065.1 GCA_947591455.1 uncultured Bacilli bacterium | reverse complement strand
TCCTAAAGAACTTGATTTATGGCGAGTATTACAAATAAATAGTGATGGAACAATTGATATGATTAGTGAATATACGTCCAGTAATAAAATAACTTTTGTTGGAGAAGTAGGATATAAAAATAATGTTGGTGTATTGAATGATATAGCAAGTGCTTATACAAATAGTAACTATACCATAGGATCAAGATATCCAGGGTATAATGGACAAACAGAATTTATCACTGAGCCCTTATCAAAAGAAACTTTAGGGGATTTTCAAACGAACACTTCTGGCTGGGATGCACGTACTGAACCTTATGGTGGAGGAGATATATTATATTCTAACGATGAATTTTTAATTCGAAATATTTTAGGAACAATTAAGGCTTGCGATGTATCTATTAAAGAAAATTGTGATTTAACGCTTCAAAAAAGATTTTTATATTTTTTTTCTGGAAGATTATATTTTGAACTTACTCATTTGAATTTTAGAGTTGCTTATGGAACAGACGATTTAACAGGATGGGTAGATACTCTTTGTGTTGTTTCTGGTGGTATTCCTTGTACTCCAAGTTATAGAATACGACCTATTGTCATATTAAAATCAAATTTAGAATCTATAAGTGGAGATGGAAGTAGTGAATCTCCATGGACATTTGAATAACAAAAGACAGGATTAATTAAAAATATCCTCTTTTTTCATTTTTTTAACTGTATTAAAGACTTTGTGAAAACTTTATGTTATAATAACTTTTATGGAAGGTGAATAACAACATGGGATTTTTTAGAAAATTAATAGATTCAGAATATAAAGAATTAAAAAGATTTGAGGGTATAGCTGATAAAATAGTTGCTTTAGATGAAGAAATGCAAAAATTATCAGATAAAGAATTACAAAATAAAACGGAGGAATTTAAAAAGCTTTTAGAAGAAGGTAGCACTCTAGATGACATAATAGTGCCTGCTTTTGCTGTTGTACGTGAAGCTGCTTATCGTGTGATTGGTGAAAAACCTTATTATGTCCAAATTTTAGGTGGTTTGGCTATTCATTATGGAAATATTGCTGAAATGAAAACTGGAGAAGGTAAAACGTTAACTGAAACAATGCCTACCTATTTAAATGCTTTAACAGGTAAAGGAGTTCATATTGTAACTGTAAATGAATTCTTAGCCAAACGTGACTCTGAATGGATGGGAAATATCTTTCGTTTCCTAGGACTTACTGTAGGTCTTAATTTAAGAGAGTTATCTCCAAAAGAAAAAAAGGAAGCATATAATTGTGATGTACTTTACTCTACAAATAATGAAATAGGTTTTGATTATTTAAGAGATAATATGGTAGCACGAAGTGAAGATCGTGTGCAAAGACCACTTTATTTTTGTATAGTAGATGAAGTAGACTCAATCCTTATTGATGAAGCAAGAACTCCATTAATTATTTCAGGAGGACAAGCAAATTCTAATAATTTATATATTGAAGCGGATAAAGCAGCGAAACAATTAAAAGAAGATGAAGATTATACTGTTGATGAAAAAACAAAAAATGTATCTTTAACAGCTGAGGGAAGTAAAAAAGTTGAAAAATTCTTTAAAATAGGAAATTTATATGATTTAAATAATACCAATTTAGTTCATCATATAAATCAAGCTTTAAAAGCAAATTATGGATTTAAAAAAGATAAAGATTATGTAGTAAGTGATGATCAAGTTATTATAGTAGACCAATTTACTGGACGTTTAATGCAAGGAAGACAATTTAGTGATGGATTGCATCAAGCGATTGAAGCCAAAGAAAAAGTAACTATTAATGTGGAAACGAAAACAATGGCAACAATTACATTTCAAAATTTATTTAGAATGTATGAAAAACTTTCTGGTATGACAGGAACGGCTAAAACAGAAGAAGAAGAATTTAGAAATATATACAATATGTATGTTATTCAAATTCCAACAAATAAACCAATTGCAAGAGTAGATTTACCAGATCTTGTATATGCAAATATGAATGGTAAATACAAAGCTATAGTAAATTGTATTAAAGAAATTCATTCTACTGGTCAACCTATATTAGTAGGTACTATTTCAGTAGAAGCTAATGAGTACTTAAGTAAATTACTCACGAAAGCAGGATTAAAGCATGAAGTTTTAAATGCCAAAAATCATGAACGTGAAGCCGAAATAATTGCTAAAGCTGGTACAAAAAATGCTATTACTATTGCTACAAATATGGCTGGTCGTGGAACCGATATTAAACTTACACCTGAAACAGTAGAATTGGGTGGGTTGTATGTTATTGGTACAGAACGTCATGAATCACGTCGTATTGATAACCAACTTCGTGGACGAAGTGGTCGTCAAGGAGATGTAGGAACAAGTCAATTTTTTGTATCTTTTGATGATGACTTAATGCGTATGTTTGGAACAGATCGTATGAAACAAGTAGTAAAAACTTTAGGAATGACTGATGATCAAGCTATTCGCTCTAAAGCCATTACGAAAAGTATTGAATCAGCTCAAAAAAAGGTTGAAGGTAATAACTTCGATATGCGTAAAAGCTTATTAGACTATGATAATGTAGTAAATGAACAAAGAACAATCATTTATGAAAGACGTAATGAAATTTTGGATAACGAAAATATCCATGATTCAGTAATTGAAATTTTCAAAAATACGATATCTAATTTAGTTGATGATCATATTGAACCAGAAGGGTACTTAACTGAAGATGATAAGAGCGAAATTATTGAATATGTAAATACGAATTATTTAAAAAATAAAAAAATGAATGTAGAAGATATTCTTGATAAAAATGATGATGAGATTAAATCAATTCTAGCAGATAGAATTTTAAATGATTACGAGAAAAAAATTAGTATTGCTCCAAATTTTCATGAATTTGAAAGAGCGATTTCTTTAAGAGTAATTGATTCTTTATGGGTTGATCATATTAGTGCTATGGAACATTTAAAAGAAGGAATTATGTTACGGGGCTATGGGCAAGTGAATCCACTTCAAGCTTATACGATGGAAGGCTTTGATTTATTTGAAAATTTACTTGATAAAATTGATCAAAATATTGCTGAATTCTTATTAAAAGCGAATATTGAACAAAATTTAGAAAGAAAACAAACTATAAAAGGAATTGCTAACGATGGAAAACAAAAGGCCAAAAGTACTCCTAAAAAAAATGAAAAGAAAATAGGTAGAAATGACCCTTGCGTGTGCGGCAGTGGTAAAAAGTATAAAAATTGTTGTGGAAAATGAGATAAATAAAGTAATTTAGAAGATTTTAATTAATAAAAAAATCAAAAAAGTGATAAAAAATCACGTAAAATAAAGGATGTCACGATATTATAAATTGTTGACATCTTTTAAATTTAAAGAGATTTAAAATTGGAAAATGAAACTGTTTGGTTATCTCAACAACAAATGGCATTGCTTTTTAAAACTTAAAGAACAAATATTGTTGAACATAAAATATATATTTAGAGGGAGAATTAGATAAAATTTCAACATGTCAGAGTTTCCGACAAGTTCGAAAAGAAGGAAATAGTAGAGAGGTATCACGGGAAATTCCATTTTATAATTTAGATATGATTATTTCTATAGGATTTAGAGTTAATTCTAAAAAAGCAATCAAATTTAGAACTTGGGCAAATAAAATAAT
>CANQDC010000064.1 GCA_947591455.1 uncultured Bacilli bacterium | reverse complement strand
TAGAGTATCCACATTCTGTACATTTAAGACCAAAAAATACTCGATTTAGATTTTTTGCCATGTAAGATACACCTCCTTTTCGTTTAACTATTATGTATTATAAAGGAAATTCATGAATTTAGCAAACTTTATTTTAATAGTTTGAAAATAGATAGTCACTTACACTTTTACTGATATACCGATTAATATAAGCAAAGAAATCGTTTTTATTATTAGGATGGTTTACATTGGGACTGATCACAACCATACTATAACGAGGATTATCAAAAGGTGCAAACATGGCATAGGTATTGGTAATGGTTACTACATCTCCTACTCCA
Organism: uncultured Bacilli bacterium; assembly: GCA_947591455.1. GTDB lineage: Bacteria > Bacillota_I > Bacilli_A > RF39 > UBA660 > MGBC108787. The sequence goes on along the minus strand of CANQDC010000064.1, from coordinate 3,552 downwards.
TCTTGATCGGAATCGTAATATGTTTCACTGGTACCGGTTTTTCCCGCAGGATTAAATTCAACAGACGTATATCCATATCCTGTCCCTAGTTGAACAACTTGACGTAGGCCTTCTAATATACGATCAAAGTACATAGGATCTAGTGAAAAAGTATTTAAAATCGTTGCTTCTTGTTCTTTTATTGGATTTTTTTTAGCATCTAAAATTTGGCTCATTAAATGGAGTTGATACCGTTTGCCATGATTGGCTAGAGTATTTATGTATTGTAACAGTTCTATTCCTGTATAAGAATCGTATTGGCCAATGGCTAAATTTAATAATAAATCAGGAGCAATTTTATTTCCTTCGATTCCGGTAATTTCATTCGGTAAGTCAATTCCGGTTTTATTTCCCAGGCCAAATTCTTTAAAGGCATTTCGATACGTGGCGAATTCTTTTTCGGACACGTTCATTTTCATATTATAACTATACTGATATCCTGCTAATTTGATAGCTAATAAAAATTGATAATAATTGGAACTGGTTTTTAATGCCGTAATATCATCAATATATCCTAATTTTTTATATGAACATTTTTCAGGAACTAAATACAGTTTTACGCAAGAATCTAATACTTTTTTTCCGACATCTACTAAATTGTTTTGATAAGCCATCGCCATACCGGCTCCTTTTACTACACTTCCTACTGTAAAAGATGAATAAATGGCTTCTCTTTCGTTATTTACAAAAACATCGTTTCCTAAATAATTTAATCCAACAATTGCTTTAATTCCCCCATTGGTCACATCTCCGATTAGAACATAACTACCATGATAATATTCTGTATTGGGTAATTGTTTTCCTTTTTTTATTTCTTCTTTTAAAATATTTTCAATATCTAGTTGCATTTGAATATCAATTGTGAGGACTAAATCATTGCCTCTTCGACCACTTGTTACTTGGGTTAGTGTACCATCTTGATTTACTTTATAGACATCTTTTTCTCCTTTTAAAAATGGTTCATATTCTTTTTCTAAATAACTAATTCCTACAGTATCATTTAAGGAATATCCTAAATTTTTATATTCACTTTCTAATTCTTTGGGAATAGAACCAAGTGTACCAAAAATACTTTTTAAAGTATTTCCGTAAGGATAAAATCTTTTAAAATACATTTCATTGGTAATCCCAGGAATTTTGCTTTCTAAGACAGAGGCATATTCTTGATTTGTAACATCACTTTTTATGACTTTTGCATCATAGGAATAACCATTGTTCATAAGTGCATAGACATAAGCGGCCTCTTTTTCTAAGTCAGAAAAAGCATTTAACATTTCGTCACTAATTCGATCCATTTTTAGGGCATATAAATCAGTACTATTTAATTTTCTTTCATCATATAATTGGTATTCCGTCTCTTTTATTAATTGTTTGGTGGCTTCAGGATTTTTGACCATCCAAAATTTTTTTAGTTCACGAACACTGGCTTGTTTTTGGAATTCTAATAAATCCGCTAATTCCATGGCAATTTGAATTTCCTGTTCTAACGTGATATTTTCTACTTTGCGATAGACAATGGTTTTTACTCCAATATTATCCACTAATACGCGTCCATTTACATCCAATATTCTCCCCCGAGGAGTGGATAGGGATTCCACATACGTATTTGTTTTGGTTTGATAAATATTGCTATAATATTCTTTTTTTACAAATATCGTTTGATATAACGAAAAAATGATAATAAAAAAGAAAAGAAAACAAAATAATTGATAAAACTTTTTCATAAATCACACCTATTACTAGTATTCAAAATATTCTTTTTTTCATACAATATATTAGGTGAAGAAGTATGTTTAATTTAATAGAAAGATACATGAATAGATTAACGAAAGAAGATGTAAATAATTTTGCTAAAAAAAATAATATCTTACTAAGTGAACCAGAATTAAATTTTACTTATGAATTTATAAAAAAGAATTGGCAACCAGTTCTTGCCAATCCCAATATTCTCAATTTTGAACGTTATCAAGATAAATTTTCTGCCGAAAATTTTGTTAAAATTAAAAAATTATTTAAAGAATACTCTATCAAATATAAAAATTATTTATAAAAATCTATAATATTTTGTATCAAGTTTTCGTTTTGTATACCCCTTTTTAAAGAATCAATTTCAAATTTATAAGGTGGGTATAGTTTTTCTACATAAGGTGTTTCTAATATTTTAGGAACATTTTTTAATTGTTCATTTAAAGCAATATTTAAAAGCGTTTGAAACCCGATGGAACCTAATCCTAGATTTTCATGGCGATCTTTATGGGAACCTAAAATATTTTTACTATCGTTTAAATGAACACAGTGAATTTTATCAATCCCAATGATTTGATCAAATTGTTCTAAAAAAGCATTAAAATCTTGAAGATCATATCCAGCGTCATTTAAATGGCAAGAATCAATACACACCCCTATGTACTTGGAGTGCACATGATCTAAAATATATTTTATTTCTTCTAAGATACAACCACATTCGCTTCCTTTTCCCGCCATAGTTTCTAAAAGAATCATTGGACCCTCTTCATCAATAATTAAATTTAAGGCCTCACTAATATTATTTAAAGCTACCTCTTTTTCTAATCCTACAGCACTTCCAGGGTGAACAACGATATAAGAAATGCCTAAAAATTTACAACGTGTTAGTTCTTGTTTTAAAAATTGAATGCTAAATTGCCATTTTAAAGGATCTTTATTATTCGCCAAATTAATAATATAAGGGGCATGACAAATCACATTTTTCATTTCCATTTGATTTTCTTGCATAAAACGAAGGGCTTGCTCTTTTAAATCACTACTTAATTCTTTGCGGATTGTATTTTGAGGAGCCCCTGTATAAAACATAAAAGCATTGGCTCCATAAGAAGCAGCTTGTTTCGCACTTCCTAATAATTGTTCATTTGTAAAATTAACATGACATCCAATAATCATTTTTACCACCTAGCTCTATTATCTCATAAAAAATAAAAAGTGTAAATTTGCATTACACTTATTGATCAGCCGTTTGTCCATTTTCCTTAAAAAGTTTCAGGTTTCTTGTACCATTACAATTTTCAGAAGCTGAAGTTCCATCCACTAAAGATTTCCCATTGGATCCCATTGGCAGTCCTGTTGTTGGAGTTGCATAACTACTATTACTAATCCAAAAAGTATAAGAATAGCTTTTTCCACCATTGGCTGGAGTTACTAATACACTTCCCGTATACTTAGGGGAACTGGTTGGTCCTTTATCAAATAGTCCTTGATTAAATAAATAAGCCAGAGAAAAACACGCAGAACCAGTCGTTACACTACCATCTAAAACCGCTAATTGGTAAGCCGTTTTGGCTGTATCTACTAAAATATTCCCTTCGGATGCTAACACATTTTTTCTAGCCGTTGTTGTCATACCACCAACATTTTGTGCCGCAATTAAAATGATGATTGATAAAATTACGATAACAGCAAGTAATTCAATTAACGTAAAACCTTTTTTATTCTCTATTATATTCATACTTAGATTACCATCCAATCTATTTTCAAAAA
>CANQDC010000063.1 GCA_947591455.1 uncultured Bacilli bacterium | reverse complement strand
GGTATTTCTTATTTTTTTGTTTTCTTTATATCTTTCTATTTTCATTTCTTTCCTCCTATTTTATATCTTTATTATAAACTTATTCTTTTTTCTTTGCAATAATAACCAAGCTTAAAGCCGAGATTTTGACATGACTAATTAAAAAAAATCTACTTTCATTTTTTAAGTAGATTTCTTCTTTCTTATTTTAACTAATCTTTTAGTGCTGTTATTGGAACAACATAAACTCCATCAGGTCTTTGGTATGCGGCATTAGATAAACCACAAATAACACATAAAACTTTAGGTGGTTTTCCATTATTCTCTTTTATACTATCTCTAATTTTTATTAAATTAGTTGCTGCGGATTCTATGGCATTTACACCTAATTTTATTTCAAATGCACACCATTCTCCATCTTCTAATTCAATAACATGATCTATTTCTCTATTTAAATAATCTTGGTAATGATAATTTTGCGCTTCAAAAGCATTGGCATAAATTTTTAAATCTCTTTCTACCATTGCTTCAAACAAAAAACCAAAAGTTTCTAAATCTCCAATTAATTTTTCTTCTGATAAATTTAATAATGCACAAGCAATTGATGGATCTGCAAAATGTCTTTTTTCAGCTTGTTTCACTCTAACTGAAGAACGAATATTAGTAGAAAATGGTTCATCATTATCTAAAAGAAATAATTTATTCAAAGCATTTAAATAGGAAGCTAATGTATCTATATCAATATCCTCACTATCAATTTCTTTGATATCTTTTTTTAATGTTGCATTGGTAACCGTAGTACTTTCATTTCTAGCTAAAGATTTTAATAATAACTTCATTTTGTGTTTATCTCTGGATACCCCATCTACACGGTATAAATCATCATTGATTATTAAATCAATATATTCACTTACTGCGTTTTTTGCTTCACTTGTTGAAAATTCTAAATTTCCAGGCCATCCACCTCTAATGATTAAATGAGCTAACTTTTTCAAATTAACTTCCCCTGTCGATTTAGATATCTCTTTTCCATCACAAATATCTTTTAATGATATTAATCCTGATGAATCTCCAGATTCATATAAAGACATAGTTCTTAAATGAATTTTACCAAATCTTCCTGCTCCGCTGTGAGAAATTCCTTCTCTATTTGGGGTAGAAGAACCAGTTAGAATATATTGTCCTTTTAAACCACTTCTATCTACATCCGTTCTAATTTCATCCCATAAATTTGTTGCTTCTTGCCATTCATCAATTAATTTAGGTTTCTCTCCTTCTAATATTATTTGAGGAGATATCTTAGCAATTTCAACATTATTTGAACCTTCTCCAGTATTAGTATGTAATAAAGTCTCACTATTTGCATGATATCTACCAGCCCAAGTTTTGCCACAATATTTAGGGCCTTCTATGCAAATAGCTCCAAACATTTTTAAATACTTTTCAATTTTTTGATCTGCTATTCTTTTTTTATAATTAACTATATTCATAATATACCTTCTAACTATAATTAGTATACGATTATTATTAAAATTTTGTCAACTCTATTCCGTGAAATTTTGTAAATTCATTCCGTGAGATTTCGAGATTTTAATCCGTGAAATTTTAATAAAAGTCGGTTTTTAATTGTGGTTGATGATTTGTGTTTTGCAAATCACACACTAAAATAAAAATAAAAAAGAAACTTCAAAATATGAAGTTCACTATTCGTTTTTTATCCAATTAAAAATCTTGGCCGAACGCCAGACAAGAAGGACGAGTAGCGGGTAGTGGAACCACCGCCGCCGTAGTAGGCATCAGCAAAGTCAGTCGAAAAGGCAACATCTTTTAACCAATAATTAATTCTGGTATTTCCATCACTATTGATAAATTCAGGCTTTAATTGAAAAATGGCATACTGACGATTATCGATTCCTGTATCAAATAAACTTGATGAAACTATAGTACTGCCATACACATTTATTTCATCCATCATATCAAGTTTTCTATTGTACCATCCCCACGAACTACTGGCTCCCTTTCTACCTGGATATTTACTTGTTGCTTCTGGATTTAAAGATTTACTTAATAAATTGCTATATTCTATTATGTGTCCACTAAAAGTTGGCTGGATATATGTAGTATATATTGTTTCCAGTGTTGTTTTTACCATTTGGCTTCCTTGATAACCATTTTCTGTTGTAGCACTTTCATTCATTGGGGCATTTTCCAATGGTGTTGCAGGGATGATGGTGGCATGATGCTGAGTTAAGCTTGTATCTCCAGAATATAAATAATTATCTAGATCGGCTATTAACCAAATATGATTATCATTATCTTTTATATAATCTCCTACATAGATGTCTGCAAAAGTTCCATTTTCTATTTGAGTATATAGACTATTATTTTTCCATAATTCTGTTATATCTTTTCCTCGGTATGTATTTCTTCTTGTGGCTACTCCATTTTTTATGTATTCTTCATAGTCTTCTTTACTTAATGTTGATGTGAATTCTACTTTACATCGACTACTTGTTTCTATATGATCTAATTTTAATTCCCATGCATTATAATCCCATGTCCCTACAGTTTCTTTATCTCCACAATCTACTTTTGCTTCGTAATACTGTCCATTACTTCCTTGGGTAGTTGTTGGCATAGTATCATTATCTTCACCATCTATTTTTATGGCTACTTTTACATCATAGCCAAAATCAGGGATGGTTCCTTTGATTACATTATAGCTTTTATTCTCCTGGTATGTTGCATAACTTCTATAAATTATACCCCCCCCCCAGGATCACACTTGCTATTCCTAGAGTTAGGAGGGTATTTCTTACTTTTTTCTTTTCTCTATATCTTTCTATTTTCATTTCTTTCCTCCTATTTTTATATCTTTATTATAAACTTAACTTTTTTTCTTTGCAATAACAAAAAAGAGCTTACTGCTCTAATTTATCCAATCAAGAATCTTGGGCGAATGCCACGCGAGTTGGACGCATTGTATGTATCGGAATTACCATTACTGAAGACACCAACAAAGCTAGTCGAACATGATACATCTTTTAACCAATAATTAAATCTACCGACACCATTTACAAATTCTGGCTTTAATTGAAAGATAGCATATTGTCTATTATCGATTCCTATATCATATAAACTTGATGATGTTATAATACTTCCATATACATTTATCTCACTCATTAAATCTAATTCTCTGTCATACCAATCCCACGAATTACTAGCACCTTTTGTACCAGGATATTTATTTGTTGCTTCTAAATTTACTGATTTACTTAATAGATTCCTATATTTGATTACATGTTCTTCAAAAACCGGTTTAATATACGTACTTAAGATTTCTGGTAATGTGGTTTTAACCATATCACTTCCATAATAGCCACCTTCTGTTGTATTTTTTTCATTCATTTTGGCTGTTGTTAAAGGTGTTGCAGGGATGATGGTGGCATGATGTTGAGTTAATATTTTAGTACTATCTCCAGAATATAAATAATTATCTAGATCTGCTATCAACCATGTTACTTCATGATTACCTTCAGTTGTTGTTATATAATCTCCAACGTATATATCATCAAATTTGCCACTGGAGATCATTTTATATAAAGTTCCATCTGTATGATACTGCGTTATATCTTTCCCTCGGTACGTATTTCTTCTTAATGCTACTCCTGCATCAATGTATTTATTATATTCGTCTTCACTTAATGTGGATGTAAATAATAATTTACATCGACTTCCTTCTTCGACATTTTCTAATTTTACATTCCAGGCATTATAATCCCATTCACCTGTTGTCTTACTATTCCCACAATCTACATCTACTTGATAATATTTTCCTTGTTCATTTTTAGGTTCCGTTGGAATATTGTCCTCTTTTTTTTCATCTACTAAAACGGCAAACTTTACATCATATCCAAAATCGGGGATCGTCCCCTTGATTACATTATAGCTTTTGTTCTCCTGATAACTAGCATAACTTCTATAAATTATACCCCCCCCCCAGGATCACACTTGCTATTCCTAGAGTTAGGAGGGTATTTCTTACTTTTTTATTTTCTTTATATCTTTCCAATTTCATTCCTCTTCCTCCTATTTTATATCTTTATTATAGTTTATTTATTTCTTGATTTCAATCTAAAAAAATTATTTGTTCATTTTGATAACGATATCCGAATTAAATATAAATTTTGATTTGGATATCCGAAATATAAATAGACCCATAT
>CANQDC010000062.1 GCA_947591455.1 uncultured Bacilli bacterium | reverse complement strand
CACTTGAGTGGAGGCCAATAATAAAGCCTTTTAGGCGAAAATGCAAAACCACCAGCTATGCTGGTGGATATTTATTTAAGTTATAAAAATTATTTCAAAAAAGTATTGCCAAACAAATGTTCTTATTATATAATGCTATTATCGAAGGGGGTTGTAAAAATCAAAACTAAATTAGAAACGATTTCAAATCTATTTGAAGGCCGGGAAATAAGAAGTATTTGGGATAGTGAAAAAGAAGAGTACTATTTTAGTATAGTGGATGTTATAGGTGTATTAACTAATGCTAATATTCCAAGAAATTATTGGAGTGACTTAAAAAGAAAACTTAAAGATGAAGGTAGTGAGTTGCACGAAAAAATCGTGCAACTGAAAATGAAGTCTAAAAAAGACGGAAAAAACTATTTAACAGATATATTAGATACGAAAGGAAATATTAAGATTAATTGAATCTGTTCCTAGTCCTAAAGCTGAACCATTTAAGCTATGGCTTGCCAATTTGGGAAGCGAAAGAATTAATGAAATATTTGATCCTGGGATTGCTATTAAAAGAGCTATAAATTATTATCGAAAAAGAGGATATTCGGATAAATGGATTGAAGCTAGATTAAAAGGCATACTAGATAGAAATAAACTAACGGATATATGGAAAGATGGAGGCATTTTACAAGATTATGAATATGGAATACTCACAAATGAAATATATAAAGAATGGTCTGGTATGAAAGCAAGTGAATATAAATCCTATAAAGGTATTAGAAAAGAATCTTTAAGAGACAATATGTCGGATATAGAAATTGCTTTTACTGATTTAGGAGAAATTGCAACAAGAGAACTTGCTAAAGAATATAAGCCTTATGGATTAGAGCAAAATAAAGTTATTGCTAAAATGGATGGGAATGTTTCTAAAGTTGCAAGAGATAACTTAGAAGAAAAACTCGGCAAATATGTAATTAGTAATCAAAATAATCTTAAGTATCAATATTTAGATAAAAAAAATTGGAAAATGGGGGAAATCAAAGATGAAAGACAAAGTTATAAAAATAGAAAAAAATACAAAAACATTTGAGGATATAAAACATATAAATGAATATGGCCATGAATATTGGAATGCTAGAGAGCTTCAAGTGGTTTTAAATTACAAAGAATGGCGAAAATTTGAAGGGGTAATTAAAAAAGCTCAAGCTGCCTGCGAATTAAGTAAAAATAGAATTGATGATCATTTTGTCGGCGCCGACAAAATGGTACTGATTGGTTCAGGTGCCGAAAGAAAACAAAAGGATTACAGATTATCTAGATATGCTTGCTATTTAATTGCTCAAAATGGAGATTCTAGAAAAGAAAGTATTGCTTTAGCTCAAACTTATTTTGCTATTCAAACGAGAAAACAAGAACTTAATGAGGTAGAATATAGTAAATTATCTGAAGATGAAAAAAGATTTTATCAGAGAAATTCAACTAAAAAAGGGAACTATTCTTTAAATAAAGTGGCTAAAAATGCTGGAGTTAAAAATTTTGATAAATTTCATAATTATGGTTATAAAGGTTTATATAATGGAGAAACAGCAGACGATATAGCTAAAAGAAAAGGGCTAAGATATAGAGAAGATATATTAGATAATATGGGTAGTGAAGAACTGGCTGCAAATTTATTTAGAATTACGCAAACAGAATCTAAACTGAAAAGAGATAAAATTAATACAGAAAATGCTGCTAACAAAACACATTATGATGTTGGAAAAGAGGTACGCAATACAATTATGAGATTAGGAGGAATAATGCCTGAAGATATGCCAACACCTAAAAAAAGTCTTAAAGAGTTAGAAAAAGAAAAGAAAAATAAGCTTATAAAAAGTAATAAAAAATAATTGGGAATTTACTAACTAGTAAATAATATATATAATTAACTTAGGAGGATATCTTACTATGAAGAAAAAAAATATTTTAGTTAGTATTTTTATTATTTTATTACTCGTTTATTTTAGTTATAAGGGTTTTTATTTGCATTATTATAAAGTTCATTATAACAGTACTCAAGAACTAGAAAATAGCGTTAAACAAATTGCTATCAAGGATACAATGACTATTCAACCAAGTTTAGTAGAATCAAATGAATATTTTGAATATCAAAATATTAAAATTAGAAATGATTTTAAAGAGTATACTCAATTCGAACAAAATGTTGAAAATTCTTCACCAAAATTAATATTAAAAGATCAAAATAATCATACGATAAAATCATTTTGGATGGGGATAGCGGATACTTATGTAGATATGTTAAAGGCTGATAAAACATTGTTTGTAGAAGAAGAGAAAAAAATTTCAAATGTTGATTTTAATATAGTTTTAAAGAAAAATAATATAAATAATGATATAGATTTGTTTCACTATTTATCAAATCCAAAAAATATTCATAATACTTTATTTACTAGTGTTAAAAAAATGAAAGAAAATTATACAATTCAATTTATGGTTTCAGTTATACTGCCTACAATGAATAATATTACTTTAATAAATGGAGAGTATGATGGATATATATTTAATATCAACAATGGTATGAAAGAAGTTAATTTTATAAATAATAATAATAAGAGATATGTATTTACGTTTATTGATGAAGTGGATATAACGGATGAATATTTAAGAGATATTTTAAGCACTATCGTTATAGAATAAATAAATCATATTTACTAAAATGTTAATATTAGTTGACAAATTTCCAACTCAAATAGGTAGATTGCAACTAAAATAAAATGTATAATTTTAGTCATGAGGTGGGAAAAGTGAATCATTTAGGTCAAAGGTTATTTGAGTTAAGAAGAGATAAAAAACTGTCACAAGAAGAAGTAGCTGAAAAATTAAATGTTACCAGACAAACGGTTTCAAAATGGGAAACAGATCAAAGTGTTCCTGATTTTGATAAAATTGTTCCTTTATGTGAATTATATGACATTACTCCAAATGAGTTATTTATTGAATTAAAACAACGAAAATCTAAAAATAATAATGAATTTACTATTGATTTAGAAGAAGAAAAAGTAAAAATTCAAAAAAAGGCAAAAGGAATAGCGATTAGTATCCTATTATATTTTTTAGGAGTTATATGGATTATGATTTCTATACCAGTTCTTAATATGAATCCAATTGTAGCTTCTGCTATCTTTTTACTAATTTGTGGTTTTGCAACAGGTATCATCATTTATATATGTATTAGTTATAAAAAAATAAAAACAGAAGAAGAAGCAGAACATGATAAATTAATCAATCAAATTTCAGATGTAGTAGCCATTATCGTTTTAATTTTTTATTTAATTATTAGTTTTAAAACAATGGCTTGGCATTTAACATGGATCATATGGGTTATATTTGGATTATTTTCGGAAATTTTAAAATTAATATTTATGCTTAGAGGATACAAAGATGAAAAATAAAAAATGGATTGTAGCTTTAATTATTTTACTAACAATTCTTATGGTAGTCCTTACAATAACTTTTGTTGTTCTATTAAAAAATGGATCGGCATTTAAAAAGTTTAAAATTGGTTTACAAAGTAGTAATGAATTAATCATAGATAAAACTTATGAAGAAAAATTTAATATGATTATGATAGAGGCATCTACTAGTGAAATTTTTATAAAAAAGTCTGATGGAGATACTGTTCGAGCTATCATTTATGGTAAAAAAGAAGACACTAAAGTGGAAACTACTCTTGATGCTTTTCAACTTAAAATAAGTGAAGAAAGTTGTATCGGATTTTGTTTCCAGCAAAAAGCAGCCAAAGTAGAAATATATTTACCAGCAGATTTTAATGGGAATATTGCTATTAAAAATGAGTATGGGGATATTTTTGTTGACGAATTTTTAAATGCTCAAATTAATATAGAAGAAGACTGTGGAGATGTTAAAATACTAGGTGGGAATATTATTAAAGTAGATAATAATTATGGCGATATAGAAATAGAAAAATCTAATGTATCCACTATCAAGGAAGATTGTGGGGATGTTATCATTTCTAACGCTCATGATGTCACAGTAGAAAATAGTTACGGAAACATAAAAATTCAATCGGTTGATAATTATCTTCATCTGAAAAACGATTGCGGAGATATTGAAATAAACAATATTCATTTAAAGAAAAATTCTTATATCAAAGATGATTATGGTGATATAAAAATCGGAGCCACAAACGAATTATTTATCGACGCTAAAACAGATTTAGGCAAAGTAAAAATTAACAATAATTATAATCAATCTGATATTATTTTAAAAATAGAAAATGATTGTGGAGATATAGAAGTAAATAATTAAAAAGTTAAATAAGTTTTAATGATGACTTAAAATAAAACTTGTGCAAGATAAAAAGATGACTTATAATCCTGACTTTGACAGTTTTAAGAAAGCAAAATCTCTCAATCCCTTTGTTTAAAAGGAAAAGAGAGATTTTT
>CANQDC010000061.1 GCA_947591455.1 uncultured Bacilli bacterium | reverse complement strand
GATCACACTTGCTATTCCTAGAGTTAGGAGGGTATTTCTTACTTTTTTATTTTCTCTATATCTTTCTATTTTCATTTCTTTCCTCCTATTTTATATCTTTATTATAGTTTATTTATTTCTTGATTTCAATCTAAAAAAATAAACGATTACTCGCTTATCATAATTCTATACGGATTATTTTTAGAACCATTGCCACTAGCATATTTAACATTTACTCTTAAATAAAATGATGGCAATATATTTACTCTGCTGCTCTTTCTTATAGTATTAAGCCCGCCTGAAGTATCACTTTTTACATTTTTCATAACAAAAGCAATATTACCACTACCAGTTCTTGTTATAGTCATATAAGACATGTTAGTTGTTAACCAATCATTATCTACACAGTATGAATAATCATTAATCCAAACATTATTTCCAACATTTGTCAAACAAGCATTTCGTGTTATAGAATCATTGCCACTTGTGGCAAAACCGTAATCACTAGCTGACAACAAACCGATATTTGCTATATTATTTACATTATTATAACGTTCATTTTTATAATTATCTGTAGTACAATCAAAAGAATTAATACTTCCTATATACCATTTAGCTACTTCAATATAGTTATGATAATCACTTATTTTACTCCAGTATTCTGTATTTAATGTTTCCGTATTTAAAGTACTTTCTTTCCAATTTAAAGAATCAGTATCAGCACTACCCATATAATAGTATTCTCCTATACTGGTGTATTTGATTAGTTTTACTCTATTTTCATACTCTCCACTGTCATCTTTCTGTGTGGGCATCACTCCAATGATTCGATACAATTCATCATCAGTACAATCCCCATCACCTTTTAAGCACACATAATTATTTGGATCTGCTCCTATATATCGATAATCCGTTTGAGCATTCGTTTGACCTGTTACTTCCTGTTCTTGTTCTATGATTGAGTTATCACGATTAGTCAATTTTATTAAATAATCACTCATTGTTGGTGAGTTGAAATCAATACTACATTTAATTCGTTCTTGATTAGTTGGATTATTTATATTCGTTAAACTCCAACTTGCATCATCCCAATTAGCTTCAACGCCATTTTCGCACTGTACTTTATTAATTGTAAATCCATATTCTTTATTAGGGAATCCTATTCCACTTACTGATTTTCCATTTATTGTATAAGCAAATTTTACATCATAACCAAAATCAGGGATCGTTCCCTTTATTACATTATAGCTTTTGTTCTCCTGGTATACAGCATAACTTCTATAAATTATACCCCCCCCCCAGGATCACACTTGCTATTCCTAGAGTTAGGAGGGTATTTCTTATTTTTTTGTTTTCTCTATATCTTTCTATTTTCATTTCTTTCCTCCTATTTTATATCTTTATTATAAACTTATCCTTTTTCCTTTTCAATATATTTTGTAAATAAAAAAACTAAACAGTCATTAGTTCAGTTTCTTTTTCTTTTAATTTTTCATCAACAATTTTATTGTATTTATTTATTGCTTCTTGTACTTCTTCCAATAATCTTTTTTCTTCATCTTCTGGATATTCTTCTTTTTTTATAGCAGTATTCTCTTCTTGGCGAATATTTCTTAAAGCCACTCTAGCTTCTTCTGCTACTTCTTTCGCTTCTTTAACATATTCTTTTCTTCTATCTTCTGTCAATTCTGGAATAGTTAAAATGATGATTTCACCATTATTCGTTGGAGTAATTCCAATATTTGCTTCGTTTATTGCTCGTTCAATATCTTTTAAAACTCCTCTATCAAAAGGTTTAATCATTAATTGTCTTGCTTCAGGAACTGTTATATTAGCCAAACTTTGTATAGGAGTTGGTGTTCCATAATATGGTACCATAATACCATTTAACATAGCAGGAGTTGCTCTACCTGCTCTAATATTTATAAGTTTATTTTCTAAAGCGAATATAGCTTTATCCATTTTTTGTTCAATATTCATAAAATCTCCTTTTAATTTAATTCTATAATATCATTATAGTCAACAGTAGAAGTTTTTACAATAATATTTACAACAATTTTTTCGGTATCTGCTATATAAATGGTATAATTTTCATTTTCTTTTAATTTATTTAAAGTCTCTTCTATTTTGATTGTTGGCACTCCATCCACATAGCTTTGATTTTCTTTTAAATGCTCTTCAATTTTCTGTAATACTTCCGTATAAGTAAGAGAAAAATCATTTAACAAATTTTCTGTTTCAATCAAATTTCCAGTTGTTCCATCAAATGTATAAGAATACACTTTAAATGGTACTTCTACTTCATTTTGACATGAATAAACATTCTCACTAACAAGAAGAGTTAAATACTTTCCATACGTATAATTCGCATAATTAAGAGTTGTAGTTGAATAGATATCTGAATCGTTTTCACAAGTATTTTCCGTACTTGTTTTTTTAACTGAAGTTAAAGCTTGGTTATATATCTCTTCAAGTTCTTCATTAGCTTCTTTAGCTGATTCACTTTTTAAATTTATAGTTGCTTTTTTCATCGTAAAATTTAAACTTTCAGAAATAACCTCTTCAGATGTATAGTAAATAAAATCTTTATCTTTATCCTCTTTAAGCTTATCTTCTACTAAAATTCTATTTTCGGTATGATTTGTATTATCATATTTTCCTTTTTGATTTTTATATACAAGTATTGATCCTACCACTACTAAAAGGACAATAAAAAAGAAAAAAAGTGCAAATCCTAAATACCCATTATTTTCTTCTTTCATGATTGAACCTCTTTTCCCATATAAGTTTTTAAATATGTATCAATTTCATTCATAAAAACATTTTTATGGTATTCATTAAAATATTCTTCTGGTGTTATATTTGCTTTCATTTGACTTACTTCATTATTAAAATAAATAATTTCACCATTTTTTACGATTAAAATAGTAGGAGCACTTAAATCAATAGTATCTAAATCTGTTACATACAAATACTCTTTTAATTTTTCAACAATATTTAAATACGTTTTACTATTGATATCACGATCTTTTTTAAAATCATAATAATAGATTTTAGAAACTTGATTGATTTGCGCTGCTTCATTTAAATACAAAGCATAATAACGACTCCAAGTATTACTTGGAAATCCCATAAAAACGATCCCATTACCACCATTTAAAATATTTAAAATTTCATGTTCTTTTGTGTATTTATATATATTATTTTTTGAAACTTCAGGATATTCAGTGGCAAAACGAACATTATCTGCTACTTCTTTAGTATAATCTTTAGTACCTAAATATGCAAATAAAATAAGCATTATAACAAATAAAAGAATAGATATTACATTTTTAACTAATTTATTTTTTTTCATACTAATCACTAAAAATATTATAGCATAAACATCTTTATTTGCTGTAAATTAAAGTATGACTTGTCAATAAAATGTCTATTCAAAAGTCCAAGGATGATCACTACTTCCATCTCCACTTATAGCCTCTAGATTGGCTTTTAATAGGACAATAGGTCTTAAATAATGTTCATGATATTGTAATAATTTCTGATCTTGCGTATCATATAAACAGCCACTATTAAGATACATGTCTCCTCTTTCTATTGTATAACTAAAACACCTATTAGCCCAACATTCTGCTAAATGATTTCTTCCTGCCCATGCTAAATATGTTGGAATAGTCTGAGTTCCATAAATATTTACTTTTGCCGTTCCTAAATTTTTTTTAATTAATTCAAAATCATCATAATATATAGTATCTCCTCCACCATAAGGTTCCGTTTTAGGATCCCATCCAGAAACTCCTGTACGAATATTTCCTGAAGTTTCTTCTGATAAAGAACCAATAATAAATTCTGTTTGACCATTATATCCTGGATATCTTGACCCTACTGTATAGTTACTATTCGTATAAGCACTGGCAATCATATTTAATGTCCCTATATAATTTTTATAACCAGCTTCTCCTTTAAAATATATTCCATTACTCGATGTATATTCACTAATCATATCAATCGTTCCATCTTGATTTTTTTGTAAAACTCGCCATAAATTTAGTTCATTTGGTGTTATTGTTTGATCTTTCGAATCACCCGTCAATTCTTTTGAGACAGTATAACTTGTTGCAATAGGTGTCATTTTAACATAATCTCCTGGTTTTACTTTTTCACTAAATGTTTCTTTGGTTTTAAAATCTACTGTACATCTGATTGTTTCTGAATTAGTATTTTTTATATTTTTTAATCCCCAATTAATATTATCCCATTCTGCTGTAACACTATTTTTACATGTTACACTTTTTCCAACATAATCACTATCTTTGATTGGAAAAGAATTATTATTATCGTCTTTTCCATCTATTGTATAAGCAAGTTTAATATCATATCCAAAGTCAGGGATTGTTCCCTTTATTACATTATAGCTTTTGTTCTCCTGGTAACTAGCATAACTTCTATAAATTATACCCCCCCCCCAGGATCACAC
>CANQDC010000060.1 GCA_947591455.1 uncultured Bacilli bacterium | reverse complement strand
ATCCATATCTTCGCTTTCCCAAGGCTCAATACTTCATAACAAATAAAATGTACCAGTTAAAATTATATGCAATGAAAAAGAAAAAGTCAAATAAAAATCACGATTTTATCGCAACTTTCTATATTCTTCATCAAGTTTTTGATACTCTCTAAAGAAATCATCATAAAGATACCTAGGAATATCTAGCAATCTTGCTAATTTTATAAAGTTTAAAACCATATATAAATTCTCTTTTGATAAAAAAAGAACACGACTCCAATTTTCTTTTATAAGAGTTACCGCCGCCAGTACAATACCATACAAATCCGTATTCTTGGTACAATCATAATCTTCTTCCCAACCATTTTCCTTACCAATGTCACTATATAATTTATAATAATCTTGCTTAATTATTGCCCCCATCTGGTCATAGAAATGATTCAATTCACCCAAAAATAATAATTCATTTTTCTTCATACAAAACCTCCTCTAAATATAAACCATTCGCCTTAGCACAACGTAAGGTTTTATGAAAATCTGGATCCATAACCATTTTCATTATATCATGAATTTCACACTTATTCTCATTATAATCAAGCATTGCCCCTACTAAATTACGAACCATATATCGATAAAAACCTTTACCATAAAAATGAATTTCTAAATAATTATCTTCACTTTTAAAACAAATATCAAAAATTTCATTATTATAATTTTTTCTTTCCCCCGATACAAAATTATGAAAATCATGCTTACCAATAAATACATTCGCACATTCCTTTAATTTTTTTAAATTAAGCGGTTTATCATACATTAAATAATAATCATAAAGTAACGAACTATAAGCTCCTGTCCAAATTTTATAAACATATTTTTTTCCTACAGCACTATGTCTAGCATGAAAATCATTACCAACAATCTTACATTCTAAAACATAAATATAAGGAGCCACAATACGATTTAAAGCTCGCAATAATCTTTCGGGAGGAATAGAAAGCTGTAAATCAAAATGAGCACACTGACCAAGAGCATGAACCCCAATATCTGTTCTACCTGCTCCTTTAATGGTTATAGGTTCTTTAGCAAGAATCGTTAAAGCCTCTTCGATTACAGACTGAACACTCAATCTTTCCTTTTGGCGTTGAAAACCATAAAATTTACTACCATCATATTGAAATTTAATCAAATATCGCATATTACACCTCCCTATAAATTTCTTTAATCAATTCTTTAATATCTGTATAATTACCAATCTTCTTTTTAGAATGATTAACATACTTTATAAACATAAGGATAGGAGGAACTCCTAAAACACTATTTTCAAATTCTATTTGAAATAGTTCGTTTTTTTCAAAAGTTTCTATATGATCCTCATCCGAATAAAAAAGAAAAAAATCAGCAAAATCAAAAGTAAAAGAAAACTTGGATTGAATCAACACAATCGTTTTATGATATTTTTTTACCAATTTACAAAATAATTTTTTAAAAAACAATAAATCCTTTTCCATAAAATAAAGATCAAAATAATAAAGAACAATTTGTTCCTCATTTAAAATAAGAGGAATCGCTAACTCTACTTTTATTTTTTCACTAGAAGACAAATCCATCATATTTTTATAGACTATATCTTTTTCTAAATTAACCAGCCGAAAACTTGATAACATTCGTTCTTCTGTACAATTTGTTTTTTCTACTATATATTCTGTCACCGTTTGATTTTTATAATTTTGTCTTACTTGAACATAGTTTTTATCATAAATATCTTTATCACTATGAATAGCATTTATTTTTTCTTTTTTTATATAAGTACTTATTTCCATAATTGTCCTGCCATATCTTCTTTATTTAAATAAATATCATGAATCAATCCATAACTTTTTAATTGTAAGGATAAATCTACATAAAACGGTAAACCAATTCCTAAACGTTTTAATAATTTTTCTTCTAATAAAACAGACAATGTTTTTCCTTCAATAGCCACTTTACCTTTATCCATAACAACCATATATTCATAATCTAAAGCTTGCTCTATATCAGTAGAAACTAAAACCACTGTAATAGCATTCTCTTGAAAAAAACTTTTAAATTGAGCTAGATCAAATTTATTTAAATAAGAATACAAATTATCAATAAATAAAATCTCACTTTTTTGTTTAAAACTAGTGCATAATAATAAAACCTTTTGTTCATAAAATGATAAAGCATTCGGATTTTGTTTTAACTTTTCTGAATCAAAATATTGCTGAATAAATTGTTGTTGTTTTAAAGATAAAGAATAATACTTTAGTTCCTTTTCTACAGTAGATTCTAAAAACTTTTCATTCTCTAAAAGAACTGCAACATTACCTTCTATTTTTATTTCATTATACTCATTATTATTTTTAATGGCTTTTAATAAAGAGGTTTTTCCACTAGCACAGGTACCACATAAAAAAGTATTTATTCCCTTATAAAAAGAAAGACTAATATTTTTTAAAATCGGCTTCTCACTTTTAAAAATAGATAAATTATTTATAGTCACTAATTCTTCCATCTTTATTCACCACTGACCCTTATTATACATGGCAAAGAAATAAAAAAAAAGAGTTTATTCACTCTTTGAATCAGGTAATTTAATAATCACCTCATCTGGTAAAGAATATAAATATTTTTCTCTTGCATAACGGGCAACATAATCACTATCTTGTAATTTCGTAATTTCAGACTGTAAAGATTCTTCACTATGAAGCAAATTATCATATTGATTTTTTAACAAAGTAATTTCATTTTTATTACGAATTATTTGACAAAAATCATTAAAGACATTGGCAACAATAATACCAATTAAAACAAAAATAGATAACGTAATAAAAGTTAAACGTCTTTTAATGTACTTATTCAGTTTCTTTTTTTTCATTTTATATTCCCCTAGCTTACTAGGAGTATATCACAAGATATTTAATCTTTCAATTTTTTATGCTTTATTTTACATATTTTCTTTAATTTTTTACTATAAATATGCGTACAAAAAAAACCAAGAAATAAAACCATTAAAAAATATATATGCACAATTCCATAATTAATATGATACAAAAATATAATATAAAGAAGAGCAATATCTAAAATAAAAACGGATGTAATTAAGTATCGAAAAACAATTGGATACTTCCAAACAATCTTATAATTTAATTTACTCATAATATAAAAAAAAGAGCCAAAAAGAAAAGAAAAAATAAAAGAAATGATTTGTATTTTATAATCCATTTTTATTTAAATAATTTAGTAAAAAAACTTTCTTTATTTTGATTTACATCACCATCTAAATATGTAAAACTATTAATTTTTCCTTTTATTTTTACATTTCCATCATGTGTATCCAATTTTAATATTTCTAAATTATGCCCTTTTAACAATATCACACCCATATTACTTTCCATTAAAAATTCTTCATTATCAAAACTAGATATTTTTTTTATCCCCGTTAAAAAGATTTCTCTACGATCATTAATTCTTAATTCATGACTACCTAATACAATATTATCCATTTCTTTATCCATTATATACACGCTCCTATTAATATGTATGTTTATATACTAAAAATAAGAACATCTAGAATATAAATAATTAATCAATTAAAAAACGAGGGCGAACGCCAGAAGTTTCGGTCGCACCGTATATAGTGGGAGTGCCAGTGCTGTAAATATGAGTAAAACTAGTTGAACATGATACATCTTTTAACCAATAACTAAATTTAGTATTTTCATAACTATTGGCAAATTCAGGTTTTAATTGAAAAATAGCATATTGTTTATTATCGATTCCTGTATCATATGGACTTGATGACCATAATGTTGTTCCATACACATTTACTTCGCTCATTAGATCAAGTTTTCTACTATACCATGCCCACGTATTACTGGCTCCTTTACAACTAGTAATTGACCTATTTGATGCTTCAGGATATACTGAAGTACTTAGTAAATTTCGATATTCTATTATGTGATCTTTAAAAGCCGGTTGGATATAATTAGCTAATATATCAGGTAGTGTTGTTGTCACCATTTGGCTTCCATAATATCCACCTTCTGTTGTATCACTTTCATTCATTTGGGCAGTTTCTAATGGTGTTGCGGGTATAATTGTCGCATGATGTTTTAAATCTTTATCTCCAGCATATAAATAATTATCTAAATCCGCTATTAACCAAATATAACCACTGTCATCTTTTATATAATCACCAACGTAGATATCATCAAATTTGCCACTTGAGATCATGTCATATAAACTTTTATCATTATAATACTCTGTTATATCTTTTCCTCGGTATGTAGTTCTTCTTAATGCTACTCCTGCTTCAATGTATTTATTATATTCGACTTCGGTTAAATTAGATGTGAATTTTAGTTTGCATCTACTTCCTTCTTGGACATTTTCTAGTTTTACATTCCAGGCATTATAATCCCATTCGCCTGTTGTTTTTCCTTCTCCACAATCTACATCTACTTGATAATATTGTCCTTGTTCATTTTTAGGTTTTGTTGGAATCTCATTTGTTTTTTGTTCATCTACTAAAACGGCAAACTTTACATCATATCCAAAATCAGGGATCGTTCCCTTTATTACATTATAGCTTTTGTTCTCCTGATAACTAGCATAACTTCTAT
>CANQDC010000059.1 GCA_947591455.1 uncultured Bacilli bacterium | reverse complement strand
ATCTTTCTATTTTCATTTCTTTCCTCCTATTTTATATTTCCATTATAAACTTATCTTTTTTTCTTTGCAATAAAAAAAGAAGGTCTATCCTTCCTTTTATTGATATTAGAAGCCGAAACCAAGTCCCCCAAAGATAATAGCTAATAATATAAATAATATTAAAACAATAAAAGCGCTACTTACTCCTTGAGAGTTACAGTTGCCACTGTTTTGGTTATTACAACACATTGTATTGACACCTCCTTAAAATTTAAAGACTAAATGAAAGCCCCTACTATGATGATAAGTAAGATAAATAATACAAGTATGATTGCCGGACCAAGTCCATAACTTCCACAATTATTCATGATTCATTCCTCCTTTATTTGTCTTTTCATTAATATTGTATGGTTAAATCTCCGTTTGGTGAGTGTTCTGCTTGTATTTTTTTTTTGAATTCGTTATAATAAATATTGTTTAGGAGGATTTAAATGAAGAAAAAAGTTATAATATTAGGTTTATGTACACTTATGGTATGTGGTTGTGGAAAAACAATCCCTACATTAGATAATGGAGAAGAAGCTGTTGTAACGTTTAATAATGGTGATAAAATTAGTGTTCAAGATTTATACAATGATTTAAAAACTAATTATGCACTAGATTCTTTAATGAATATGGTTGATAAAAAAATATTAGAAGAAAAATATAAAGATAATATACAAAGTGCAAATGAATATGCTGATGCTACAATGAAATCGTTAGAAGAAAATTATGGAGATGATTTACTTTCAGCCATTCAAAGTTATACTTCATATTCTACAATTGAAGCATATAAAAATTATGTTTATATCAGTTATTTACAAAATTTAGCCATAGAAGATTATGCTAAAACACAAGTTACTGATAAAGAAATGGAAAACTATTATAAAGATCATATTTACGGAGATGTTTTAGTAAATCATATTTTAATTACTCCAAATGTTAAAGATGATGCAACGGATGAAGAAAAAACAAATGCAGAAAATGAAGCAAAAGAAAAAATTAATACAATTATTGCTAAATTAAAAGAAAGTGATAATGTAAAAGAAACTTTTACAGAACTTGCTAAAGAATATTCTGAAGATGAATCTACTAAAAATGATGGTGGATCACTTGGTTATATAAATGATGGAACATTATCTGATAGTTATGATGAAATTTTAAAAGCGGCTTTCCAAATGAAAGATGGAGAATATTCTACAGAAATGATTACTACTGAATTAGGATATCATGTAATATTCCGTGAAGCATCTAAAGAAAAAGCTGCTTATGAAGATGTAAAAGATACCATTAAAGAAACACTTGCTAATAACAAAATGAGTGAAGATGCTACAATTTCTACAAAAGCAATGCAAAATTTAAGAGATGAATTTGGCTTAGATATTATTGATAGTGATATTCAAAGTCAATATGCAAAATATATTCAAAATGCACTTTCTCAACAAACACAAAACGACTAAATTTTTCTTAGTCGTTTTTATTTTCTTTCCATGTTTGGATAACGTTTTCTATTTCATCTTTAGTAAATCCTCGAGTATACAATTTCCGTTTTAATTCAAAAAATAAATCGCTTTCATTTTTATATTTACGAGATAATTTTATATATACTTTATTAAATTCTTTTTCCAGTATGGCACTATTTGTAGTAATATCTACCGTATTTATTATTTTTAATATATTTTCTTTACTATATCCTTCATTCATACAATAAAGAATTATTTTTTCTTTTAATTTAGGTGCACTTTCCTTACGATTAACAGCTATTTTTTTTGTAATTATTTTTTGTAATTTTTCATTCCAAATTTTTTCATCAATAACCGATAAAGCTTCATTAATTTTTTCTTCTTGCAAATCTAAATCAAGTAGCTTTCTTTTTATTTTAGTAGGTCCATTATGAGTAAATAAAATTTGATCATTTATATAACTTTTCAAATAGTTATCTTCATTTAAATACTTCTTTTCTTCTAATAATTGAATGGCTTTTTCTATTTCCTTTTCTTCATAATGATTGCGTGTTAAATATGCAATTACTTCTTTTTTACACCTACTCTTTTTTGCTAAATATTTAATGGATTTATAATAACATTCTAATGAATTATTTTCTTTAAGAATTTCTTTTAATTCTTTTTCATCAATATTCTTTTTTAATAATAAATTATATTTTAAAATTATATCATCATACAAAATAATTTCATTCTGATTATCTAAAAACAATTGATAACGATTATCTTTTAATTTCTTATATTTTTCTATTTTCATGAATTAAGTATAACACAAATAACAATTTATAGTTATTTTTTCTTTAATTAAATGTCCATGGATTTTCTTGAGTACCTTGTCCATGAGCAGAAAGATTGGTTTTTAAGATTACAATGGGCCTTATAAAATATGTACCTCCAAATGAAATATTCCCATGCGTTCCTCCATAACCATACATTGATTTTACACCCGTTACTCCGCTTTCTCTTACAAAAATCATAGTAAATAGTACATCAAAATTATAATCTGCATTATAAGGAGCCTGTACACTATGTCCTGACATCCAATAAGCAACTGGTGTTTTTCCAAACTCTTGTTGATTTATTGAATATGCAATTTTGGTATTTAATACCGACTGTATTAAATTTAAATCATTATTATATATATTATATCCAGCTCCAAATGCTTCAGCATTTATACTTTCTGTTGATAAAGATTTTGTAATAAATTCTGTTTGCCCATTATATCCCGGATATCTTGATCCTATGGTATATTTACTATTTGTATAAGTACTTGCTATATCATTTAATACTCCGATACAATTTCTATATCCTACTTCTCCTTTAAAATATATTTCATTACTGGATGTATACTCACTAATTATTTCGATGGTTCCATCTTGATTTATTTGTAATACTCGCCATAAAGTAAGTTCATTTGGTGTTATTGTTTGATCTTCAGTATATCCAGTTAACTCTTTTGATATCGTATAACTTTCTGCAACAGGTGTCATAGAAACGTAGTCTCCTGGTTTTACTTTTTCACTAAATGTTTCTTTTTCTTTAAAATCAATCGTACATCTGATTGTTTCTGAATTTGTATTTTTTATATTCTTTAAGCCCCAATTAATATTATCCCATTCTGCTGTAACACTATTTTTACAGGTTACACTTTTTCCAACATATTCACTTTCTTTACTTGGAAAAGAATTTTTATTGTCTTTTTCTCCATTTATTGTATAGGCAAGTTTAATATCATAGCCAAAATCGGGTATTGTTCCTTTGATTACAGTATAGCTTTTGTTCTCCTGGTATATAGCATAACTTCTATAAATTATACCCCCCCCCCAGGATCACACTTGCTATTCCTAGAGTTAGGAGGGTATTTCTTATTTTTTTGTTTTCTTTATATCTTTCTATTTTCATTTCTTCCTCCTATTTTATATCTTTATTATAGTTTATTTATTTCTTGATTTCAATCCAAAAAATAAACGATTTACTCGTTTATCATGATTTGATATGGATTACTTTTCTCCCCTGTTCCATTTAAATACTTCACTCCTGTTTTTAAATAGAAGGAGGGATATATACGATGCCCATAAGAAACTCCTGCTCCATCGCAACTTAATCCAGCAGCTACACCTGTAAAAATTGTGCCATTACCTCTCATAATAGGATTTAATAAATAAAAATATTTTCCTTGATAAATCCAATCGTTCTTTACACAAGTTAAATATTCAGATGGATTACTCCAGTTTTTGGATCCATTTTTATCAATTGTTTGTATATCATGTTGTAAACACATTTCTCTAGTTATATTTTCATCTCCACCTGTTGCATAACCATAATCACTTGGATTTATTAATGCAATATTGGCTATTGTATAACTATTTACACTTCTTTCTTTTTTGTAAATTGTTGATACTAATCCATCATTTACATCTTCATCTCTTGCATCATATATTCCTAAATACCATTTGGCTGGATCTATATATTGTTGATAAGCACTTATTTTATCCCAATACTCTGTATTCAATGTTTCCGTATTTAATGTACTCTGTGACCAATTAGTATTGTGAACATTTACTTGTCCACTCCATTGATACACACCATACTCTGTATATTTTACAAGTTTTACACGATTTTCATAATCCCCATCTTCTGTAGATTGTGTTGGTATTACTCCTATAATCCGATATAAATTATCATCATTACATTCTCCATTACTTTCTAAGCAAACATAGTTATTTGGACTTTTTCCTATATATCGATAATCTATTATGGCATTACTTCCTGTTTGCTCCGTTTCTTCATGCTCCTCTTTTACGATATTTTCATCATATGATGATTTGGCTATTAAATAATTCGATAATGTTACAGTAAAATCTATATTACATTTTATTTTGTTTACATGCTTTTTATTTCCTATTATTTTTAAGCTCCAATTTTCTTTATCCCATTCGGCTTGTACCTCATCATTACAGATTACACTTTTTACTTCATAACCATCTTCTTTTACAGGAAATGCTTCTTTACTTCGTTCTTGATTAACTGTATAAGCAAGTGTGATATCACTCGTTGAAAATTCTGGAATTGTTCCTTTGATTACATTATAGCTTTTGTTCTCCTGGTATGTAGCATAACTTCTATAAATTATACCCCCCCCCCA
>CANQDC010000058.1 GCA_947591455.1 uncultured Bacilli bacterium | reverse complement strand
GGATCACACTTGCTATTCCTAGAGTTAGGAGGGTATTTCTTATTTTTTTGTTTTCTTTATATCTTTCTATTTTCATTCTTCTTCCTCCTATTTTATATCTTTATTATAGTTTATTTATTTCTTGATTTCAATCCAAAAAAATAAACGATTACTCATTTATTTTCACTGATTGATCTTGATATACTGTATGTAAAAATTTTTCTGATTTTTCACTTACAGGAGAGCCTAAAAAATCTTGATAAACCATCTCTATTTCTTTGTTTTGATAACTACATCGTACAGGTAATTCTTGATCATTTTCGTATAATTTTTTACCTCGTGCTTCTACATACGATTCTTGTTTTTGTTGTGGTAAAATAGGTTGTCCGCCACCACCAACACAACCATTTGGACAAGTCATGACTTCTACAAATTGATAATCTTTTAACTGATCATAGACTTTACCAACCATTTCAATACCATTTATCACAGCAACTTTTATTTTTTTACTTCCTAAATCCACTGTTGCTTCTTTAAATGGAAATTTTCCTTGTAACGAAGAAAACGTATAAAAATCATCTGGAGCCTCTTTATGATTTAGTAAAAAATAAGCTGTTCGTAAAGCGGCCGTAGCAACTCCTCCACTAGCCCCAAAAATTACTCCCGCACCACTACCTTTTGATAGTAAAGAATCATATTTCTTTTCTTTAACTTGCTTAAAATCAATACCAGCTTCACGAATCAGTAAAGCCAGTTCACTTGTTGTAAGGACATAATCCGTATCTTTTTCAAATCTTTTTATTTCACTTTTTTTAGATACACAAGGAGTTAAAGCTACAGTAACGATGTCTTCTTTATTTAAATTTTTTATTTTTGCTACATAATTTTTAATAATCGCTCCTTGCATAGCAATCGGACTTTTACAAGTAGATAACAAAGCTAAATCTTTTGCATGATATTTTTCCATATATTGAACCCATGATGGACAACAACTAGTAAACATAGGCAGATTTGTATTCGTTTTTATTCTTGCAACCAATTCACTAGCTTCTTCCATAATAGTTAAATCTGCTCCAAATGTGGTATCAAAAACATAATCAAATCCCAATTTTTTTAAAACTCCAACCATTTTTCCTTCTAAAAACTCTCCTGCATCGTACCCAAATTCATCTCCAATCGAAACACGTACAGCTGGACTCGTAGAAACAATAACAATTTTTTCTTCGTCATGAATATTGGCTAGTACTTCTTTATAATTGTATTTAGGTACTAAAGCCCCTACAGGACAAGTTAAAATACATTGGCCACAATGTATACAATCATCTTTTACTAGATGATTTTGCTTTAAACAAGTCGCTAAACATTGGCCACAATTAATACACTTATTAGAAATTCTTTGTAATGACGGATTATCGATTTCAACTTTTACTTTTTCCATTCTTCTACTTCCTTTGATTTTCACTAATTAATTCCATATCAATGGTTAATTGTTTAATTCTTTCAATAATTCTTCTAGATTTTACTTTATCAACACCACTACTTGATAAAGATAAATGTTCTTCTAATTCTTTTATAGTTAAATTAGAAGTAAAAAAAGTGGTTTTCTGATTATTCATTCGATATTGTAAAATAGTTCCTAATATTTCATCTCTACCCCAGTCCGTAACTTTTTCAGCACCTATATCATCAAGTAATAATAAATCTACTTGCATAAAATTTTTCATTTTATAAGAAAAATTTTCCCAATCTTCTTTTAAATCTCTAAGCATATCTGCTACATAAACTATTTTACAAGAAATATGTTTATCTTGTACTAATTGATTGAATAAAGCAGTTAATAAATACGTTTTCCCTGAGCCAAAATTCCCATGTAAATATAAACCCTTCATTGATTTGGTAAGATCAAAATTTTCAATAAAATCATCCATCCATTTAATAATTTTCATTTGCTTTTTATCTTTTGTATTAATATCTTTCATTGTTACTTTAGTAAGTTTTTTTTCCGATGTTTCTTTATTATTCAATGCTTTTTGATATTGACAAGGTAGATAAGTAAAATATAATTTATTTTGAATAACTTTAGGATAAAAGATATGTCCTAGTAAAGAATTTTGACAAGCAAATAAACCTTTACAATTTTGACAATTTTCTTTTTCTGAACAGGCCATTTCAAATTTTGAGGTATATTTTATTAATTCTTTTTTTGGTAAATGTAAACTACTCACTAAATTATAAAAAATTTTATTATTACACGCTTTATCAAAATTCATTTCTAAATTCATTTTATTTATTTCATTTTTTGTAATATCTTTTAAGCCTTGCATTTTTCTTACCTTCTTTACTTATATTTATCTAAAATACTTTCTAGTTCTTTTAATTCTTCCTCAGTCATATTTTCTTTTTCTAGTGTTTCATTAAACCAAACTGGTTCTTTTGGTGTACTATTTGATTTATTTACAATTTTTTTATTATATTTTTTATGTTCTTTTTCTGCAACATTCATTGCATCTTCTGCTGTTTCTATATTTAGTCTTTTCCATTGTCCAGCAATTGTTTCCACAAAAGATAGACTCAGTTTATTATTATTTTTCTTTAAAACATAATCAATTAAAACATTCACGACGGCTGGTTTTAAATTTAAATCTATTAATAAGGTTTCTAATAATTTTAAATCTCTACTAGTTGGATTACTTCCATTGTATTTACTTTTCAAAAAATCATAAGGACTGGTATTTTCAAATACTCCAATGATTTTACCTCGTTTTGTATTATCTCCAACTGGATTTTTTAAATATTCTGGTTGAGTACGATAGACAATAGTTGGCAATTTTCCATTGTTGTTATATTGGTAATACTTACGAGCCATTTTTCTTAATTCTTCTTTATCTATAAAACCTTTTTCATTAATAACAAGACGAATTAATTCTGTCATTTTTAAAGTATCTAAATCATAAATAAAGGCCAAATTATTAATTAATTCTTTTAATTTTTTATTGATACTTCTTTCATTTAAAATTCCTTTAGGAATCGAAGAAAAAAGTAAATCAAAATCGACTTGATCCATCATAGTATATGTATTTTCACTTTTACCGATAGCATCAAAAACAACATTAGAACTGGATTTATATGTTTCATCCAACGATACAGTAATATCTTGATAATCTTTTAAATCAATTTTATATGTTTGATATTCCCGTTTTAATAATTCATATTCATATTTTCCTAAATTGTTATATAAAACAACACTAAAAATGGGATGAGAGAAAAATTCTTTAGGACTCATTGGAGAATATAATTCATATACATAGCTATTCATCTCTCCTGCTTTTAAATACGTTTTTATTAAACCAACACTTTCTAAAGATTCTCTTGCTTTTTTAATAGTATCTAAATCACACTTTAATAAACTCATCAAATGATGATGAGTATAATCCATACTTACTAAATCTAAACGATCTAAATCTCGCCATAAAGTTAAATATAAACTTACAGCAGCATAGCCAACAATCGGTTCATACAAACTAATCAAATTCTTACGTTCTTTATCTGTCAACATTGTTTTATTTACAACGATATACTTATCAGCAGGTAACAACGTAATTATTTTCATAAAGTACTCCTCATTTCATTTTTATTATAATAGATATTAAAAAGGGAAACAAGAAGAAAAATTCATTATATTGTAATTTATTGAAATAGCCATGGATCCTTTTGGCTACCATCACCTTGTATAGGATTTAAATTTGGTTTTAAAGTAACAATTGGACGAATAAAATCACTGCTATCTTCAGGATTTGGATACTCCAACCATCTGCCATTACCTGTAGTGCCATCACTATTAACCCGTCTTCCATGAAAAGATTTAGCCCAATAAAGTCTAGCACCAAGCCAATAAGTTACAGTGTAATCTTCTGAATTTATATTATAAGCACACAATGTTCCTAAAGTATTTATTATCAATGTTGTATCTTTTCCATATAAAATATCTCCCCCGCCATAAGGTTCATTGTTTGGGTCCCATCCAGTTTCACCAGTATAAGGTGATCCTAAAATCTCCGTTGATAAAGTTTCCGTGATAAATTCGGTTTGTCCGTTATATCCTGGATATCTTGAACCTATAGTATACTTATTATTTGTATAAGCACTCGCAAGTATATTTAATGTACCTATATAATTTTTATATCCTGTTTGGCCTCGAAGAGCAATTTTTGTACTTGAAGTATATTCACTAATCATATCGATGGTTCCATCACTATTTATTTGTAATACTCGCCATAGGTTTAGTTCTTGAGGATTGATTATTTGATCTTCTGTATGACCCGTTAATTCTTTCGATATAGTAAAACTATTAGAAAATGGTGTCATTTTAACATAATCTCCTGGTTTTACTTTCTCATTAAAGGTTTCTTTTGTTTTAAAATCTACAGTACATCGGATTGTTTCTGAATTAGTATTTTTTATATTCTTTAAGCCCCAATTAATATTATCCCATTCTGCTGTAACATTGTTTTTACAGGTTACACTTTTTCCAACATAATTACTTTCTTTACTTGGAAAAATATTTTTATTATCTTCTTCTCCATTTATTGTATAAGCTAACTTAATATCATATCCAAAATCAGGGATTGTCCCCTTGATTACATTATAGCTTTTGTTCTCCTGGTATGTTGCATAACTTCTATAAATTATACCCCC
>CANQDC010000057.1 GCA_947591455.1 uncultured Bacilli bacterium | reverse complement strand
TGATCCTGGGGGGGGGGTATAATTTATAGAAGTTATGCTAGTTATCAGGAGAACAAAAGCTATAATGTAATAAAAGGAACAATCCCCGATTTTGGATATGATATTAAACTTGCTTATACAATAAATGGAAAAGAAGATAATAATAATTCTTTCCCAAGTAAAGATAGCGATTATGTCGGCCAAAAAGTATCATGTAAAAATAATGTTACAGCAGAATGGGATAATATTAATTGGGGATTAAAGAATATAAAAAATGCTAATTCTGAAACAATCAGATGTACGATTGATTTTAAAGAAAAGTCAACTTTTAGTGAAAAAGTACAACCAGGGGATTATGTATCTATGAAGCCAACGCTGTCAAATTATAAGATTCCTAAAGGGTTAACTGGATATGATAGTGATCAAACAATAAATCCAAGTGAACTAACTTTATGGCGAGTATTGCAAAAAAATGAAGATGGGACCATAGATATGATCAGTGAATATGTATCAAATGAATATATAACTTTTAAAGGAGAGTTAGGGTATAAAAATTTTATAGGTGTTTTAAATATGATTGCTAGCGCTTACACAAATAGTACCTATACAGAAGGTTCAAGATGTCCCGGATATAATGGACAAACGGAATTTATTTCTAATTCTTTATCTATAGAAACATCTGGAGATACTACCCCTAGTAGTGGTATGAATTCTACAGAAGCAGTAGGTGGTGGAGATTCTTTATATATAGCTGATAGAGATTTAATAAATACTGTTTTAAAAGGATTTCTTGCTTATAAGGTAAATACTACGACATATTCTAGATATTGGTTTGCTTATCGATTTTATTATTACGAGCCTGGCTCTCATTATTGGAATGGTGGCTATGCGTATAATAATATTTATCATGATTGTGATTTTTATGGTTCTAATGGTACGAAAGCTTATAATAGTTCTATTCGCCCCATTGTTACTTTAAAATCTGATTTAATGGTTGCAAATGGAGATGGAACAGAAGGATCTCCTTGGTCTTTTGAATAAATCATATTTCCTGTAATTATATGAAGCATCAAAACAACAATTAGCAAACTAAAATGTTGTAATTTATGCTATAATGTATATATAAATGGAGGAAGTATGAAAAAATTAATTTTAGTTGATGGGAATAATTTATTGTTTAGAAGTTATTATGCAACTTCCTATTCAGGCTCAATGATGAAAAATTCAAAAGGATTCCCAACAAATGCTTTATTTGGTTTTGTATCTATGATTCAAAAAATAATTCAAGAAGAACAACCCGAATATATGGCTGTTGCATTTGATATAGGGAAAAATTTTCGAGCTGAAAAATATGCTTTTTATAAAGAAGGTCGAAAAGAAACTCCTAATGAATTAATTATGCAAATGCCTTATGCTAGAGAAATATTAAAAGGGATGGGGATTAAATATTTTGAACTTGCTCCTTATGAAGCAGATGATATTATTGGAACTCTTTCTAAAAAAGTATTAGAAGATGATCATTTTATTGCCACTATTGTATCTAGTGATAAAGATTTATTACAACTTGTGAATGAACAAGTAGATATGAAATTATTAAAGCAAAAAGGTTATATTCGCTATAATCCTATTTCTTTTTTTGCTGAGTATAAAATAGAACCAGTACGAATTATTGATTTAAAAGCTTTAGCAGGGGATACTTCTGATAATATACCGGGGGTAAAAGGAATTGGAGAAAAAACAGCTTTATCTTTATTGACGGAATATAAAACGATTGAAGGAATTTATGAACATATTGATGAAATTAAAGGAAAAACAAAAGAAAAATTAATTCAAGATAAAGATATGGCTTTTATTAGTAAAGAAATAGCCACAATTTATTCTTCTGTTCCTTTAGATATTCCAAATTTAGAAGAATTAAAATATACACCTACATTTACGGAAGAATTACAACATTTATATGAAGAGTTAGAATTTTATTCTCTTTTAAATAAGTTTCCAAAAAAAGAAGTTGAATATACTGTTCAAGATGTTCAATATATTCAAAGTATAGATGATTTACATTTAGATGATACAGTTGCTTTTTATTTAGAATTAGATCATACAAATTATCATATTGGTCATATTTTAGGTCTTGCTTTAACTGATAAAAAAACAACTTATTTTATAAAACCAGAATTAATAAAAGACTGTATGGATTTGTTAAAAGGAAAAACTTTGTATACGTTTGATTTTAAAAAATCAATTGTCGCATTAAAAAAAATAGGTATTGAAATACCTGATGTAACATTTGATTTAATGCTTGCTTCTTATTTATTAAATAAAAATATAAAAGATGATATTGCTTATTTAATGAATACTGATGGGTATCAAATTTCTTTTTTTGAAGATGCGATTCAAAAGAAAAAAAATAATCATGATCAAATTCAAAAAGAAATGTGTTTAAAAAGTAAATATATTTTGGATACTTTTGAAAAATATACTTTAGAGTTAAAAAGAGAAGAAATGTATGATTTATTTACGGAAATTGAAATGCCTCTTGTACGTGTTTTGGCGGATATGGAGCTTACAGGAGTTAAGGTAGATCGGCAAATATTGGATGATATGAAAGAGGAAATTAAAGTAAAAATTAATATGGTGGCCAATGAAATATATAATTTAGTGGGAGAAGAATTTAATATTGCCAGTACCAAACAATTAGGAGAAATATTGTTTCTTAAATTAGGATTACCAGGGGGAGTAAAAACTCAAAAGGGATATAAGACCGATGTAAAGGTCATGCATAAATTATTGGGAAAACATCCGGTCATAGAAAAAATTTTAGAATATCGAAATGTAACGAAAATTTATTCAACTTATTTAGAGGGCCTAGAAAATTATATTTATGAAGATGATAAAATTCATACCATTTATAAGCAAACATTAACTCGAACGGGACGATTGTCTTCTGTAGAGCCCAATTTACAAAATATACCGGTTCGAGATGAAGGGGGAAGAAGAATCAGGAAAGCTTTTTTACCAACTTATGATTGTTTTTTAAGTGCTGATTATTCTCAAATAGAACTTCGTATTTTGGCACATATATCTGAATGTGATGAATTAAGAGAAGCTTTTATTCATGATTGTGATATTCATACAAAAGTAGCTAGTGATATTTATGGGGTTCCAGAAATTGCTGTAACGAAAAAAATGCGTTCGACTGCTAAAGCGGTTATTTTTGGAATCGTGTATGGGATTAGTGGTTTTGGTTTAGGAGAAAATCTAGAAATTAGTGCTAAAGAAGCGAAACAATTTATTAATAAATATTATGAACTTTATCCTGGGGTAAAAACATATATGGATGAAATTATTAAAACGGCTTATACAACGGGTAGTGTACGAACTTTATTTAAAAGAAAACGAGTGATAGAAGAATTAAATGCCAGTAGTTATATGGTAAGACAAGCTGGAGAAAGAATAGCTCTTAATACACCGATTCAAGGAACAAGTGCCGATATTATTAAAAAAGCAATGATTGAAATATATAAAGAATTTCAAGAAAAAAAGATTAAAAGTAAGATGATTTTACAAGTACATGATGAATTAATTTTTGATGTATTAGAAGAAGAAAAAGAACTGGTAACAAATATCGTTCAAGAAAAAATGACTCATGTTATTGAGTTATCTGTTCCTTTAAAAGTTAGTAGTGATTATGGTAAAGATTGGTATGAAACAAAATAGAAAGGAAATACAATAATTATGCCAGAAATTGCTGAAGTAGAAACTGTACGAAATATTTTAAAAAAACAAATTTTATTTAAAAAAATAAAACAAGTACAGGTTTTGTATCCAAAAATGATTGAATCAAATATTAATGAGTTTGAAAAAAATTTACTTGGCAATGAATTTATAGATATTAAAAGAAGAGGTAAATGGCTCATTTTTGAATTAAATGATTTTTATCTTTTATCCCATTTACGAATGGAAGGGAAATATTTTATAAAACCTCATGAAGAGAAAATAGAAAAACATGAACATGTAATTATTACTTTTTCTGATCATACTGATTTACGATATCATGATACAAGAAAATTTGGGCGCATGAATTTAATTAAAAAAACAGATCTAGAGAAAGTAGAAGCTATTCAAAAACAAGGATATGAACCTGGGGAGAAACGGTTAACGAAAGAGTATCTTATTGGTAAATTAAAAAATAAAAAAATACCTATTAAAACAATTTTATTAGATCAAACAATTATAAGTGGTTTAGGAAATATTTATGCTAATGAAGTTTTATTTGATGCTAAAATCCATCCATTAAAAAATGGTTGTGATATTACCAAAGAAGAGGCTGAAAGAATAATAGAAAGTAGTGAAAAAATTATTTCTAGGGCAATTGAATTAGGAGGAACTACGATTAAAAGTTATACATCGAGTTTGGGAGTTACAGGAAGATTTCAGCAAGAACTAATGGTTCATAAAAGAGAAGATAAACCTTGTTTGATTTGTAAAACGCCTATTGAAAGGATAAAAGTAAATGGACGTAGTACTTATTATTGTCCAAAATGCCAAAAAAATATTTAATTAGAAAAGTGCGAAGTGTGCTTTTTTATTGCAAAGAAAAAAGGATACGTTTATAATAGAAATATAAAATAGGAGGAAAGAAATGAAAATAGAAAGATATAGAGAAAATAAAAAAATAAGAAATACCCTCCTAACTCTAGGA
>CANQDC010000056.1 GCA_947591455.1 uncultured Bacilli bacterium | reverse complement strand
GAGTTAGGAGGGTATTTCTTACTTTTTTGTTTTCTCTATATCTTTCTATTTTCATTCTTCTTCCTCCTATTTTATATTTCCATTATAAACTTATCTTTTTTTCTTTGCAATAGAAAAACATTTCAATATGAAATGTCAAACTGCTAACAAAAAACGAAATTGATTTAATCACTATCAATTTTAAATTCTACTGCAATATAAAAAGTTTTATATTTACCTTCTTCATACTGATAACTAATACTTTTAACAATTCTATAAGTTCCACTTTTTAACTCTCCATACATGTCTTTCCAATATAAACTCAATTCCTTACTTTCCCCTGATTTTAATCCATATGCTGGTAAAGTAAAAGCTATATCATTTATTGTTTCAAGTTTATACCACTTTCCATCCTGTGATTTTTCAATCCCAAAAGGATTACCATAGGAATAGTCCTTATCACTATTATTTTTTAGAAGTAATGTTACACCTGTATTAGTTAATGTATCTTCCTTAATAGATAATGTAACATCACTAGTAGAAGTTATTTCTGTATTTGATTCTTTTCCAATTTTAGATTCATTTTTTGATTTTCCACAACCTACTAGTCCTAATATAATTATTCCACATACTAAAATAGCCAATATTGTTTTCTTCATAATCTCACACCTACAAACTACTTTCTTACTAACTATTATACTACAAAAAAAGTAAACACATCCTTTTTGTGTCAACTTTTATCCTACAACTTCAACTCATATAAATTGACTATCTAAGTTTTGTCAAATTTATTTTTTATTTTCTATTTTTTCTTTTTCATCTATATATTGATAGTTCAATTTATTTTGGCTAGTAATAACAGATTCTCCAAGCAAATTTTCAATTTCATCTCTTGTGTTTTTAGCAACTTGCCCACCGGCATGGGCAACCTTTATATTTTCTTGTAATCCTTTAGGTTTCGTTTTTTTAGCTAATCTTTTTGTTACTTCTTCACTTATATCAGTTAGAGATACTTCTAGATTATCCATGTTATCACGAAGTGATTCTTTACGAAGTCCTTTATACTCTTTATATTCTTTAGCAGTCATTCCCGACCAAGTTTTATATATTTCATTAGTTAATATAGCAAATTCTTTATTTTCAGTAATACCATTTTCTTTCCAAACATCGGTAAGTTCTTTTCTATCTTGAATACTTTGCATTCTTTTCGTAATCCATTTTTCATCATAACCTTTTGCCCTATATAAATCAATTGACCTTTGTGCTGCTATGGATGGATCAAATACTTCATCAATTCTTTCACTACCTAGTTTTGCTAACCAAAGTTTCATAGGTTCAGCATTTTTACTTGGTATTGATTCTATTATTCTAAACATTCCTTCAATATCAACAACATCAGTTAAACGATATTTACCATCTTGTGCTTTCAATTTCAACTGGTCACAATTTGTGACCGTTTCATTCCCATCATCTTTTAAACGTCCTTTTAGTACATTCCAATAATGTCTAGGATTCTTACTACCAGTTAGAACTCTTACAATATCAACTACACTAATATAATATTTTTCACTTTCTTTATCCCATACAGTTCTAATTGTTTCATTATTAAATATTTTATTGATTAAATGCATTTTATTTTGGTCCATAAAACCCTCCTTGTAATAACATTATACAATACAAACAAATGTTTGACAATATATTTTTTTAAAAATCGTTAATATTATTCATAAAATTTCCAATTCTATATTTCTTTCTCATTTCATTTATTTACACATATTTTCTTCAAATTTTAATGCATAATCACCAACATAAATATTTCTGTTTCCGTTTAATCGATTACAGGTAATCATAGTTATATTTTTATCTTTCAATTTATATATTCTTGTCCCACCATCATTTAATTCATCAATATAATCTAGTTTATCAGTTATATCTTTTATACTATCATCAAAAGTTTGATACACAGTAGATATAAATTGTTTTAATGACATTTCATTTTCACCATCAATAACATAAAATTCTCCTATATTTCTTGCTAAATAAATTGTTCTATCATTACTAGTATAATAATTATTAAAATCGACACTATCCTCATTTTCTTGCATTTTCAAATAAAAATCAAATTCATTTGTTTTTGTTTCACTGATAGGACAAGCATATTTTGTTTTTTTCCAAGTAGTCACTTGTTCCTTATTATTACAATAATAATGATTTACAAAAATTCCTTTATCAATATAATCAATACTTCCCCCATCTAAATTATCTCTTATCTTTAATAGTGGACTATGATCAAAAATCTTGGCTTGTAAAGTATCAAGTACAATAACACTAATTAAAACACTTAGAATAATTAAAATAACTTTTAAACTTTTTTTCATGTATTTTCCTCCTACAAAAATTATATCATGTCTAATACGGTTTCACGTTATAATTAATTCCATTTCTATAAATCGAATAAAAAAAAGTGATATCTTTTTCAAGATACCCCTTTATTAGCAATTTAAAACGATTACTCGTTTATCATTATTCGATATGGATTTGTTTTTTCTCCTGTTCCATTTAAATATTGAACATTTGCTTTTAAATAAAATGTTGGATAAATAGATTTTTGTACATTTAATTTCCAAGTACTCAAGCCTCCTTGTTTTTCTGTACCATTTATCCATTCATCATGTAATCCCCATACGGAAGAATACACTTCTTTGGTAATCGCAAAATTTTGTTTGCTATACCCTGCATAAAGCCAATCATTATAATTACAATCTCCATACCATGCCCAATTTCTTTTATTTAAGCAAACTTCTCGAGAATCAGTTTCTTCATTTCCACTTGTTGCAAAACCATAATCACTAGCATATATAAGTCCTATATGAGCAAGTGTATATTTATTTTCTTCAGAGCACCATAAAGAACTTCTTTCAGTTTTATACCCTTCCATTGTTGTTGTCCCCCATGTTACTCCTCCTAAATACCATTTAGCTGGATCTATATATTGTTGATACTCTTTTATACTTTCCCAATATTCTTCATTTAATACTTCTTTATTCAATGTGCTTACCGTCCAATCATTACTTTGAACATCTGCACTGCCACTATAAAAATAAGTGCCACCATAGTTTATATATTTTACAAGTTTTACCCGATTTTCATAATCCCCATCTTCTGTAGATTGTGTTGGTATCACACCTACTATTCGATATAAATTATCATCGTTACATTCTCCATTACTTTCTAAACAAACATAATTATTTGGATTTGCTCCTATATAGCGATAATCTATTATGGCATTATCTCCTGTTTGATCCGTTTCTTCATGTTCTTCTTTTACAATGCTTTCATCATACGCTGATTTGGCTATTAAATAATTAGATAATGTTACAGTAAAATCTATATTACATTTTATTTTGTTTACATGCTTTTTATTTCCTGTTATTTTTAAGCTCCAATTTTCTTTATCCCATTCGGCTTGTACCTCATCATCACAAGTTACTTGATTTACTTCGTAGCCATCCTCTTTTACTGGGAAGGCATCTTTACTTCGTTCTTGATTAATTGTATAAGCAATCGTTACATCGCTTGTTGAAAATTCTGGGATTGTCCCTTTTATTACATTATAGCTTTTGTTCTCCTGATATGTAGCATAACTTCTATAAATTATACCCCCCCCCCAGGATCACACTTGCTATTCCTAGAGTTAGGAGGGTATTTCTTATTTTTTTATTTTCTTTATATCTTTCTATTTTCATTTCTTTCCTCCTATTTTATATCTTTATTATAAACTTATCCTTTTTTCTTTGCAACAATTTTATGGAGCTAGAACTACACGGAAAGATATCACATTAACATTACCTCCTCCTGTTCCAAAAACTCCATAAAAAATTCCCGCAGAAGTTCCTTCTGAAACATTGCCCCCTCTATATATGAATGGAACACCACGATTATAAATCATACCAATTCGATCTCCAAACCAACTACTCACATATGCGTCTTGATTTCCATATGAAATTTTTGTTAATGGTCCAACTTCACCAATTGCATCTCCTAAAATTCGACTACTACAATCATAAAGATTTTTTCCAAAACTATATGTATCATAATATTTTTTATTAGGAATTGGAACAGTTCCCTTATCAGCAAAATCATTACCTTGTCCTATAAATCCAGAACTTTCAGTCCAAAAATTATTATTATACATTGCCATTGTGAATACTCGGTCGATTGCTCCACCACTCATATCATAAATACCGCTGGTATTTCCTGTTGTACTTGCAAGCACTCCTGCTTCAGTATTCCATAATGCATTTAAACCATCTGTAGAAGTCCCAAAAGAATTACATGCCTCTGGATTTTCATTACAAGAAACAGTTTCACTATTATGTAATCCATCTAAAGTAGGCTCTTTAGTTGCTGCATATCCTGTTTTATAATCACTAGCACCATTTATTCTTACTTCACTACACTCATTATCTTTACATCTTCCATAAATTGAATTGGTAAGATAAGCTACAGCTCCCCATTCTGTATTCTTCATTAGATGACTATCTAAATCTCTTTGATAGTTATAACTTATTAAATGAGCATTGGCTACTTGTATACCTCTCCAACTATATACATCTGGTTTAATTTGTAATTTTTTTGCTGCTTCAATAGCTTCATCCGCACTAGTCGGATTAAATTGTGCTGCTTCTGTTGAATTTGCATCTTTATATCCTGATTCAAACTTACCTACCCATATTCCATTGACTCCAAAGGCTGTAAAGGCTGGATGAGTTAACCAACTTTCTTTGGTACTTCCTGTTGATGCTACATCATTAGTTGTTTCAAACTTTATTTCAAT
>CANQDC010000055.1 GCA_947591455.1 uncultured Bacilli bacterium | reverse complement strand
AATTGATTATTCTACAAGTACAGTAAGACATATCAAGTTAAAAGACTTTCTTTTAATGAATAGTTTATAATATATTCCTTTTTTCGAAAATCATCGATTTACCTTTGGTGGTTTTTGTTTACTTTATGGCTGTGTGCATCTGCTTGCATTGTATCAAAATGGTACTCTTTTACAATGATATAACCGAACAGATTGATACAATTTTGTCAGCATTTTTTTCAAAGTACACTTTAAAGTATACAAAAAAAGTAACTTTAAAGTAGACTTTAAAGTAACTTTGTGGTATACTTAAGGTAGGAAGGTAGGATTTATATGAATATTAATTTAAAAGAGAATGAAGAAATTGAATTCAAAGAATCACTAGCACAATTAGATAAAGGCCTTAAATCTTTATCATCAATGCTTAATAAAAATAATCATGGCTCTATTTATTTTGGTATTAAAGATAATGGTGACATTTGTGGTGTTTCAATAGGGAATGACACACTTAAAGATATTAGACAACGGGTTAAAGATTTAATAAAACCCCAAATTATGATTAATTTAGAAACGAAAAAATATGAAGATAAAAACGTTGTTGTTTTATCATCTGAAGGTAGTAATATTCCTTATTCTTGTGATGGTAGATATTTTATTAGAAATGTATCGTCAGATGATCAGATTGAACCGCAACTATTAAGAAAAATGTTTGAAACCGGTGATTCTGATCTAATTTCAAATTATAAGTCTTATAATCAAGATTTAACATTTCATCAATTTCTTGAATATAACAAAATAAAAGGGTTTCATATTACTAATGAGAATAGTTTTCTAAAAAGTAAAGTTTTTTTTACTAGAGAAGGTGCGTATAATTTAATGGCTTTTATTCTTTCAGATCAAAGTAATATTTCAATAAAAGTTGTTAAATTTAATGGGACTGATAAATCATCTTTGTCAGAAAGAACTGAATATGGCAATCAATGTTTATTAAACTCAATCAATGATGTTTTAACTTATATTAAAAGTCTCAATACTACTAAAATTGATGTAATTTCCTCAACATCAAGAAAAGATATTCCTTTATTTGATTATGAATCTTTTAGGGAGGCTTGGATTAATGCTTGTTTACATAATCGTTGGATAGAGATGATTCCACCTTCTATTTTTATTTATGATAATCGAATTGAAATATTATCTTATGGTGATCTCCCATATAATTTATCAAAAGAAAGTTTTTATAGTGGAACAAGCGTTCCTGTAAATAGAGCTCTTAAAGATATTTTTATGAGTGTAGGATTATCGGAGCAAAGTGGTCACGGTGTTCCAATAATTGTCTCACATTATGGAAAAGAAGCCTTTTCTTTCGAAAGTAGTACTATTATGGTAACATTACCATTTGCTTATGAACCTGATTATGTTCTAGGCAGAAAAGTAAGAGAAAATATCGTTAATTCTTTAAACGAAAATCAAAGAAAAGTTCTAAATTATATATTAGAAAATCCATATGCTAGTCAGCAAGAAATTGCCAATAAATTAAATATTGGTTTATCTAACACAAAAAAAATAACAGTAAAATTACAAGAACTAAATCTTTTAGAAAGAAAATCAGGTAAAAAAAGTGGTTATTGGCAAGTAAGACTATATTTATAAATTTTAAAGTATACAAAAAAAGTAACTTTAAAGTAGACTTTAACGGTTTTTTCTTGTTTATAGACTATGCATTGCATAAAATGGTACTCTTTTCCAATGGTATAACCTAACAGATTGATACGATGCATCATTTTATGTTCCTTTAAAAATTAGGTTTTAGGAAGTATTTTTCTAGGACCTTTTTATTTTGAAATAAAAACCGAAAATATGCGATTATTTTTTTAAAAAACAATAAATTTTTCATTTTTTTTGAAAAAATTATTAATAATTATTTTTCTATGCTATAATAAATTTAAAATATTAGTGGAAAGGAATTTAATTATTATGAGTTTAATATTGGGATTGGATTTGGGCATTGCAAGTGTTGGTTATGGTATTATAGATGAAAACTATAATATTATTGATTATGGTGTTAGGCTTTTTGGTGAAGCTAATGCTGAAAACAATCGAACAAGAAGAGATAAACGTTCTTCTCGTAGGTTAAAGGCAAGAAAGAAAAATCGTATTAATGCAATTAAGTATTATTTACGCCAAAGAAGTCATTGCAAAATTAATTCAATTTCGTGATGAGGTAAATGATGGAGATACATTAAACAGAGAAGGTCTTTCGGCTAAAATGTATTTCAGAACGCTTTTTGGAAAAGATTTTAAAAGATTTGAAGATGATGTACTTAATATTGGGTTGAATTATGGATATTCTATTTTAAGATCACAAATTTCCAAGACGATTATTGCCAAAGGATTATTACCATGCATAGGTATATTTCATAAGGGATATAATAATCCGTTTAATTTAGCAGATGATTTAATTGAGGTGTATCGCCCTTTAATTGATATGTATGTTTTTAAAAACCTTAGGGACGCTATTATTTTTAAAAGAGAACATCGATTGGAGTTAATTAAATTATCTACATCGGATGTCTATACGAATGGGGTTAAACAAACATTGTTAAATTCTATAAATATTTATATTGATTCCATACTTTCTGTATTTAATGAAGAAAATATTGCAAAGTTTCAGGAAGTTAAATTAATATATGGGGTATAATTATATGAGAATGCTTTTGTTTTTTGATTTACCAGTCAAAATAAAATCACAAAGAAAAATATATTCTAAATTCAGAAAAGCCTTGATTGAAAAAGGCTTTTTTATGTTACAGTATTCGGTCTATGTAAAAATATATGCCAATAGAGATGCGGCAGATACGGATAAGAATATTGTGAAACGATTAGCACCGGAAAAAGGCAATATTAGAATTATGATAGTTACAGAAAAACAATTTGCAAAAATGGAAATTCTTATAGGTGGCGTTAGCAATCAAGAAAAAATTTTAACGGAGGAAAGTTTTATTATTTTATGATAGATTTAGAAATAGTATCTTATGGAACACACTATAAATTATATCTTTCAAAAATCAAAATTTTTTACACTCAGGATTATAATATTCGTTATCAAGTAATTCAATCTTTCAAAAATTATTTTTCTAAAGAAAGAGATAGCGAGTATACATTAGAAATGGATTACAAATCAAAATTGTATACGGATAATGCACTATTGAATATCAATGATTTTGAGTTTTTTGAGATATCTAATATATTTGATTTAAAAAATGATTTTAAATTAGGTATTAAATCTTTATTATACAGATTTTTAGAATTAAAAATGGAAAAAATAGAATATACAGAAGAATATCAAACTTTACAATATGTTATAAAAGATATTGAAGAAAGTTTGAATGATGCGGTAGAAGAGGATAATGAAAATTTATTTTTAAATTTCAAAATTGATTTAGAAAAAAAGCAGTTATTGAAACTTATTATTCCTACAATTATTAAAAATGGTTTTGAAGCCTCTCATATGGACCTTTCTTATGAAGAAAAAATACAACTGCAAGTGGATTTAATTAGTTTTATAATAAGTAAATTGTCAAAAAGAAGTATAATAATTGTAGACCTTCCTTCTATCAATGAGCAATTGATAGAAAAACTTATAGATTTACCTTTCACATATGTAATAATATTTAGCAATGTAAGACTTAAAAAAATTAACAATAGTGATTATTATTTATGCACAAAAGAATATAACTTAGATTTAAGTGATGAAAATGAAATTTATAATTTATTAATGGATTCTTCTAAAAATTATACTATAGAAGAATTTAGAACTTTTTTGGTTGAAAAATTAGAAAATATGTAATTCATTTTGCTTTTATATTCAAATTGTGATAAAATCAATTTGAGGTTTTAGTACCCTCATAATTTTTGCTATACTGAAACCTCTCTCCGTCATTTTTGACTTTAAACTTAGTTTTAGTACCATCATAATTTTTGCTATACTGAAACAAAGGAAGGAAAAAGGAAAAAATGAAAAAAGTTTTAGTACCCTCATAATTTTTGCTATACTGAAACCATACCATTTAATCCAGATAATGCTTTTAGTTTTAGTACCCTCATAATTTTTGCTATACTGAAACATAATATAACAACAATACGCCAAAAAAACCGTTTTAGTACCCTCATAATTTTTGCTATACTGAAACCATACCATTTAATCCAGATAATGCTTTTAGTTTTAGTACCCTCATAATTTTTGCTATACTGAAACTTGTTGGTGGTATTATGATTATTTTTATTAGTTTTAGTACCCTCATAATTTTTGCTATACTGAAACTTATAAAATCTATTTTCATCATTTGGAATCGTTTTAGTACCCTCATAATTTTTGCTATACTGAAACAAAATAGAAATAGCATTATATAATAATCTAGTTTTAGTACCCTCATAATTTTTGCTATACTGAAACTATTTACCATCAAAATTGATTGCATACATGGTTTTAGTACCCTCATAATTTTTGCTATACTGAAACTCCCTTAAGCTAATTTTATTATATCAT
Organism: uncultured Bacilli bacterium; assembly: GCA_947591455.1. Classification (GTDB taxonomy): domain Bacteria; phylum Bacillota_I; class Bacilli_A; order RF39; family UBA660; genus MGBC108787. The sequence continues at coordinate 633 of CANQDC010000055.1, read as the reverse complement.
TTAGTTTTAGTACCCTCATAATTTTTGCTATACTGAAACATTGCTTTAAGAATAAAAATGAAACAAGCAGTTTTAGTACCCTCATAATTTTTGCTATACTGAAACTAAAACGTGCTGAAGCTGGTATAATCCAGCGTTTTAGTACCCTCATAATTTTTGCTATACTGAAACTGAAACTACACAAGGGCTACTAGAAGTTTAGTTTTAGTACCCTCATAATTTTTGCTATACTGAAACTAGGCGATGCGTTCAATAATGCTACAGATTGTTTTAGTACCCTCATAATTTTTGCTATACTGAAACAAAAAAGTGTAAAAAAGTGTTGACGTCGTTGTTTTAGTACCCTCATAATTTTTGCTATACTGAAACTTTCCTTTTTACAATTATATTATACCATATGTTTTAGTACCCTCATAATTTTTGCTATACTGAAACAGTTTTGGTTTTGGTGCTAAATTTAAAAGAGTTTTAGTACCCTCATAATTTTTGCTATACTGAAACTTTTCTTCATCAGCTGTTGCCACAGATACAGTTTTAGTACCCTCATAATTTTTGCTATACTGAAACTTTTTCTTCGGCAGAATCTTCAAGCATACCGTTTTAGTACCCTCATAATTTTTGCTATACTGAAAC
>CANQDC010000054.1 GCA_947591455.1 uncultured Bacilli bacterium | reverse complement strand
GCAATATATAAATTACAAAAAAACTAGATTTTATCTAGGTTATTTCTTTTTTCTTTTCTTAAACTGTCAAACTAGGGAAAGCTTTCTATAAAAATCTATCTAAAAATTATTTTCAAAAAGGATTAACCACTCCAGAAACGATAGGAAAAAAATATGCGGAAAGTGAATCTTGGCCTTCAAGAATTCGTTATTATATGAATATTATTAAAAAAAGTTAGAATCCAAGTTCTATCTTTTTTCTTGCCTTTTTTTATTACTAAAGATATAATAAGTATATAATAAAGGGGAATGAATTATGAATACGAATGAAAATACCAATAACCAAGGGAATATGAACCCACAAAATATAAATTCCATGGGCCCAACACCAACTACACCGGTGAATTCTACGATGAATATGGGAGTTGAAACGAATACAGGATTACAAAATCCAGCTTTTCAACAACCAGCACCTACCAATATGATGCCTCAAAATGGTCCAACGATCCAAAGTACTACCCAAGGAGCACCAACGAATGTAAATCCAACGATGACTCCATCACCAAATACTGGATCTGCCTCAATGACGGATGCAAATAACTTATCAACAAATCCCCAGCCTATGAATAATGGTCCAGTGATGGAAACGATTCCTCAAGCAACGGTAGAATCACCAACTCCAGTGAATAATCCAACACCTGTGCAAGCACCTGTACCTCCTCAACCAGACCCTATGAATAGTGGGGCTATGCCAAATCAAACGCCACCCGTACTCGATAATTTTAATGCCGTACCGGCTCCTCCAACATTTGAAGAAAAGGCAACCGATTCAAAAAAAGGCAACAAAAAAATTATCATTATTGTCATTATTGTGTTATTAATCATAGGAATTGGTTTTGGTATTTATTACTTCCTTACGAAAGCAAAAGCAAGTGGAGCAAGTGCTGATATTGCAACCAGAGAATTAGCCATCGAACTAGGAGAGACATTATCTGATAATGTTGATGACTATGCCGCCATCACCGGCTATGACAAAACGAGTTGTACAGTAGATACAAGTAATATAGAAGTGGATAAAGTAGGAGCTTATAAATATTATATTCATTGCGGCGAAAAAGAAGTAGAAGGAACAGCAATTGTAGATGATACGAAAGAACCCACAATTATCCCAAGTGAAGTAGTTGTTGTACCAAACGCTACAGTGACAGCGGATGATTTTGTTGAACAATGTATCGATGCCTCAAAATGTACAGTAAAATTTCAAGATGAAGAAGCTGTAAAAACTTCATTATCAAAAATAGGAGAATACGATATTGAATTACTAGTCAGCGATGAATACAATAATGAAGTCGTTACAACGGTAAAATTGACTGTATCCAATAATGCTCCAGTAAAATATCTTACATGTACAGCCAATCCGGTAAATGTAGATGAAATTTATAGTACCTTATCTGAATCTTATCGCTTTGGTGTTGATAGTAGTAATAATCTTTACAATGCTATATTAAATTCACAATTTTCTTTTGATGATATAGAAGATTACAAGAGTGTAAAAGAAAGCTATAGTGAATCTACAGGAGTGTACAATCGTATCGGTCAAGCTACATTTAATGATGAGAATAAATCCATTATCATTAAAGCCAATAAAACGATAGAAGAAATAAATAAAGATTTAGATTTAACCCTTTCTAAAGATATAAATACGATCCAAATGTATTTAACAATTCTTGGCTATAGTTGTAAATAAAACATTAAAAAATAATGTTTTTTTTTATGCAATGATTCATATAATTTAACAGGTGATTATATGAGTAAACTAAAAGTCTATGTTTATGCAATTTGTAAAAACGAAAGTAAATTCGTCGAGACTTATGTAAAAAGTATGGGAGAAGCAGATGGAATTTATGTTTTAGATACTGGTTCTACCGATGATACAGTAGAAAAATTAAAAAAATTGGGTGTTCAAGTAAAATCAGAAAAAATTGAACCATTTCGTTTTGATGAAGCCCGAAATAAATCTTTAGATATGGTTCCTAATGATGCGGATATTTGTGTTTGTACAGATTTTGATGAAGAATTTGAACCTGGTTGGAGAGAAAAATTAGAAACTGTATGGAGTAAAGAAAATCCAACTCGTGTAGAATACTTATACAATTGGAGTTTTGATAAATATAACAATCCAGCTACCACATTTTACATTTCTAAAATTCATAAACGGCATGCCTATGTATGGTATCATCCTGTTCACGAAGTATTAAAATGCTTAGAGAGCAATGAAAAATGTGTTCTTGCACCAGGGATTGTATTAAATCATCATCAAGACCTCACCAAAACAAGAACATCTTATTTACCTTTATTAGAATTATCCGTGAAAGAAGATCCAAGTGATGATCGAAATATGCATTATCTAGGTAGAGAATATATGTACTATAAAAAATGGAATGAATGCATAGATACTTTACTAAAACATTTACAACTGGAAAAAAGCACTTGGAAAGATGAACGAGCCGCCTCCATGCGTTTTATAGCAAGATCCTATTTAGGACTAAAAAGAAAAGAAGAAGCTAAAATGTGGTTACAAAAGGCCATTCAAGAAGCGCCTTATTTACGGGAAGGCTATGTTGAGCTAGCCAACGTATATTTCGAAGAAAAAGACTATCAAAATGCTTACAAATATTTAAAAGAAGCCAGTATGATCAAAGAAAAACCCAAAACATATATTAATGAAGAATTTAGTTGGAACTATTATTTTTATGATCTCTTTAGCATCGTAGCTTTTCACGTAGGTGAAATTGATGAAGCCCTTGAAAATGCGAAAATTGCTTTAAAAATGAATCCCAAAGAATTACGTATTGAACAAAATATTTCCTTAATGCAAACCGTAAAAGAGTCTGAAAATACTTAATTTTCAGACTCTATTAATTTTGCGTGAATAACTAATCTTTGATTTTCTCCTGTACAAGTAGATAAAGTTAAAATTTTATCACCAGGATTCACTGGAACATCAAAATGCGTAATACTTCTTTTTGTGATCATATCGACAAACTCCGTAAACTCTTGATCATTTTCAAAATAAGTTTTTAAATAATCCTTTGTTTTTTGTACTTTATAAATAGAAAAGATTTGAAAATTCATCGTTTCATAAATAGTATTAAAAGAAATCACTAAATTATCTGGGTTGGTATACCAATCCTTTTTATATGCCTTTGTTAAAGTACCAAACATAACGCCACTATAATACATATTATGACCATAAATAATCGTATTACTATCTAAATTATATAAAGAATTTCGATAATCCATAAATATCCAACCATTTTTATCTTCTTCATTATATAAATTATGTTTTAAATAATATTCATTATTATTGGTTTGTACCACAGGATAATCAATATTCGTATTATTCACTTTTAACCATCCTACAGTTTCTGGATTAATAGAAAATAAAGCAGCTATATAATTATTTTTTATTACATGTTCTTCTTTTACAATCGTTTCTTCTGGAGTATTATTTTGAATCGTTTCTTTAATATTTTCTTGAATTTGAGTCACTTCATTTAAAGAAGCATAATTACTAATACCAACATAAGAAATCACACTAAGTACTAAAGCAATGACCATTAAACCACAAAATTTTAAAGTATTTACAATAATTTGTCTAAATATATTTACTTTCAAATAATCTTTCGAATAAACTAAAGAAAGTTGTAATTTATGTTTTTTAATTTTTTTATTTAATTTTTTTAAATATTCAATGGTTTTAATATCTTTAATATTATCATAAATTAAAATTTTAATATTTTTCATTTTATATTGAATTAAAATCTCAATAATTTTTTCTAAATCATTTTTATTAAAAATATCTAAGTGAATCGTTTTTAAATATTTATTAATATTACAAAATGCAATAAGATCATCAATATCATCAGTATTTAACTCATTAGATATACGAATATTCATTTTATAAAACATTTTCGAAAAATTAATTAAATTATTATTTTGCATAAAATGACTAGGATAAAATATTTCTGTTCTAGATTCAGAATGAATTCCTTGACGATCTAATAATTCAACTAGAAAATCTTGAATAATATTTGATTCAACATAATTTATATACTTATTTTCAATAATTTTTTCATACAAAGCAAAAGAAAGCGATGTATTATCACGAATACAAATAGCTGTAATAAAAGGATTTTTTTTAAGTAAATCAACCAATATATAAGCAACTTCATTGGTATCAAAAATAGCCCGATAAATATTCTTTTCTTGACATATTTCTTTAATAAATAAAGCAACAATTTTGGCATTTGATTCAATATATTCTTTGCTAAAGGTAAGTTCACTGTCACTAATTACATTGGTATTTGATAATTTCATTGTATTTGTAGTGGATTCTTTATATGAAAAACGAATACTATCTTTAGAAACTTGAATGAGAATCTTTTTCATATTTTTCACCACCATATTATTCTTTACTTTACTATCATACCATATATTTACATAAATTTTTAAAAAATATGTAGATTTTATGAATTTTTATGCTATAATATGGTCATAATAATAGTAAAATAGAAAGAGGTATAAAATGAAAAAAGTTATAAGCTTAATCGTTTTAGCAATTATGGTAATCCTACCTATAAAAGTAAATGCTGCATATTCTTTTGAGTTTAAGGAAATTGCAGAAGATGATACTACACTAACTACTGAAATTTCTGTAACAATTACGGATAGTTCAACTTTAAGTCAAATTGGAGGAACACTAAATATGCATCATGTTACATTAGGAAGTGTAACAATGGTAGATTCTTCATGGGCCAACCAATCTTCAGGGAATACGTTATTATTTAAAGCATCTTCAAATGTTGGTGCGGGAACATATAAAATAGCTACAGTTGTTTTTAATAAAGATGGTAATGCTACAGCAACAGACCCATGCTATGTAAATTGGACTCCTTGTACAGATGAAACTGGTTCATTTGTCTGCGGAAATACACCAATTGAAATTACAGAGACTTATGTATGTAAAGTAGTCGATGGAAAATATTATGGAAAAAATGGTACAGTTGTAACTGAAGATGTTTATAATAGTGAATGTGTAAGCAATCCACAAACAGGAAATTTCTTACCATATGTAGTAATTGCTTCAGGAATCGCTCTTGCAGCAATCGTATTTACAGTATCTCGAAAAAATAACAAACTTTATAAAATATAATTATTTAAAACCTCAAAGAGGTTTTTTATTTTGCATCTTTTTCGATTGAAATTATTCATAAGTTCACTTATAATAAAGATATAAAATAGGAGGAAGAAGAATGAAAATAGAAAGATATAGAGAAAACAAAAAAATAAGAAATACCCTCCTAACTCTAGGAATAGCAAGTGTGATCC
>CANQDC010000053.1 GCA_947591455.1 uncultured Bacilli bacterium | reverse complement strand
TTGTTTTAAACCTGAAATAAGTCTAGTAAATTAAACAAATTTTTTTAAACCTGCATTTAGTCTAAAAATTTGCGATATTTTTATTATTTATGCATATTGTTATGCCAATATGAAAGTGTGTTTTCTAAATTGACAAAATAAAACTACTTTCAATTTAATTTTGAGAGTAGTTTTTATATTCAGCTCGTAATCTTCCGAGTTTCCTATCAATCTGGTGCCTCTGGCCAGACTTGAACTGGCACAGTATTGCTACTACTGGATTTTGAGTCCAGCGCGTCTACCAATTTCACCACAGAGGCATATAAAGATTATAGCATAAAATAAAATTTTGTAAATAATATTGTTAACTATGATCTTCTTTATAAATAGAAGTAAATAATTCTTGTTCTTCCTCTACATTATTTTTGGCAGAATCAATATCCGGTAAATCATGAATAGTAGCTAAACCAAAATAATCTAAAAAATCACTAGTCGTCCCATAAAGATTTGGTCTACCTGGCATTGTACTTTTTCCAGCTTCTTTTAATAATCCTTTAGCTACTAATTTACGAATCATATGTACAGAAGAAACCCCACGTAATTCATCAATTTCCGCTCTTGTAATAGGTTGATTATAGGCAACTATGGCAAGGACTTCCAAGGCCGAAGGACTAAGCAAATTATTTTCTTCATTTTTTAATAATTTTTCATAATATTCTTTATGTTCTTGTTTGGTCGTTAATTTAAAACAATTTCCCAAATAACTAATGCGTATTCCTCTTTCATCATTTTCATACATAGTTTTTAATTCTAGTAAAAGATTTTTCGCCTCTTCTTTCGAAATATTTAAAATTTCACAGATACGTTCTAAAGTAATCCCTTCATCCCCAACTACAAACAATAAACCTTCTAATACACCTTTCAAATTCATCCTAACAACCTACTCTCCACAATAATATTATCAAAATTACGATTTTGATAAATCATAATTTCATTATTTTTACTCATTTGCAAAATGGCTAAAAATGTAACAATCAAATAAGGTTTTGTTACTTCTTCAAACAAATCAATAAAATTCATTTTTCCCTTCAAACTCAATTTCTTTTTAATAGAACGAATTTGATCTTCGACATGAAGCTCTTTTCGAGTAATTTTTGTTTGAATTGGTTTTTGGTAATTGATTCTTTTTTGATATTCTAAAAAAGCATTCACTAAATCTTCCACAGTTACACTACCATTATTGCTTAATTTTTGCTCTGTAAATTCTTTTAAAGAAGTGGGACACTTTGTATAAAATTCACTTCTTTTTTCTTCTAAATTTTTAAAAATTTGCGTCATATTTTTATATTTAGCATATTCTACAATTCTATTTTTTAAATCTTCTTCCGTTTCAATTTGAAATTCGTTTTCTTCTTCACTTGTATCATCAACATCTCCTAAAAGTAAACGACTCTTTAAATGGATTAATGTAGCAGCCATAACAATAAATTCACTAGCAATATCAATATTTAAATCTTGCATTTTTTCTATATAATTTAAATATTCTTCGATAATAACACTTGTTTGAATTTCATATATATCTTGCTCTTTATTTTTAACTAAATGTAAGAGTAGATCAAGTGGCCCATGAAAATCATTAATATCTATCAAATACTCCACATTTCCACTTCCTTTTAACTACATTGAAAACCTCTAGCTTTCATTTCAAAATCAATAACTTTAGCAAGGGTATTATAAGAATAATAATAAGGGTTATTTAAACTACTTTCATTTATATTTTTCAAATCGATAATAATATTTACCATAAAACCACTTTCATTAGAAAAGATAGAAGCATTAATACCATTGATTTTACTATAATTATTTACATTTTCTTGCCATTTATGAAAATTCTCTTGATACCCTGGATCAGCCATATTCGTTTGATTCACACTATCCGTAATTTCTTGTAATTTTTGTTCCTTAAAAGTATACGTCAATGTTTCAAAATCTTTTTTACAAGTTAAAACCTCTTCACTGGCTTCATTTTTTGTTAATTCTATATTCGGATAATCTTCAATTTGTTTTTCAACAAAAACAATTTTCTTAGCACTTTCTGCAGTACTAGCAAGAAGTTCATAACTCACATTTAATCTCTCTTCACTAGCAAGTGCTTGCTTTGTTAAAATAATTCTTTCTAATAATGTATTTTCACCATTATATAACTCAATAAAATAATTTCTTTTACTAAAATAAAAACGACTAGATAAACGATTTGTAATTGTAAATGTAAGTAAATTATTTTTTAGTTCAAATTTATCTGCAACAATACCATCTTCTAAATTAACTACTAATTCTGGACTTATATCATAGTAAACAAGCTCATTATTTACATCATTCTCTGGGTTCTCTTCTTCTTCATTCGTAGTTGTCGTAATCAAAAAAGGAATTCCTTTATTACTAATATACTCCATAATATCAGGTAAGAAGAAAACAAAAGCGATAAATATGCCAAAAACAAAAAATAAAAAAATTGGACTTTTATTGGCATTAGACATTTCACCAACTTTTGTGATAGCTAAATCCTCTGTATTAATTTTTAAATTCTTATAACTAAACTTTTTATGTTTCGCCATACTCGACCCTTCATTCTTTACGTCATTATTATATCAAAATTAGTCCAAAATAAAAAGGACTTTTAATCCTTAGGTTTAAATATTAAAACAAATAAGAAAGAAAATAAAACGGCCCCCGTAATTGCACATGAACTTCGACTTAATAATCCTGAAAATAATCCTATGATTCCCTGTTCTTGAAATCCTAAATAAGCTCCTTTATATAAAGAATACCCAAAGTTAGAAATAATCGTCGTTGCTCCTGCTCCCGCAAAAGCAATAAATTTATCATAGATTCCCAAAAAAGCGAAAAAAGCACCGAAAACCGTAAAAATACTCGTCACATGTCCAGGCGTTAATTTTGTGTTATCTAATAAAACTTGGGCGAAAAAACAAGCGATTCCTGAAAACAAAAACGCACTTAAATAATTCATGATAAAACCTCCAAACTAACTGCATGAGCAATACTGGGAATAATCTTTTTTTGATTTGTTGTATCTTTTGAATGTAAAGCTCCCGTGGCAATAATTAAGATTTTTTTATATTTATTATTTTTTAATATTTTGTTAAATAAAACTAAAGGTAAGGTAACTGGACCACTTGCTCCAGAATAAATTTCTTGACTAGGCACAAAAATTTCACAACCAGCATCCATATGATTTTTAATTTTAATATTTTGCTCTTTTAAACATTCTCGAAAAATTTTTAAGCCAACTTCCCCTAAATCTCCTGTTACAATTAAATCATAGTAAGATACATCCCTTTGTAAATCATTTAAATGCTTTAACAAAACTTGTACCGCCGCTGGAGTCATAACTGCTCCCATATGAGTAGCATCATATTGTTCAAAATCAGTAACATTTCCAATTGTGGCAGATTCAATTCTAACTCGACTCTTTTCATTAGTGACAACTGTTCCCACCGCCCCAGTAGCTGTAAACGTAGTAGTACTGGCTCGAGGAGCTCCATACTCAATTGGAAAACGAAATTGTCTTTCCGAATTCAAATTATGACTACTTGTAACGACTAAAGCATTTTTCATTACCTTATTTTCAATAAAATTACTAGCCAATAATAATCCTTCAGCAAAAGTAGCACAAGCATTATAAATTCCTAAAAAAGGAATAGTAAAATGTTTCGCACTAAAACTAGTAATAGCAATCTGATTGGATAGATCACCACCAATTAATACATCAATCTTATTAGCTAATTTATTACGAAAAATCAAATTTTCAATAACGACTCTTTGCATCTTAATCTCGGCATCCATAAAAGATTTCTCATTATAATAATAATCATCCATATTTAAATCAAATTTTCTAATTTGTCCTTCACTTTCTAATGGACCTGCAATAGAAAATGCATCTTTTAAATAAACATTATTAAATTTCATACTAGCCATAAAAAATCACTCCTAATATAGCAAAGAAAAAACCACTAATCATTCCATATAGAATTACACTTCCAGCTAATTTAAAAAAATTAGCACCAATTCCTGTAATAAATCCATCTCTTTTATAATCTAATGCAGCACTCGTTATAGAATGAGCAAAACCAGTTGTTGGTAATATCAATCCAGCTTTTGCTTTTGTTACCCAATTATCAAAAAAACCTAAAGCCGTTAATAAGCAAGAAGTAAAAATGACAATTAAACATGTCCAAAAATAAGCATCCCCTCTTGCCAGTGCAAAACAATGATTTAAAATTGTTACAATAACCTCAGCAATAGCACCTACGAAACCACCGATCAAAAAAGCTAAAAAAGCATTTTTACTTTTATTCTCCTTAGGAGTAAACTCTTTTACTATCTTTTTATATTTTTCTTTATCCATATGAATCCTCCAACATATTTATAGTATGGAAAAAGAACCGTAATCTTATACAAAAAGAAAAAAGAAACCAATTGTTTCTTTAATTAAAAGTCCATGGAGATCCACTACTTCCATCTCCACTTATTGGAGTTAAATTTGGTTTTAATGTAACAATTGGACGGATTGAAGAAGATTCTGTTGTATTATTTTTATTAGAAAAAGCAAGAGCACTATTATCAAATAAAATATTATTTTGTGCACAATTAATAATCCAGGGTCTGATAATATTATAATGAGAAATTTCCCCTTCAATTTTATATTGAAACCTTCTTCCAGCAAAAAAATATAAATGTCTATCAGTTAAATCATTACACCCAACATTTTGATTTACTTTATAAGCAATTACAGTTTTTAAAACATTTTGAATTAGATCTGCATCAGTATGCCACAATTCATCTCCTCCACCAATCGATTCCCATTTTAAATCAGTATTAAAATAGCCAGGATTAACTTGAACATATGAATCAGCCTCTAAATTCTCTAGACTTATAAATTCCGTTTGCCCATGATATCCAGGACATCTTGAACTTACAGTATATAAACTATTCATATAAGCACTTGCTATATCATTTAATACACCTATGTAATTTTTATAGCCTATCTCTCCTTTAAAAATAATCTCTTTACTCGATGTATATTCACTAATCATATCAATGGTTCCATCACTGTTTATTTGTAATATTCGCCATAAGTTTAATTCACTAGGATTTATAGTTTGATCATTCTCATATCCAGTTAATTCTTTTGATATCGTAAAAGTTTCTGCAGTTGGTGTCATAGATACATAATCTCCTGGTTTTACTTTTTCACTAAATGTTTCTTTTGTTTTAAAATCTACAGTACATCTGATTGTTTCTGAATTAGTATTTTGTATATTCTTTAATCCCCAATTAACATTATCCCATTCTGCTGTAACATTATTTTTACATGTGACTTCTTTCCCTACATAATCACTATCTTTACTTGGAAAAGAGTTATTATTATCTTTTTCTCCGTTTATTGTATAAGCAAGTTTAATATCATAACCAAAATCAGGGATCGTTCCCTTGATTACATTATAGCTTTTGTTCTCCTGGTAACTAGCATAACTTCTATAAATTATACCCC
>CANQDC010000052.1 GCA_947591455.1 uncultured Bacilli bacterium | reverse complement strand
GATCCGTTAGCTCAGTTGGTAGAGCATTTGACTTTTAATCAAAGGGTCTTGGGTTCGAATCCCAAACGGGTCACCATTTTATCAATTACTCAATTTTTGAGTTTAATAAGGAACATATCTTTTTAAAAGGTATGTTTTTTGTTTGTATTTTTATTTGGTAAAATTTACCAATATGATTTGTTCAAACAAAAAATTTTTTTAATCATAACAACCTTTTTCGACAAGAAAAAACAAGAATTGTTTATATAATTTTCTCAATAAATGAAGAGAAAAATTGTCAAATATATTAGATTATTTTTAACAATGAAGCGTTAATAACTTTTTGAAAATAGTTGGTATACTTGAGACATAAAGGTGGTCATTATGAAATTATCTAGTGCAATATCACAAAAAGTAATGAAAATATGTGACGAAAAAAATGTGTCGGTTAATAAATTAGCATCTATTTGTTGTCTTACACAAAGTACTGTACAAAGTTTAATTGATGGTCAATCAAAAAATCCTAAGTTATTAACAATAATACGAATATGTGAAGGATTAGATATTCAGTTAAAAGATTTTTTTGATGATGAAATATTTCGCAATATTGAAAGGGAAGACTAATGAAAATAATAAATAAAGGGAAAAACAAAGGAGTTATCATATTAGATGATCAGGATACATTGGAAATAATGTCTTTTAATGGCAATAAAGAAAAGATAATTGTACAATGCATAAATTCTAGTTTGCATATTGATAACCTTACTATTTCAACTATAAAAGAAAAATCTTTAGAAGAAAAAGAAATTATGAAAATGAAAAAATATTTAAATGATAAAAAATAAAGTTTATTTTCTTTATTCACTTTTGTTATTCAAAGAAATTTTGTAGAAGTAAAACCGTTTTTTCTTGCATTTTTAAAAAGCATATACTATAATGATATTGCATTTCGCAATTGCACCCATAGCTCAATTGGATAGAGCGTTAGACTACGGATCTAAAGGTTAGGGGTTCGACTCCCTTTGGGTGCACCATTTTAATTTTAGTAACAATTTTTCTAAAATATGGTATAATATAGTATGTCAACGAGAAGTGGCTCAACTTGGTAGAGCACTACATTTGGGATGTAGGGGTTGCAGGTTCAAATCCTGTCTTCTCGACCATTTATGAATTCAAAATCATTTCTAAGCAAATGGTTTTTTCTTTTTTTTATTAAAATGTGCACATGTAAATACCAAAAAGCACCTTTTTCATATTTTATAGTAGAAAGAGGGTATGTTTTTGAGTCGTATTTTAAAAAATGCCAATAATCAAATTACTCAAAAATATAATGCATTGTCTCATAAGGGAATCGATTTAGTAAAAGAGAAAAATAAAACGGCAGAAGTTATCGCTCATAGTGACGGAATAGTGACAGCAATTCATACAGGTATGGGCAATGTACGAGGAGCAACTGGGAATGCTTCTTATGGAAATTATGTAAAATTAAAACATGATAATGGAATGTACACTTTATATGCCCATTTAGCTACGGTAAATGTAAAAAAGGGAGATAAAATTAAACGGGGTGATGTCTTAGGACAAATGGGGCAGAGTGGAAATGCTTATGGAATTCATTTACATTTTGAAGTAAGGAATGCAAGTGATAATCGGATAAATCCTACTCCTTATTTAGATAGTGATCTGCCGAATTTAAAAGAAAAAGTGGATGTTATTTATCAAACTTATGATAGTAAAAAAGAAAAATGGTTACCCAATGTCTCAAATGATACCGATTATGCCGGAAATTTTGATCATCCGATTAGTGGTCTTTATATTAATTTAACAAATGGTTCTATAAAGTATCGAGTACATGAAATGAATAATAAATGGTTACCAATTGTAACGGATCGTGATAATTATGCTGGAAATCTTGGTAAATCCATTGATGGAATACAAATGATGAGTGATGAATATAAAATTGTTTATCGCGTGCATTTGATGAAATTAGGATGGTTACCTTGGGTGGAGAAATTTAATGATTCCAATGATGGATATGCTGGAGTTTATGGACATGAAATTGATGCTGTCCAAATAAAAGTAATGTAGTGAGAGGACTTTTTAGTCTTCTTTTTTTTTATATTTTCGGTTATACTAATAAATAGAATAGGGTTGATAAAATGGCTACTAAAACGTTAAGTAATGATATGATCAGTAAAATGGATGCATATTTTAGGGCAGCTAATTATTTAAGTGCTGCACAACTATATTTAAAAGATAATCCTCTTTTGCAAAGAAAATTATCTTTTGATGATATTAAATCGAAATTAGTAGGACATTGGGGAACTGTTCCAGGCCAAAATTTTTTATATGTTCATTTAAATCGGGTAATTAAAAAATATAATTTAAATATGATTTATATTTGTGGACCAGGACATGGGGGACAAGCCCTTGTTACGAATAGCTATTTAGAGGGAACCTATACAGAAATGTATCCTACGATTACGCAAGATTTGGATGGGCTTACAAAGTTATGTAAACAATTTAGTTTTCCAGGGGGCATTGGAAGTCATGCAACGGCGGAGACTCCCGGTTCTATTAATGAAGGTGGAGAGTTAGGATATAGTTTACTGCATGCTTTTGGAGCAGTTTTTGATAATCCTGGTTTGATAGCTGCTTGTGTTATTGGCGATGGAGAAGCTGAAACTGGACCACTTGCTACCAGTTGGCATTCTAATAAATTTTTAAATCCTATTACGGATGGAGCTGTTTTACCTATTTTACATTTAAATGGTTATAAAATAGCTAATCCTACTGTTTTGTCTCGGATAAGTGATACAGAACTTGATGCTTTTTTGCGCGGATGTGGTTGGGAACCTTTTTATGTTTGTGATTGTGAAATAAAAAAAATGCATGAAAATATGGCTACGGTAATAGATACGGTAATTGAAAAAATTAAAAAAATTCAATGTAATGCTAGAAAAAGTAATGATGCTACGCGACCTATGTGGCCAATGATTGTTTTAAAAACGAAAAAAGGTTGGACAGGCCCAGAAGTGATTGATGGTAAAAAAATAGAAGATAGTTTTCGCTCTCATCAAATCCCTATTGAGGTGACAAAGGAACATCCTGAAAGTTTAGAACGTTTAGAAGAATGGTTAAAAAGTTATCATCCAGAAGAATTGTTTACAAAAGATGGGCATTTAAAAGAAGATATCCAAGAATTAGCACCGGTTAGTTATCAAAGAATGAGTGCTAATCCAAATGCTAATGGAGGATCATTACTACTTCCTTTGACGTATCCAGATATCAAAAAATATGGCGTAGCTTTTAAAACTCCAGGAAGTATTGAAGTTCAAGATATGGAAGAGTTAGGGAAATATATTAAGGATTTAATTGTTTTAAATGCTGAAAAAAGAAATTTTCGTATTTTTGGGCCTGATGAAGCTCTTTCCAATCGCTTGAATGCTATTTTTGAAGTAACTGACCGAATATGGAATGCTAAAATGAAAAAAAACGATGAATATTTATCTTTTGATGGTCGTATTATGGATTCATATTTATCCGAGCATGCTTGTGAAGGATGGTTGGAAGGCTATTTATTAACAGGGAGACATGGATTTATTCACAGTTATGAAGCTTTTATACGTATTGTTGATTCAATGGTAAGTCAACATGCCAAATGGTTAAAAACGGCCAGTGAAGTTTCTTGGCGAAAAGATATTGCCTCTTTAAATATTTTACTCACAAGTCATGTATGGCAACAAGATCATAATGGTTATACTCATCAAGATCCCGGTTTTTTAAATCACATATTAACTAAAAAGGCTAGTATTGTACGTGCTTATTTACCACCGGATGCGAATTCATTAATTTCTTGTTTTCATCATGTTATGCAAACAAAAAATTATGTGAATGTTATCATTGCTAGTAAACATCCAAAACCACAATGGCTTACAATGGAAGAAGCCGAAAAACATTGTGCAAAAGGAATCGGAATATGGGGTTTTGCCAGTAATGATAAAGGATCGGAACCTGATTTAATTATAGCTACTTGTGGAGATATGGCTACGCTAGAAGGGTTAGCGAGCGTTAGTATTCTAAGGAATTACTTACCTGATTTAAAAATACGATTTGTTAATGTTGTAGACTTAATGAAATTACAATCTGATTCTATACATCCTCATGGACTAAGTGATAAAGATTATGATTTAATATTTACAACGGAAAAACCGATTATTTTTGCTTTTCATGGCTATGCCAATTTAATTCATGAATTAACTTATCGTAGATGCAATAAAAATTTACATGTTCGTGGTTATATGGAAGAGGGAACCATTACGACACCTTTTGATATGCGTGTCTTAAATGAAGTAGATCGTTTTCATTTAGTTTTATTAGCTTTAAAACATTTACCAAATTTTGAAGAAAAAAGTGCTTATTGTGCAGAATATTGTAAGAATATGCTGGTTATGCACAAAGACTATATTAAAGAATATGGAATAGATATGCCAGAAGTGCGTAATTGGAAATGGAAAAAAATAAAATAATAAGAGAAGAAAAAATCTTCTCTTATTGATTTATTTTCTTAGTATGAATGGCTTGATATCCTTTGGCAGTATGGATTAAGTCAAATTCTACCTCATCATCCTTTTTTAATGTTTTATAACCATCTTGTATAATAGAAGAATAATGAACAAAAATGTCTTCATCTTCTGTATATTTTATGAATCCATACCCTTTCTCATCTTTAAACCATTTAACTCTACTGCGCATAACGCACCTCACTTTCAATAAATTCATGGTATCACTGCTTTATTAAAAAAAATGTCGAAAAATGAATGACTTTTTATTTTTTTATTCCCAGATTTTATTTTTTATATTATTGAAAATTGTTAAAAAAATTTATACAATAAGAATAGGTGGAAAATATGAATTGTAAAAGATGTGGAAAACCGTTACCTAGTGAAGGTTTTTTATGTAAACATTGTGGTACGATGATGGATAATGATCAAATAAAAATTCAAAAAGAAAATTTAAAACAGAATCCATTAAATTATCAAAATCAATTTATTAGTGAAAAATATACGGGCCATAAACAAATTTTTGAAGAACGAAAAGAAGAAAAAAATGGATTAGGACTTTTATTATTTTTGTTTTTTCTTTTGATTTTAATACTTTTTATCATAGGAATTTGTTTATTTTTTATAAAGTAGGGAAAAATAGTTTTAGGTGAATTTGATGGAACTATTTTTTTTATGTATTAAAATTTTCTTTGCCCGTATTTTGGATGTTTCAATTGGAACAATTCGTACAATGCTTATGAACAGAGGGAAATCTTTTTTAATTGCTTTTCTTGCTTTTATTGAAGTATTTATATGGTTTGTAGTTGCTAGAGAAGCCTTAATTACTGATGTAAAAAGTATATTTATTCCAATTTCCTATTCTTTAGGGTATGCTTCAGGAACTTTTATTGGATCTTATATTGCTTGTCACTTTATTAAGGGAATTGTTGGAGTGCAAGTCGTTGTTCAAAAAGATAATAAACGTTTATTAAATGCTATTCGAAAACATAATTATGCTGTTTCAGTGATTGATTTAAAAGATGATTTTAATGGAAATAAAAGAGATATGTTATATTTTCAAATTAATCGTAAAAATTTAAAAAATCTTAATACCCTTATAAAAAAATATGATGAAAATGCTTTTATCGTTGTTAATGATACTAAGACTGTTCAAAATGGTTTTTTAAAATAATTTTTTCTAATTGAAATTATGTATAAGTTCGCTTATAATAAAGATATAAAATAGGAGGAAGAAAAATGAAAATAGAAAGATATAAAGAAAATAAAAAAGTAAGAAATACCCTCCTAACTCTAGGAATAGCAAGTGTGATC
>CANQDC010000051.1 GCA_947591455.1 uncultured Bacilli bacterium | reverse complement strand
TGTTGATGCTTCTAATCCATTTAAATCTGGATTTGGTTGAATCATTTGTGGAGCTTCTGGTATAGTTCCTGGTACAACTTCTTCTTGAGGTACTGGATTTACTACAGTATCAACAACAGGAGTTTGAGGTATAACGCCATTTAAATCCGGCAAATCATTTTCAACCGTAGTATTTACCTCTTGTGTTGGCACTACATTTTCATTGGCAGAATCCAAAGTACTTGCATAAGTTAAAGGATCAATAACCGATTCTGGAGAATTTATATTAGTATCAACAGTAGAAGGTCCTCCATTTTCTATCGTATTTGATGGTACTTCTTCTTTCACTTCAGAAGTAACCATATTATTTGTTTCATTTACTACTGGTTGTTCAACATTTTTTACTTCCTCTGTTTGTAAAGATTGTAAAAAAGCAGTATACTTTTCAGCAATCGTAATACTGTTAGCTTCACGCAATGCTAAAGGATAATATGGATCAGCCGTAACTAAAATTTCTTCTGGAACTACACGATAATTTGAATTATCCATACGATCTTTTAAAATATCAACTAAATATCCTTTAATTTCTTTTTGTTTTACTGGATCAACGATATTTTGATACATTCCATCTACATAATAGCATAATCCAAAAACTTGATTTTGATTAGCCATTATATCCGTTTTAAAAAGAAGAACCAATTCATTATTTTTCTCAAAACTTGTTAAAACTTCTACATTTTCTTGTATCCTTCCATCGGGAAATTTTAAATTTGTAGTACTTGCCATACTTATACCTCGCTATTCTATAAAATATTATAGTATAAAAAAAAAATTAATGCAAGGGGTTGGGTTATTTAGCATTTAGCAAGTAAAAAATAACGACAACCATAAGCACAATTTTCTTTTAAATATGTATCAACAGTACTTACATCATTATAAGTTTTAAAATTTTTATTTTCTTGATTATTAAACCCTTTCAAACGTAATTTTCCATAAGCATAGTCTCCTAAAATATAATCAAAATCATAAAAATAATCCGTTAATTTTTCTTCTAATTCTTCGACATTTAATGCTTCTTTAATATTCCGTTCTACTTTATATTCTATATCATGAACAGTAATTTTCATTAAAATCTACCCCACAAATTGCATAGCAATAATTATCGCAATCATAAGACCTGTTGCAACAACGCTAGATAATAGTAACATATCCACATAGCCATTACCACTCGTGATCGCATTTCCATATTTTTTATAATATTCTATAGCACTTTCTAATCTCTTCTTTTTATTTAAATCCGTATCTTTAATTCGAAAAAAATGATAGACCTTATTGTTAATATTTAAAATCTCTTGATCAGACATATTTAAGACTTCAACACTATTATAACCAGCCAGTTGATATGCTTCTTTATCAAGAGCAATATCTTTATATTCCGTGAGAACAAAATTGTGTTTTTGTTCAAATAATTTACTATTTAAATAATCCATAATTTCAGTTGAATTTGGTGTTAAACGATTATACAAAGCCAGTTTTATAGCATTTGGATCATTTTGAGAATATAAAAGAGTACGGAAATTGGCTAACTCCTCATCACTAATTAGAACATGTAACTTTTTAAAAAGAAACATATCCACTAAAATACGTTGAATTTTTATAAAATTGAATTTAAGTAAATCTGGGTTTTGTTCATTTTTTTCATATTCTAAACATTGACTCTTAAATTCTTCTAAAGCGGCATCGGATAAACCAAATTTTTTCAAATTAGCATCAAAGCCACCTAAATTCTTTTCATTTTGAGTCCGATATGGATTGATAATATCCAATTCTCCATAAATAAGAATAAGAATACGGATGACTACAACAAGAAAAGATTGAAATTCCTCGCTATCTGGAGTATTTTTATTTTTTAAATACTTTTCAATAGCCATATGAATAGCATGATTAACAAAAACGTTCCCTTCCATACTCTTTCACCTATTTTATATTATACCATAGATTTTACTCCATAGGAATATTTAAAATGTTACTTTTTGTTTCCCACGTGCCTCCATAATAATCGGGTACTTTTCCTTGAATAATTTTAGAAGCTAATAAAATACTATAACTATGGTTAATTTCTTTATCTACATTGGGTACAATAATCTCATTAGTAATGGAACAATCAATATATAAAGAAATTAAAACCGTATTGATCCCATAATTTTCAAGTTTTATTCGTACACTCGTTGCTAAATACCCCATATAACTTACTTTTACCGGAATTCTAGGTCCTAAATTCGAAAGAAAAACTCCATTACTAGCTACTCCAATAGGAATCGTAAGAATAATACTATCCAAACCTGAACTTAAGTCTTCGTTATAATATTGTAAAATTTGATTACGCATTTTTATACTTTCTAAACTATTTTTTAAATAATTAGTAATAACACTTAAAGCATCATAGGCATTTTCTAATTGAAAATCAACAGCTAGAATTTCATCTTTTGTATTTTTAGTCAATAAAATAATATCATCTAAAGGAACATTTTTATAAATATCACTTACTTTATATTGCATTAAAATCGATTCATTTAATTTATTAATACTGACTCCTGCTACATTTAATAAATTAGGAGTAATATATTGATTAAATTGATGAATAAAATAAAAAGTCAAACCAAAAATAAAGACAAAAATAATGCCTAATCCTTGAGAAAATTTAATAGTAATTGTTCGTTTTCGATTCATTTTGGCTCTCATATTTAACTATATGATGAGAAATAAAAAAAGAAGTCAATAAAACTTCTATTAAAACCAATTTAAATGAAAAACCGTATTTACTAAAAAAAGAATACCAACAACTAAAGCAACTGCAACAATAGCCAATAAAACTCGAATTAAAAGTTTATTTGATTCAACATCCTCTTTTAAATCATTAAAATCATCAAAATCACTTTGTGTAAAAGATAAAGAATTGGTATAAAAAGATTTGTCAATCTCTTTTTTAATATCTGTTTCCTCCTTTTGAGGTTTACTTTGATTTGAAGATTCTTTAGCAGCTCCTTCCAAAACAACTGTATTATCACTTCCCTTTAAATCAGATAATATATCCAATGGATTCAACTCTCGCGTCATTTCTTTTTCTGTAATCGTGTTGATAAGTTCCACTAAATCATCTTTATTAGAAGTAACTTTACTCTCTTCATAAGATTTATTAGGAAAGTTCAAATCTTTTAAAATATCATATTGTGTATCATGAATTTTTTTAAGTCGATCTCGATTATAATCAAAATCTTTAGTTGATTTAGCCTTTTCTAAAATGGCATTAATATCATATTCTTTCGTTTTTTCATAAGAAATATCTTCTTCTATTTTCTCGTCTGGTGTAGGAAAAATATTTGTTTTCTTTGGCTCTTCCCGATATTGATGTTCCAACAATTCTTTTATTTTATCGATGTTAATATCATTATCCCCAATCACATGAGCATTACTTGATATATGAATTCGATCCAAATCACTTTGATTTATATCATGATATAATTGCTCGTTTCGTTTTGTTCTCGATCCAACAAATTTATCATTTTCATAATATCGATCCATCCTTGAACTCATTATATCACCTACACTATTCTTTTTCATCATACCATAAAATTGACATTTTTAAAATATATATTCATTGATTTTTAATAGATTTACTTTTATAATTTTTATAGGAGATGAAAAGATATGAAAAAAATAGAAGTATCCAAAGACTTATGTATTGGATGTGGTGCTTGCGTAGCCATTGATCCTGAACATTTTGATTTTAATGATGAAGGTAAATCACATGTAATATCAAATGAAAATATTGATAACGAAAATGTAACAAATACTATAGAATCTTGTCCAACAAGTGCGATTCAAAAAGTTGAAGGTCCAGAAGAAAAAGAGGAAGAGAAAGAAGAAAAAGAAAATTGTGATTGTGAGCAAGCATGCACCAACCATTGTCATTGCTGTGAGGCCGAAAAATAGGAAACTTCCTATTTTTATTTTGGCCTATTTCATAATTCGATAATTTCGAAATATGATTTTAGCTATAGCCAATAAAAAACTATAAGAAGATAAATCTTTTAAAATTTGCTCTCGATTAGATGTTACATCAAGACGTATAATGATTTTTTGTCTTAAGGAAAATACTTTTAATAAATCAATATCTTTTATATGCAAAAGTTTATTTTTTTTCTTTGCTTCTGGACAATAAAAAAATTTACAGGAAATATTTTGCGTTGTACAATGACCATCTATTAAATATTTACAAGATACTGGACCACAACAACCATTATAATGATTATTCCCCACCCTTCTTTGCACAAAACATTTATTTTCTTTAAAATCACAAATATTCCTTGTACTCATAAAAAGATCCAAAATAGCACAAGTCTCATCATATATATATTGTACTCTTTTAAATCTTTTTTTATATTTAACGCCGTACAAATTTTTTCAACATTCGGTATCTTACTATCTGTTACAAAAAGAATATGTTGATAAAACAAACTTTTATATATTTTTATTTTTTTTAGAAATTTTTTATACTCTTGATACGTATTTATTTGAATATATTTCTTTTTCATAAAATCTACCAATTATAAATTATATAACTTTTTTACTTCTTTTAAAGTTAATTGTCTATATTCTCCTGATTGTAAATTTCCTAAAGATAAAAAAGCATAAGCTTCTCTTTTCAATTTAGAAACAGGATGATGGAAAGATTCAAAGATCTTTTTTATAATATGATTTCGACCTTCAATAATAGAAATTTCCACAATTTGAGAGGAATTTTCTTCATTCGTTTTTCTGATTTTTAAATGAGTTGGAATGACTTCTCTTCCCTCAATAACGATTCCTTTTTTTAAATGATAAAATTCAGAAGGCGTCAATATTCCTTCAATTTTAGCTATATAGGTTTTTTCAATTTTATTTTTAGGATGCATCAATTTATTCGCAAGAATCCCATCATTCGTTAATAAAAGAAGACCCGTTGTATCATAATCAAGTCGTCCTACCGGATAAATTCGTTCTTCACAAGGAATAAGAGATACTACTGTTTTTCGATTTTTATCATCGTGTACACTACAAATAACACCTCGGGGTTTATTTAACAAATAGTACACTTTTCTTTCGTTTTTAGCTAACACATTACCTTCTACTTCAATGATATCTGTACTATGAACTTTTACTCCAAGTTCATTAATAATCTTTCCATTTACTTTCACTTGCCCTCTGGTAATTAAATCCTCTGCTTTTCTTCGTGAAGTGTATCCACTATTCGCAATGACTTTTTGTAATCTTTCCATACTCTCACCTAACTTTCAACTAGTTTCTTAAAAATATCAGGACATTTTGCTTCAAAGACATACTTCTTTTTTGTTATGGGATGAATAATTTCCAAAGCATTCGCATGCAAGCAAAGACGTCGAATAGGATTTTTGGGAGCTCCATACTTTTTATCTCCCACAATCGAACACCCAATACTTTGCATAGCCACTCTTATTTGATTTTTTCTTCCCGTCAAAATATGAATTTGAACCAAACTAAATTGGTTATTACTCTTTAAAACTTCATACTCCGTAATAGCTAGTTTCCCTTTCTTTTCTTTAGTAGTATAAACTTGCAAAGTTTTTGTTTCTAATAAATAATTTTCTATTCTCTGTTTTTTTATTTTAGGAATTCCACAGAGGACTGCAATATACTCTCTTTTTATAGCCACTTCTTCCCAATTTTTTTGAAGCAATAATTTTAATTTTTCATTTTTTGCAAAAACAACAACCCCAGAAGTATCTTTATCTAAACGATGGACAATAAAAATTTTATTTTTAGGATTTTGCTTTTTCACATACTCTCTTGCTTGATGATAAAGCGTACGTTCTTTTTCTTTGTCTGTAGCAATAGTGAGTAGTCCGGCCGGTTTGTTAATAACTAATAATTCTTTATCTTCATATAAAATATCCATCTTTTTATTTTTTTTCATAAATTTACTCATTCCTACTTAGTATTATAACAAATATCATTTTTCATTAAAATAAAAAAGACTAGAAATTTCTAGTTTTTGATATCTCGTTTTAAAACTT
>CANQDC010000050.1 GCA_947591455.1 uncultured Bacilli bacterium | reverse complement strand
CTCTAGGAATAGCAAGTGTGATCCTGGGGGGGGGGTATAATTTATAGAAGTTATGCTAGTTATCAGGAGAACAAAAGTTATAATGTAATCAAGGGAACGATCCCTGATTTTGGATATGATATTAAACTTGCCTATACTATAAATGGAGAAAAAGACAATAAAAATTCTTTTCCAAGTAAAGAAAGTGAATATGTAGGAAACAGTGTAATATGTAAAAATAATGTTACAGCAGAATGGGATAATATTAATTGGGGATTAAAGAATATAAGTAATAAAAACAATGCAGAAACAATTAGATGTACTGTAGATTTTAAAGAAAAGACAATCTTTAGTGAAAAAGTAAAACCAGGAGATTATGTATCTATGACACCCATTGCAACAAGTTATACTGTTTCAAAAGAGTTAACTGGATATACAGAAGATCAAACAATAAAACCAAATGAACTAAATTTATGGCGTGTCTTACAAATAAATCAAGATGAAACCATTGATATAATCAGTGTATATACATCAAGTGATAAAATATGGTTTTCAGAAGAATTAGGCTTTAGAAATTATATAGGAGTATTAAATGATTTAGCAAGTGCTTATACGAATAGTAATTATACAGTAGGTTCAAGATATCCTGGATATAATGGGCAAACAGAATTTATCACTGAGCCTTTATCAAAAGAAACTTCAGGAGATTTTACAACTGGAGCTGCTGGCTGGGATGCAAGTGTCGAACCATATGGTGGAGGAGACAATTTCTATCAAAAAGATTATGCATTAATTCAAAAAGCATTAAATACTAGAATAGCTTATAGGGTTGATGAACAAGACACGATTGTAAATTATTGGTTTGCTTCTCGTTGGTTAGTTGTAGATTATAATTATGGAACTTCTTCTCATTATGATGATTTATGGTATGGAAGAATAATAAATGGTAATGGAAATATTACTTCAAATGGAGGATTTCATGGCCTGAATGGTGAAATACATACAGGTAATACATTTCAAACTGGGTCTTATATTCGCCCAATTGTTACATTAAAATCGAATTTAACTCCAATAAGTGGAGATGGAAGCGAAGGATCTCCTTGGACTTTTAAAACTGAATAAATAATAGAAATGTGAGCAAACACTATTTGGATGTTTGCTTTTTGTGGTATAATGTATTTGGTGAAATTATGCAAAATATATATGGAATGACTCGCCCAAAGTTAGAGGAATATTTTCTGTCGATTGGAGAGAAAAAGTTTAAGGCTTTACAAGTGTTTGAATGGTTGTATGAACATAAAAATGCTCAAGTTGATTCTTGGAGTAATATAAAAAAAGAAGTACGTGATCAAATAAAAAAGGACTTCTCTTTTGCTATGCCTAAAATTGTTAAACAAGAAAGAGATACGTTAACTCGTAAGTTTTTATTTATGTTAGAAGATGAAAATTATGTTGAAGCGGTTTTAATGTATCATGATTATGGGAATTCAGTTTGTGTATCGAGTCAAGTTGGTTGTAATATGGGCTGCGCTTTTTGTGAAAGTGGTCGTTTGAAAAAGGTTCGGGATTTAAAAGCCTATGAAATTGTAAGTCAAATTTTATTAATTGAAGAAGAAGTACAAGAACGTATTTCTAGTGTGGTAATTATGGGTATTGGGGAGCCCTTGGATAATTTTTTAAACGTTATGGATTTCATTCATATTATTAATGATGCAAAAGGTTTGGCGATTGGTATTCGTCATATTACATTATCGACGAGTGGAATTATACCTAAAATAAAAGAATTACAAAATATGGATCTGCAAATTAATTTAGCTGTATCTTTACATGCTCCTAACGATGAAATTCGAAATAAAATTATGAAAGTAAATAAAGTGTATAGTATTAGTAAACTAATTGATGCAATAAAGGAGTATATTCAACATACTAATAGACGAGTAACGATAGAATATGTTATGCTAAAAGAAATAAATGATAGTGAAGCCTGTGCTTTAGAGCTTGCAAAACTTTTACATGGGATGAATATCTATGTAAATTTAATTCCTTATAATGAAACGAATCACATAGAATTTAAAAAAAGTGAGGAAAAAGTAATTAAAAAGTTTTGTGAAGTATTAAAACAAAATGGCATAAATGTAACCATCAGAAAGGAATTTGGAAGCAAAATATCCGCAGCCTGTGGACAATTGCGAAGCAAAGAGGTGGAAAGATGAAAAGCTTTTATTTGACGGATGCAGGGAAAATTAGAAGTCATAATGAAGATAGTGTAACAATATTAAAAAATGCCAGTAATGAATATCTTTTAATGGTAGCCGATGGTATGGGGGGCCATAGAGCAGGGGAAGTAGCTTCTAGTTTGGCTGTTACGCATTTAGGGAAAAGGTTTAGTAAAATTTCCTCTATTGGTTCTAAATTAGATGCTGTAAATTGGCTGAATGATAATGTCAGTGAAATTAATAAAGAAATTATAGAATATGCGGAGAATAATCCCAATGCAACAGGTCTTGGAACAACTCTTGTTTTAGCTCTTTTAACCAAAGAATACTTAATTTTTGGGAATATTGGGGATTCATCTGGTTTTGTTTTAAAAAATGGTCATTTGCATAAAGTAACAAAAGATCATACTTTAGTGAATCTCTTGGTTAGTGCAGGGGATCTAACAGAAGAAGAAGCAAAATTTCATCCGAAAAAAAATGTTTTAATGAAAGCTTTAGGGGCTATGGAAAAAGTAGAACTGGATATTTTTGATGTGGATTTATCTAGTGAAGCTATTTTATTATGTAGTGATGGTTTAACCAATATGTTAACTGTTGAACAAATTGAACGGGTTTTAAATGATGAAGACTTAGATATCGAAGAAAAAATTATTAAATTAATACGAAAAAGTAATGCCAGAGGGGGACAAGACAATATTTCTATAGCTTATCTTGTGATAGAAAGTGGTGAAGAAGAATGATAATGAAGGGGCAAAAGATTAGTGACCGATACCAAATTATAAAAAGTATCGGAGAAGGTGGCATGGCGAATGTTTATTTGGCTTATGACACGATTTTAGATCGAAATGTTGCTGTGAAATTGTTGCGTGGAGATTTAGCCACAGACGAAAAATTTGTTCGCCGTTTTCAAAGAGAAGCCTTATCAGCTAGTAGTTTAAATCATCCTAATATTGTTGAAGTTTATGATGTTGGAGAAGATAATGGGGATTACTACATTGTCATGGAGTATATTGAAGGCAAACATTTAAAAGAGTTAATTAAAAAAAGAGGAAAATTAACTGTGAGTGAAGTGGTTGATATCATGCTTCAAATTACCGATGGAATGAGTGTTGCTCATGATTCATATATTATTCATCGTGATATTAAACCTCAAAATATTATGATCTTAGAAAATGGCATTGTTAAAATAACAGATTTTGGTATTGCTATGGCTATGAATGCAACGCAACTTACTCAAACCAATTCTGTTATGGGAAGTGTTCATTATATTCCCCCAGAACAAGCTAGTGGTAAGGGAGCCACATTACAAAGCGATATATATTCTATGGGAATTGTTATGTATGAATTACTAACCGGTAAACTTCCTTATCGGGGCGAAAATGCGGTGGAAATTGCTTTGAAACATTTAAAAGAAGCGATGCCGAATATTAAAGATGAATTGCCCAATTTACCGAATAGTATTGAAAATATTATTTTAAAAGCAACAGCTAAGAATCCTAAAAATCGTTATGCCGATGCTAGAGAAATGCATGAAGATTTAAAAACTTGTTTGGATGATTCTCGTGCTCGTGAAAAAAGGATTGAATTTAAGTATCCTGAAAATAATTTTGATGATACGAAAATTAGTAAAATGTTAAAAGATACTCCTAAAAAAATTGTTGAAGAGGAAGAACCAATTGCTAAACAAATTACGAAAGATGATTTGAAAAAGCAAAATAAAGTATTGATTGTACTTGCTTCTATTTTTACGGGACTGGTAGTCATTATTACTTCGGTTGTATTATTAATTCCAGTGATTACTAATGAAAAAGAAATTACCGTTCCCGATGTTACCAATATGGCGATCAATGATGCCATTAAGAAATTACAGGATAGTGGTTTTAAAATTAGTGATGAGCAACAGGAGCAATCTTCCAGTGATATTTTAGAAGGTCATATTATAAAAACCAATCCAGCAGCGAATAGTAAAAGAACAAAAAATACGGTTATTACTTTATATGTTTCTATAGGGGATACGAAAATTACTATCGAAAATTATTTAGGCAAAAATTACTTAGAAATTAAGGGAGCCTTAGAAGCTTTAGGGTTACAAGTTTTGATTGAAAAAAGAGAAGTGGATGATGCAACTCAATATAAAGATGGAGAAATTATTGAACAATCTGTAAAAGCGGATGAAAAATTATCTGTTGGGGATACGATTACTTTATATATTCCTAATATTGTCAGTAAATACCCAGATTTTACGGACGGAAGTTATTCTGTAAGCGATGTGGAAGCTTTTTGTACGGAATATAATATTAAATTAAATGTTGAGTATACGCCAACGAATGATTATGTTGAAGGATCGATTTACTATCAAGATAAACCAAAAGATTATACGATTATTGCTGGCCAAAGTTTAAAAATAAAAGTGGCGCAAAGTGTTGAGGATCCTGATGAAGATAGTTGTAGTGAAGAAGCAAGATTAGCAGGGTTATGTTGATGGAAGGAAAAATTGTTAAGATAATTAGTAATTTATATAGTGTATGTGTCGGTAAGGAAACGATAGAATGTCAGGCAAGGGGAAGATTTCGCAAAGAAAAAATTACTCCTCTTGTCGGCGATCAATGTATTATTGATTATGAAAAGAAATATATTTTAGAAATTTTACCTCGAAAAAATTTTTTAGAGCGTCCTATGATTGCTAATGTTGATTGTGCTCTGATTGTTGTGAGTGTTAAAATGCCTGATTTATCTTTACAGTTATTAGATAAAATGATTGCCATTATTTGTATACACCATATTCAACCTATTTTATGTTTTTCAAAAATGGATTTGCTAAATGAACAAGAGAAAAAAGAAATTACCCAGATTAAGAAATATTATCAAAAAATAGGATATGATGTGCTTGAAAATACTGAGACGAAAAAAATAAAAACAATTTTAAAAGATAAAATAGTTGTTGTAACGGGACAAACGGGAGCTGGAAAAAGTACCTTGTTAAATCGATTAGATAGCCGATTGCATTTAAAGACAGATGAAATATCTATGGCTTTAGGTCGAGGAAAGCATACAACACGGCATGTGGAATTATTTTCTTTTGAAAATTTTTATCTTGCTGATACCCCTGGTTTTTCAAGCTTAGATTTTCGAGGATGTACTTTAGAGGATATTAAAAATAGTTTTGTTGAGTTTCCGTTGTATCCTTGTGAATATAAGGATTGTATGCATTATAAAGAAAATCATTGTGAAGTGAAAAATGCGGTAGCAAAAAATTTGATTTTAAAAAGTAGATATGAAAATTATTTACGTTTTATTACGAAAGAATAAGAGGAAATTATGAAAATATCAGTATCTTTTTTAAAAAGTAATCATCATTTGGCAACGACTTTAGAACAAATTGCAAATTCTAAGGCCGATTCGATTCATGTTGATGTAATGGATGGATTGTTTGTTACTACTAAAACGGATTTTACGAAAGAAAAGCTAGAGTTATTAAAGCAAAATAAAAAACCGAAAGAGGTACATTTAATGACGTTGCATTTAAAAAATTATATTGATTTTTTTGCAAGTATTCATCCAGAGTGTATTATTTTTCCCTATGAAGCTACTACAAATGTTGAAGAAATTATTCAATATATTAAAGAAAAAGGAATCAAAGTAGGGATTGCTTTGAATCCTTTTAGTGATGTTTTGTTAATTGCCCCTTTTATGCATACAATTGATGAAGTAGTTATTATGTCGGTGATTCCTGGATACGGGGGTCAAAAATTTTTACCTGTTGCTATCGAAAAAATTAATCAACTTTATGAGTTAAGAGAAAAGAATAAAGCCCATTTTTTAATAAATGTGGATGGTGGAATTGATGATCAAACGATTCAATTTATTGCTTCCAAAGTGGATATGGCTGTTTCAGGCTCTTATGTTTTAAATGGTATGGATATCAATCTTCAAATTGATAAATTAAAAAAAAAGAACTTTATTTGTGAATAAAGTTCAGACTGTCGACAAAGTAAAATTTGTTAATAGTCTTTTTATTTTGAGAAAAATGTATTATAATTAAATTGCGAGT
>CANQDC010000049.1 GCA_947591455.1 uncultured Bacilli bacterium | reverse complement strand
TTATATGGGTCTATTTATATTTCGGATATCCAAATCAAAATTTATATTTAATTCGGATATCGTTATCAAAATGAACACTTATCATTTTTTTGTTGCAAAGTTTTTGTTAATTTTATATAATATGGGCAAAAGAGAGGGGCTTTGTTATGAAAAATATGAGTAAAAAAAGAAAAATTCAATTGTTAGTGGTAGCTATTTTGTTTGTTTGTAGTTTTTTAGTTACGATTGATTATGTGAATTTTAAAAATAAAGGAAATAAAAAAGAGTATTATAATCGAAATATAAATACTTATTTAGCCAATAATGAATTGGATTATGTGTATGTATCTGATTTGCCTTTTATGAAGGCACAAACGGCTTGGGGACAAATTTTTAGAGATAAAACGTCTTCCAATACACCAATTACAATAAAGGTTGATAATTCTAATTTTTCTTTTGATAAGGGAATTTGGGCACATGCTGATTCTACTATAGATATCGACTTAAGAAATTATAAACAATATGCTTATTTTACTACTTTTTATGGAGTAAATGAGACATCTTATAATAATGGGAATGGAGTTAAATTTTATATTTATACATCTGTAGATGGCCAAAAATGGGATTTACAAACAGATGCCAATCCTACTGCTTTAAAAAGTAGTAATGCTGCTAAGTTTGTAAAAATTGATATTCGTGATGCGAACTATTTAAGATTGGTAGCAGATGATAATGGTCAACAAGGGAATGATCACTCTGTTTGGGCGGATTCTAAGTTAATTAAAGAAAATTATAAAGAAGAAAATAGTGGGATTTCTTTAGCAGAAATTGAAGAAAAAATAAAGAAGGAATATCCAAATGTCAGTGGTACAAATTTGCAAGATGAAAAGTATGAATTATTATTGTTACAAAGAAGTTTTGTAAAAGAAGTAGGGGAATTTACTTTACAAAAATTCTTAAGTGCGAGTCCTGAAAATGTTGAAACATATAAGTGGTTAACAGAAGATTTAGAAAATTTACGGATGTATATGATGGGTGGAAGACCCGATGGTTCTTATTTTAAATCTTTAACTGTTTTAACAGAATTATTAAAGAATTATAAGAGTGATTTTGCTATTACTGATACGACTCAATATGGAACGGTTTTAGGAAATTTATATAAGAGAATGGCTATTACATTATCTCTTACCCATTCGGATACGGTAGGGTTATGGATGGATTTAAGTTCTCCTGAAAATATTTCAGATGCTGTAGTTAGATATCAAATTTATAAAGATTTACATAAAAATGGTAAATTCATTGTATCTTCTCGTCAAGATCAAACAAAATGGTTTGAACATCTAGAAATAGAAGAAATGCGTTATGTTTTAAATAATATTATTGATGATGAAGAAATTCTATGGTTAAATGAATATACTCAAAAGTTTATTGATGAACATGAAAATCAAGAAGAAACTTATTTACAACCTCATAAATATATGAAATATATCTGGCCAGATTATGAAAAACCAGAATATCATGATTTAAGTAAACGACTTGAATGGGATGCAAAATATGGTAACTTTAATACAAAATATAACGTTACTTACCGTCCTGGAGTTAAAAAATTATGGATGAATTTAGATAATGGAGCCGTTTGTGGAGGAATCTCAAAAATTGGTTCAAATATCCGAGGAGTTCATGGTACCCCTTCTTCTGTTATTAATCAACCTGGACATGCTGCTTTAATTTATTATCGTGAGAATAGTGATGGACTTGGCTATTGGACGATTGATAATGATGTTTCTGATTGGCCAAATTCTAATAAAACAGAAAAATTAAGTGTTCGTATGCCTTTAGGTTGGGGAGATGAAGAGTATTTAGCTACGACGAAATTCCCAGAAGGTGTTGTGAATTATGTTTTACTTGCCCAAGGAGCTTTAAATGATTTTGATAAGTATCAAACTTCAAGAGAAATTTATTTACAAGCCGATTTATATACAGATACAGAAACAAAGTTAAAACTTTATAGAGAATCAGTAGAAGCTTTACCATTAAATATTGATGCTTGGTATGGAATTATTGAAAGTTATGAAGAGTTACATAAGAGTGAAAAAGAATTTCTTGATTTGGCTGTAGAAATATTTGATGCCTTAAAATATTATCCATTGCCAATGTATCATTTAGGAGAAGAAATCTTTGAAAATCTTACAGATCAACAATTGGCTTATCAATTTATGATGGCTCAAAATAAAACTTTACAAATAGCGAGTGTGGCTACATCTAAAGAGTCTATTCAAGATTACGCCGTACGTAAAGAAGCTCAATATTTGCTTGGTAAAATTGATGATGATTTAGCTTCTTTTTCCTTTGATGGAGAAGATGCTGGAAAAATAGTTTTACTACAATTTACTAATTCAGGAGTTCATTTTGATTATTGTTTAGAAGGTTCCGCTTGTATTGGAAGTGCTCAAAATTGGCATGATGCTACTTTTACTGCGGAAGAAGATCACAAGTGGCAATTAAAGGATGAAGAATTAGCTAGTATTACAGATCAAAATGATCTATATGTACATATTGTTGGTGTAGACTATAAAGAAGAAAATTTATTTAAAATTGATATTCAAAAATTTAATATAGCGAATGCCAATCTATATGCTAATGATTTAGAAAACCGTGTAGTAGGGGTGGATCTAAATAGTGAATGGCGTATAGAAGGTGAAGATACTTGGACTTCTTATGAACAAGCGTCTCCAAATTTAACAGGGGATAAGAATGTCTATATTCGTATGCAAGCTACAGGTACTTATTTAGCTAGTGATGAATTATTATTCCATTTTACTAGTGATACAGATACGGAAACTAGAAAATATATTCCTGTTTCTCATGTTAGTGTCGATTCCTTTTCAACAGAAGCTGCTGGTCAACAAAGATATGCTAAAAATGTTTTAGATGGTAATTTAAATACTCATTGGCATTCTGCTTGGGATGGTAGTGATAAAGAAAAATGGATTGTCTTAAAATTAGATTATAACTATTATTTAAGTGCTTTAGATTATGTGCCAAGACCTGGTAATGGAGCTCCGGGTTCAGGAGCTTTAAATGGTCGAGTAAAAACAGCTAAAATAGAAGTTAGTTTAGATGGCAAAGACTGGCAAGTTGTTGGAGAACCAAGTGGTTGGTCAACAGATGATAGTGTAAAAACATTTAATTTTGATGAACCTGTTGAAGCTCGTTATGTTCGTTTTACGGGAGTAGAAACACAAGGAAACTTTATTACAGCTTCTATGTTTAATTTATATGAAGATTCAACAAAGAGTCCTACTCCAATTGCGGAAATTGAATATAGTACTACAGTACCAACGACTGAAGATGTTGTCGCTCGTTTGGTCAACTATCCAGAGGGTACAGTGATTGATGGAACAGATACGCATGTATTTAAAGAAAATGGAAGTTATACGTTTACTTTCAAAAATAAAAATGGGGTAGAAGGTTCAGCAACAGCAGTTGTTGATTGGATTGATCGAACTACTCCTACAGTAAAATCTATAAATTATAGTACAAAAAAATCTACTAATAATGAAGTAATGGCTTTTATTACTTTTTCAGAAAATGTCATTTTTGATGGAGAGGTCAATTTACAAAAATTTGATAAGGAAGCATTTAAAGATAATTCTAAAGTTCCTGATTATGGTGAAAATACATGGATGATGACTTTTGAAGATAATGCAAAATATACAATTTCTTATCATGATGCAGCAGGTAATGTTGGTGAACCTGCCAAAATCGATGTTGATTGGATTGATCGGGAAGCTCCAATGGCTGAATTTACTTATAGTACGTTATCTAAAACAACTGATCCGGTAACAGTGAAATTATCACCGTTAGAAAAGAATGTTACGATATTAAATAATGATGGTAAAGATACATATACATTTACAAAAAATGGATCATTCCTTTTCCAATTTAGAGATGAAGCGGGAAATATAGGAAGTGCTCTTGCAGAGGTTGATTGGATTATTGCAAAAGAACCAGAATCTACTCCTCAAGAAGAGGAAAAAACACCATCAACTGCTCCAAATAGTTCATCTAATGAAACGAAAGATGATAAGGACGAAACAAATACTATTGTAGAAGAAAATAATCCAGTTCTTCCAAGTACTAAAAGTTCTAAGAAAATAACTTCTTCTAATAATAAGAATCAAAATAGTACTACGATAGAGGATTCTACCGAAGATACATCTACAAGTGATTCTAAAGAAGAAAATGATGAGTACGATTCAGAAACAAATGAACAAGAAGAAAAAGAAGAGAAGAAAACCCAAAGTTCTTTAGAAGATACCAAAGAAGAACATAAAATGCCAATTTTACCAATTGTTGGTGGGGGAGCTACTTTAATTGTTTTAGGCTTTTACTTCTTTATTAAAAATAAAAACAATTAATTAAATTCGTATCGTTGTATACGAATTTTTTTTTAGAAATAATGAATTCTTTTTCATTTTATGATACAATAGCTGATAAAGAGGAGAATTCTTATATGGAAAGAAAAGTAGTCCTAATTACAGGGGCAAGTCGAGGAATTGGAGCAGCAATTGCCGAGAAAATGGCTTCTTTAAATTATCAAATAGTTATAAATTATTTACAGAGTGAACAACAAGCCAAAGAGTTAAAAAAGAAATTAGAAGAAAAATATTCTATACAAGTATTAACCATTTGTGCGGATGTTTCAAAAGAAGAAGATGTAAAAAGAATGATTCAAACTGTCATTCAAGAGTTTGGAAGTATTGATTGTTTAGTAAATAATGCTGGCATTGCCATAGATAATTATTTTGAAGAAAAAACACAAGATGAATTTAAAAAAGTTCTTGATACGAATTTAGTAGGAGCCTTTTTAATGAGTAAATATGTTGGGCAATATTTTAAAAAAATGAGTAAAGGAAATATTGTTAATATTACATCAACCAATGGAATTGATACCAATGAAATATTTTCTATGGATTATGATGCTTCTAAAGCTGGTTTGATTTCTTTAACGCATAATTTTGCTAAAGCATTGGCTCCTTGTGTTCGTGTAAATGCCATTGCCTCTGGTTGGGTAAGGACGCAACCTGTTTTAGAAATGAATCCTAATTATATTAAAGAAGAGCAAGAAAAAATTTTATTAAAAAGATTTGCTGAGCCAGAAGAAATTGCTAATGTTGTTGCTTTTCTAATGAGTGAAGAAGCAAGTTATATAAATAATGCAATTATTCGAGTAGATGGAGGGACATTTTGAAAATAGCGTCTATTATTATTCCTAATGAATTTCTTTTACCTGATACGAAAGTTTGGATTAAAGATATTCATTATGGAGAATTTCATTTTAATAAATCAAAAGAATTCTGTGAACAAAATCAATTACCAATACCGGAGGAATTAAAAGAGTTTGGTGATGATCCTATTTATGGAGATATGTGGCATACTTTTTTAGCAAGTAAGGGGCATGTAGTTATATGTATTAGTGAAACCAGTATGATTTATTTGCCACCATATATTACTCCTGAACAAAGAGCTTGGTTTTTAGAAAATCGTTTTTATTTTGATAAAAATAAATTGTTTGCTTTTGCTCAATTTTCTTCGAATGGGGAAAGAATACATATGGGAAATTATGCCGAAGATCGCCAAATTGTTGATTCTTTATATCATTTAATAAATACAGATTTTGAAATAGAAAAGGAAGGAATAGTAAGACGATGAATTGTTATGAAGTGATGGGAATTAGTCAAAAAGTAAGTAATTTAGCTATTGAATGTGAACAAGAATTAGAAAGTCAATTTAAAAAGATTGATGCGTTATGTGATTTGAATTCTGCTAAAGTATTACAAGCTTTTCAAGAGAATGAAGTAACAGAAGATTGTTTTCATGGAACCAGTGGATATGGATATAATGATCTTGGTCGTGAGAAATTGGAAGGTATTTTTAAAAGTATTTTTAAAACAGAAGCCTCTTTAGTGAGAAATCAATTTGTATCTGGTTCACATGCTTTATCAACAGCTTTATTTGCTTTATTAAGACCTAAAGATATATTCTTATCTATTTCTGGGCTTCCTTATGATACTTTACATGAAGTGATTGGGATTAAAGAGAATCCTAGTTCTTTAAAAAGTTTTGGTGTAACTTATGCGCAAATTGATTTAGTTGATCATGATTTTGATTATCCAAAAATTAAAGAGTATTTAGAAAATCATAAAGTAAAAGTAATTGAGATTCAAAGAAGTAAAGGGTATTCAACAAGAAAAAGTTTAACAATTGATAAGATAGAGAAAGTTATTCAATTTATTAAAGCAATTGATAAAGACGTCATTATAATGATTGATAATTGTTATTGTGAGTTTGTATCGAGTATTGAGCCAAGTGAAGTGGGGGCTGATATTGTAGTTGGTTCTTTAATTAAAAATTTAGGGGGAGGTATTGCTCCAAATGGGGCTTATATTGTGGGAAGAAAAGATTTAATTCGGTTGTGTGGAGAAAGATTGACTTTGCCAGGAGAAGGTGAGGATGTTGGACCTACTTTAGGAATTACTAAAAGCTTTATGCAAGGAATTTTCTTTGCTCCTAGTGTGGTGGCCAGTAGCTTAAAAACAGCTATATTTACAAGTCTTATGTTGGAAAAATTAGGATATTCAGTAGAACCTAGATCCAACGAAGAACGAGCCGATATTGTTTTAAATATTATTTTTCATAATCCTGATGATTTAATTAATTATTGTCAAGGGATTCAATCCGGTTCTCCTGTTGATTCTAATTTTTTACCAATTCCTTCAGATATGCCAGGGTATGATGATCAAATTATTATGGCGAGTGGTTCTTTTACGCAAGGTAGTAGTATAGAACTTTCTTGTGATGGCCCTTTAAGAGACCCTTTTGTTGCTTATCAACAAGGTAGTTTAACTTATTCCTATGGGAAATTAGGAGTACTTAAAGCTATTGAAAAACTTTTAAATCATAAATAGATAATAGGAGGAAACTATGAGAGATTTAAAA
>CANQDC010000048.1 GCA_947591455.1 uncultured Bacilli bacterium | reverse complement strand
CTTATTTGTTATATTCATTTCACTTCACTGACATTTTCTTATAATTTTTTACTGACATTTTCATAAAAATTTGACATGCTTTTTTTTAAGAGCCAAAACCATATCTGCATCTCCAAGTCCATACCCAAATCCCGATGCCGGAATCCTTTTTTCAATTTCAATACTATTCTTTAACTCTTCATATATTTTTGTATTTTTCCGTTGCGTATAACGATCAAAATAATCATTCGTCTCAAAGCCATGATTTAATCCAACATAAAAATAATGCATATAAAAGAAAATCAAACAACCATTCTCTTTTAAAAGATTTCGATATTTTGGTAATAAATTAGAAACAAAAAAATCAATATGCCAATCTTGAAAAAGCAAAATATTACTAAAATAAATAAAATCATACTTCTTAGTAAATTTTTGCGGATGAAACAAATCAAAATTCCAAAAACGAATCTTTAAATTCGGATCATTTAACAATTTATATTTAATCTCATAAAATTCATTTTCATTATATACTGAAAAATTTTGTTGAGAGTATTCCCACATACTAGCACAAATCGGCGAATATTTATGAGTAAATAAACCATCATAAATTTCTCGTTTTGGTTTAAAAGTAAATAATAACTTAAAATATTTTTTTGTTTCTTCCGCCAAGAAAAATAATACTTTTTGAAATAATTCAGTATTTTTGAATAACATTTTCGAAAACAATTCAAACTCTTGATAATTTAAAGCTTTTATGGCAGCAATCTTTAAATTAAGCATATGTCTAGATAAAAGATTGATATCAAATACATCGATTTCTTTAAAATTTTGATAAATTAACTCAATGGGTTGATCGCCACTTCCATTCACCAGTAAAGCTTGCTCTCCCCCAATCTGTAAAGATTCACAAACGCCTTTAAAATTATCTCCTCCAAAAGCCATAATTTTATCATAATGATAATAAGAATTATGTTTTTTATCATAATCTAAATCATTTATCAATAATACAGACTCATTCACTTCTCTTCGTATACTTTCCAAAAAAATCCCCTCTTTTTGCTGCGATTTATCATATCATAGTGTGTATACTGCGTCAATCAAAAAAAAATCATATTGGCATATGATTTAATCAACGATTTTTAACATTTGATTTAAGAATTTTTTACTATGTAAATATAATCCGGTATAACGTTCATAATACTGATTGATAAAAAAATTGATTTCTCTTGCCACTTCTTCATGAATTTTAATGGAAGAAATCGAATCAATAGCAATATAATAATACATCCGTAATAATTTAATGGCTTTCTCACTCACAATTTTTTGATTGGTATAACAGTTTTTACAAATATATCCTCCTGCATCAGCATCAATCGTTAAAATATTCGTTTTGCGACCACAAACAATACAAGCATCTAATTCTAACCCAACTCCTAAAAAAGGTAAAAACTTACACTCCAAAATATTCGTTAAAATTAATGGATCCATTTTCTCATTCATTTTTTTTAAAATCCCTATATATAAAGGATATATTTCCTTTGATTGACTATGTTTATAGACTTGTAAAGCAAGTTCAGTAATATAATTTAAATAGCTAATCAAAAGAATATCATTTTTTAAAATTTGAAAATCATCTAAAACATCAACATCTTTTAAAATAGATAATTTTCCTTCTTTATAATAAATGTAAAAAAAACCATAAGTAAATTTCATGGTTAAAGCCCGAAGCCGACTCTTTGGTGACTTCACACCTTTACACATGATTCCTATGATTCCATATTCTTTGGTAAATAATTGAATAATTTTAGAAGAATCTCCGTAAGGGGTTTCCTGTACAATCATACCTTCCACTTTTGTTATCATTTTTATTCACTTCGCTTTTTACTAGCATATACTAAATAATCTTCTACTTTCCCAGTTTTTTTAAATTGATTCCATGCTTCTTTTTTATTCATTTTTTCTCACTCATCCCTTCTATATATATATTGAGGGATAAACAAGAATTTTATTCAAAATCATTAAAACCTAATTCATGAAGAAGTTTATCTTTTTCTCGCCATTTTTTAATTGTCTTAACATATAACTCTAAATAGACCTTTTTATTGAGCATCTCTTCGATATCCTGTCTTGCCAATATGCCCACCTCTTTTAAGCGGGCTCCTTTTTTCCCAATAACAATTTTTTTAATTGAATCTCGATCGACAATAATATCAACAGAAATATTGACTATATTTTCTTTTTCTTCAAAATGGGTAGTCAAACAAGTTATACTATGGGGAACTTCCTCAATAGTTAACTCTAATAACTTTTCTCTTACGAGTTCACTAACCATAAAATAAACGCTATTACTGGTTATTGTACCTTCATCAAAATATCGTACATCATCTTTTAAATATTTTTTAATTACTTTAATTAAAACATCAATATTATCTTTTTTTAATCCACTGACCGGAACAACATCTGAAAAAGCAAACAAATCTTTATAAGCTTCAATCGTAAGTAAAAGTTGTTCATCACGAATCTTATCAATTTTATTAATAACCAAAATAACAGGAGCATTGCTTGCCTTTAAAGATTCTAAAATAAATTTATCTCCACTTCCTAAAGAAGTCGAAGCATCCACGATAAATAAAACCGCATCCACATCCCGAATTAATGAAAAAGATTGCTTATTTAAAATTTTTCCTAATTTACTATCTGCTCTATGAATCCCTGGAGTATCTACAAATACAATTTGCGTATCTTTTTCATTATAAACTCCTTGAATAATATTTCTCGTCGTTTGAACCTTATTGGATGTAATGGCAATTTTCTTTTGGATTAAAGTATTTAATAAAGTACTTTTCCCTACATTTGGACGTCCAATTAAACTTACAAAACCACTTCTCATCTCACCACTTCCCTCATAAAATGGCCAATACTTTCATAAAATATGGTCCATATACAAATAAACAAATGACTAAAGCCACAAAAGACATAATAAAACTGGCTGCACTGCCACAATCCTTAGCGATTTTGGCTAAAGGATGAATTTCTAAAGTAATCAAATCCACAGTTGCTTCGATCGCCGTATTAATTAACTCCATACCCAAAATAATTCCCAAAGCAATAAAAACAATCGCCCATTCTGATAACTTGATTTGAAAGATAATTCCTAAAGCAATCGCAAAAATAGAACATAGAGCATGAATCCATAAACTTTGTTCATACCGATAGGCATAAAACAAACCTTGTACCGAATAAGATATACTAGCTAAAAAACGTTTAAAGCCCTTTTTCTTAATTTCCTCTCTTGATATTTGCTTCATTTAAAATCAACTCCTGGCGGTCAAACATAACCTTTTCTTCTTCCTTGTTCATGTGATCATATCCGAGTAAATGTAATAAACCGTGTACCGTTAAAAAGGCCAACTCCCTCTTTTCTGAATGCCCATACATCACCGCTTGCTCTTGCATTCTAGGAATACAGATATATATTTCCCCCAAAGGTCGTACCGTATTATCTCCATAATTAAGCTTTACATAATCTTCAAAAGCAAAAGAGATCACATCAGTAACGCGATCTATATGACGATAGTTTTGATTAATTTCTTGAATTCGTGCTTCTGATACAAAAACAATCGATACAATCGCATTTTCAATATTTTCCTTCTTTAAAGTTAAATCAATAACTTGATATAAATAGTCATACTCTTCTTGATACCCAAATTCATTTATAATTTCTATATCCACGAAAACCACCCTAAACCTATAATCTTAGTAAAATAAAAGAATAAAACCAAAAACAAAAGAATACAAAGCAAATTATAAAATAAATCACTTTGGAAAAATTTTGGTAAATGTTTTTTAATCGCTGTCAAACCAATAAATAATAAGAATCCAATAATACTACCCGTAACATTTAAGATAATGTCATCAATATCAAACGATCTACCAATATTTAACTGAACCAATTCAACTGTTAAACTACTTATAAAACTAATCAGTAAAATATGCGATACCCTTGAGGCTTTTACATACCCAGAAACAAAATATCCAAAAGGAATAAATACGAAAATATTTCCAATTACATTATAAATAAATAAAGAACTCCCTATCTTATAACGAAATATTTCTGTAAAAGGAATTAAATTTAAACCACTCATCTTATTTAATTCCGTACTCGTTAATAATTGATACAATAACAGAATATAAATAATAAATACCAAATTCAAAAATTCTCGATAAAAGACAAACTTTTCATGATTAATGCGTATATAAGAA
This sequence comes from uncultured Bacilli bacterium, assembly GCA_947591455.1. Classification (GTDB taxonomy): domain Bacteria; phylum Bacillota_I; class Bacilli_A; order RF39; family UBA660; genus MGBC108787. Next base: position 3,328 of record CANQDC010000048.1, on the reverse strand, counting down.
ATTCGAATGGTCACAAGAACAATCAAAAAAATAATCAGCATTGGCCATACATCAATAATGGCATCTGTTAATGTATCTAATATCATCTAACTACCCTCTTTTTCTAATTCTACTGTATATTCTTCCACTTTAGCTATATTTTCAATCACTACATAAAATAGTTCTACATCTATTGTACTATTATTTATACTTTTTTTCAAAACTTTTCGTGATTTTATCTTTTCCTCTTCTTTTAATTGAAGATTTATTTTTTGATCAGCTAAACGTTGTGCTTCTCTTACCCCCTCTTCCAAACTATACTTTAAATCTTCTTTAGTAATCTCGTACTCTTTTAAAAGATAAAAATGAATATTAAATAAAGTAAACAATTTCTTCCTTTCCGTTTCATACTCTTTTAAACGACTTTTAAATATTTTATATTTTCCTTTTAACGTTTCTACTTCCAAATTAAAACGCCACTTCCCGGTACGATTTGTTTTCGCATGATTTATTGGTAAATGAACGGTTGTTGTATACCACACCTCAGCCAATACATTTCCCTCGGCACATACATTATTTTTCACTTCTTCATTAAAAGCAATTTCTCCTGTAATTAAACGATCGCCCTCAGATACATACATGCCACTTTGAACTAAAATTTCTCCCTTCGTACTTCGTACAGTAGAAACAATACCACTTTTACTTGCTACAATATGACAATATTTTTCTTCTTGTGGAATAGAATTGATAATCCGCTCCTCAATTCGAACAACATATTTCATTCCAACCCGTTCAATTTCCAACCATTCTAATTGATTTTTATACTCATTTAATATTTTTTCTTTAATTTCTTGTAAATCATTATAATTTTTATAGAAAGTATATTTTTTTATTCCATACTCTTCTAACGTACTTTGAACCAGTTGGCGAATTTCTTTATTCGAATGAATCACCTCTACTGAAACAATGACATGACTGAATAAAAAAACGAAAAAAAGAAACAATCCAACAGAAACCATTTTTAAAGGAGTAATAATATTTTTTAAATGATAAACGCCTGTATCCGTGACATATTCAAATTTTGTTGTAACGATTTTATCTTGCACATTCACTAAATCATCGGCAGCAATTTTTATATAAAACTCTCCATGATCAACAAAACAATCATATACAGAAATATGGTTTTTATAAAACTTTACTAATAATTTATCTTTATTTTTTGTTTTTGTTTTAATGAAAATATAATGTTTAATCATTATTTATAAACCTCACATTTTCTAAATATCCTTCTATCAATATTTCTCGCTTTTCCAGTTGTTTCACCGAAAAACTCTTCCCTGTAAGATGCAAAGTAAAAGAAGGCATTAATAATTTTATTTCTGTATCATTTAATTTTAAAATATCAATATAATTAAATACATGAATTTTTTTTTCATAAATATCGATATAATAATCAAAATCCATTAGAAAATTTTTCATTGTTTTATATAAGTGCATGTGCTTCACCTATATTAACTATATGTATTTCTAAATAAAAAAACTATAGATTTCATTTCTCTATAGTTATTCATTTTATAAATTCATTAATTTATCTTTGACCATTTTCGATACATGACTCATATCTGTACGACTAGAAATACATTGTAATTCTTTCATAATCGTTCCCATATCTTTCATACTGGTAGGTTTTACACTTAAAAATACTTCATCTATTTTAGCCAGAACCTCTTCTTCACTCAATTCTTCAGGAAGATAAGATTTTAAAATATCGATTTCTTTTTCTAAATTAGTTACTTCTTCCATACGATTGTATTTTCGATAATCCAAAACAGAATCATTACGCATTTTAATTTGTTTTTTAATCACAGCAATTACATCATCATCCGTAAGATCACTATTTTTATTAATGCTTTCCATTTGTAAAGCACTCTTTAACATTCGTAAAACAGATAAAGTAAACTTATTTTGTTCCTTCATAGCTGCTACCATATCATGGTTAATTTTTTCAAACATCTAGATCACCTATTAATAATTTCTATGTTTATGTGCGTTACGTATCATTTCTTTTTTAGCTTCTCTTCTTTTAACACCAGGTTTTGCATAGTGCTTTCTCTTTTTTATTTCAGAAGGGACACCACTTCTAGCAACTTTAGCTTTAAACTTTTTCAAAGCTCCATCAATATTTCCATTGCTGACCACTACTTTTGTCATATAATCCCTCCTTTCGAATTTAGCTACTAGAATTATAACACTAAACATCGGGATTAGCAAGATTTAAAAGGAATTTAATAGCAACAATACAGTGAAAACACAAATTATTCAAAAGACCAAGGTTCTTCTTTTGTACCTTCACCCGTAGCTGTTAAATTGGCTTTTAAGGTAATTATAGGTCTTAAAAATCTTCCCCAAGCAAATATTTTTGTTCCACTCGTTCCTCCTAATCCATATAGCGAACGAATGCCAAGATTATTATTACTCTCTACAGAAAGTCCACAAAAAAGTACATCAAAATTAAAATCCGCTTTATATGGAGCTGATATGTTACGCCCTGAAAACCAATAACCTACTAGACCATTATCTTCCCCTTGTTTTCCTACAGAATAAGTAGTTCTTGTATATAGTACCGATTGTATTAAATTAAAATCATTCATATGTGATCCCGTATTATATCCTTCTCCGGCTCCTTTTGCTTCAGTATCTAAATTTTCTGATGATAAAGATACTGTAATAAACTCCGTTTGGCCATTATATCCTGGATATCTTGAACCTGCTGTATAGTTACTATTTGTATAAGCACTAGCTATATCATTCAATACACCTACAACATTTTTATAACCTGTTTGGTCTCGAAAAATAATCTCGTTACTCGAGGTATATTCACTAATCATATCAATAGTTCCATCACTATTTATTTGTAATACTCGCCATAAAGTAAGTTCATTTGGTGTTATTGTTTGATCTTCCGTATACCCAGTTAATTCTTTTGATATCGTATAACTTTCTGCAACAGGCGTCATAGATACATAATCCCCTGGTTCTACTTTTTCACTAAAGGTTTCTTTGACTTTAAAATCTACAATACATCGGATCGTTTCTGAATTATTTGCGTTAGTTATATTCTTTAATCCCCAATTAACATTATCCCATTCAGCGATAACACTATTTTTACATGCTACGCTTTTTCCAACATAATCGCTATCTTTACTTGGAAAAGTATTTTTATTATCATCTTTTCCATTTATTGTATAGGCAAGTTTAATATCATATCCAAAATCGGGGATTGTTCCTTTGATTACATTATAGCTTTTGTTCTCCTGGTATGTTGCATAACTTCTATAAATTATACCCC
>CANQDC010000047.1 GCA_947591455.1 uncultured Bacilli bacterium | reverse complement strand
GCTATATATGGAAATATGCATGATCAATTACTAACAGAAAATTTAGGAGGTTTGTTTCCAATATCGTATTATGGAGCAGCTAAGTTTGCGTCTGAAAATTTTATTTCCGCATATTCATATATGAACGATTTTAATACAATGATTTTTAGATTTCCTAATGTAATAGGTCCAGGGCTAACACATGGCGTCATTTATGATTTTTCTAAAAAACTCATGAATAATCCTAATGAACTAGAAATTTTAGGTGATGGTACACAGACAAAACCATACCTTTATGTGTTGGATTTGATTGATTGTATCATGTTAATGACAAAGAAAATTGCATCAGGCGTACATATATATAATGTTGGTGGTGAAACTGCAACTTCAGTAACACGAATAGCTGATATTGTATGTGAGGAACTAGGATATAAAAATGTAAAATATAAATATACAGGTGGAAACGTAGGTTGGAAAGGTGACGTTCCAAAGTTTGAGTATGACCTTACTAAGATTCACAATATGGGTTGGAAAGCAAAATATACATCAGATGATGCTGTTAAAGAAACTGTAAAAGCTTTAAAAGAACAACGGAGGTAAACATGAAAGCTGTTATACAAGCTGGAGGCAAAGGAACAAGGATAAGTAGTATTACAGGTGATACAATTCCAAAACCGATGTTGGAAGTTTCTGGATACCCAATTTTATATCATCAGATAATGAATTTAAAAAAATCGGGAATAAAGGATATTATTATAATTGTTGGTCATCTTGGTAATATAATAAAACAATATTTTAAAGATGGAACTAATTTTGGTGTAAATATTTCATATGTTGATGAAAACCCTGATTTTCTTCTTGGAACAGCAGGATCACTTTATAATTTAAAAGACAAAATAAAGGACGATTTTATTTTTCTACTTGCTGACGTTTTTATTGACGTAGATTTTGAAAGAATGTACCAATTTCATAAAGCTAAAAATGCTGATGTTACTTTGCTTACTCATCCAAATGATCATCCTTTTGATAGCGATTTAGTTGTTGTCGATAAAGATGATAAAGTATTAAGTTTCGACCATAAGACTAACGATCGAACAAACTATAATTATCATAATTTGGTTAATGCTGGTGTGATGATATTTTCAGCTAATACTCTAAAGTATATTGAAAAAGAACAAAGTTATAGTTATGAAAAAGACATAATTGAACCACTAATAAAAGATGGCAAAGTCTTTTCATATAAATCATCTGAATATGCTAAAGATATGGGAACACCAGAAAGATATAAGAAAGTTCAAGAAGATTATATAAATGGATTACCTGCAATTAGAAATTTAAAACATAAGCAAAAGTGCGTCTTTTTGGATAGAGATGGAACTATTAATAAATATGTTGGATTTTTAACTGATGTTGATAAAGTAGAATTAATTGATGGATCCGCTTTAGCAATTAAAAAAATTAATAACTCAGAATATTTATGCATAGTTGTTACTAATCAGCCAGTAGTTGCAAGAGGAGATATTACGGTTGCTGAACTTGAAAATATTAATATGAGAATGGAAAAATTGCTAGGCCATGAAGGAGCATATATAAATGCTTTATACTATTGCCCGCATCATCCTGATAAAGGGTATGATGGCGAGGTAAAAGAATTAAAGATCAATTGTGAATGCCGGAAACCTAAAACTGGTATGTTGAAACAAGCTGTTCAAGACTTTAACATTGATTTAAAAAATTCTATTGTAATTGGAGATTCTACTTTAGATATTAAAATGGCGGAAAATGCTGGAATGAAATCTATTTTGGTTAAAACAGGGCAGTCTGGACTTGATAATAAGTATGAAGTAGTTCCAACATACGTAGCTGAAAATTTGTTGGATGCTGTAAATTATTTTATAGATGATTTGGAGGAAAAATAAAATGGAAAATTTTAAAAAAGCAATTAAAGAATATTATGAAAGAGAAATTAGAGTTATTCAAAATTTAAATTTGGATGAAATTAATGAAGCTATGAATGCCATTTATGAGACATATAAAAATGGTGGAACTATTTATGTATGTGGAAATGGCGGAAGTGCTGCTACTGCCTCACATATGCAAAATGACTTTAACAAAGGTATTTCTGAATATGTCGATAAAAAGTTTAATTTCTATTGCCTAAATGATAACTATCCTACTGTTATGGCGATTGCTAACGATATTAGTTATGATGAAATTTTTAGATTTCAATTAATCAATAAAATAAATAAAAATGATTTATTTATTGGAATTAGTGGTTCTGGCAATTCAAAAAATGTATTAAACGCTGCAGAATACGCTAAAGAACAAGGCGTTAAAGTTTTAGGAATTACTGGTTATAAAGGTGGTAAGTTAAAAGAACTAGCTGATTATAAGATGCATGTGGCAGAAGAAGACATGCAAATAGATGAGGATCTTCATATGACTTTTGATCATATGATGATGAAGATATTTTATAATTTATTAGTAAAGAATGTTATTACCGGTAACAATTTATAATGTTTTAATATAAAATTTGTATTTTCTTTATATTGTGAGGTGTTTATGAACCATTTAGTTTCTGTTATTGTACCGGTTTATAATGTTGAGAAATATATTGATCGTTGCATTGACAGCATTGTAAATCAAACATATGAAAATTTAGAAATTATTTTAGTTGATGATGGTTCTTTAGATGATTGTCCTAAAATTTGTAATAGATGGGCAAGAAAAGATAAAAGAGTAAAAGTAATACACAAAAAAAATGGAGGACTTTCTGATGCTAGAAATGTTGGCCTAGAAGCAGCTAATGGTGAGTACATTATGTTTGTAGATTCTGATGATTGGATATCATTGGAAATGGCTGAAAAAATGCTGGCAGGGATATTAGAAAATGATGCTGATATGGCTATATGTCAATTTTTTGTAGCATATTCTGATGGAACTATAGAAGAGCCAAATGTAAATTATAAAAGTACTATTATAGATGTTGAAACAGCTTTTAAATTATTACTACAACATGAACAAATAACCAATCATGCATGGCGAAAAATGTATAAAAAAGCTTTGCTATCAAAAAATCCTTTTCCGGTAGGTAGGAATTATGAAGACGTATATACAGTTGCCCAATTCTTTATTCCATGTAAAAAAATCGTTAACTTAAGTGATGCTTATTATTATTATTTTCAAAATAGTACAGGAATTACGAAAACTATGACTTTTAAAAGCTATAGGGATATTTATTATGTAAATAAGCATAGAAATTCGCTTATTATTAAAAATTTTCCACAATTAAAACAATATGTTCATTCTTCAATGAAAGAGACTCAAAAATCGATTGTTATTGGTTCATGTGTAATTGTTTTGAAAAAAATTCCATTTGTTTATGAATTTTTCAGATTATGCAAAAAGAAAATTGTTGGTGATAAATAGGTTGGAGAAAATTATTTATGATAAAGATTATAAAAGTTCAATTAATAAGATTAAAATATTTTATTTTACAAATTAAGCTAAATTTTATTGGAATAATCAAATATAGAAATATAGAATTAAGAGATGATGAAGTTCAAAAAGCTTATATATTTCTAGCTGCTGACTATGGAAATATTGGTGATTTAGCTATTGTTTATGCACAAAAAGAATATATAAAGTCTATTATTAAAAATTGTGAAATAGTTGAGATTCCATTGGCCATGACAAGAGCTTATATACGTAAATTAAAAAAGATTATTAAGCCTAACGATATTGTAACAATCGTTGGTGGTGGTAATATGACTGACAGATATGATTCTATCGAAGAAGCTCGTAGAATGGTTGTAAAGAATTTTAAAAACAATACAATTATCTCTTTCCCACAGACGATTGAATTTACTGATAGTATATTTGGACAGGAAGCATTTAAAAGAACAAAAAAAATATATTCCAAAAATTCTAATTTGATATTACTAGCTAGAGAGAAAATGTCATATGATATAATGCAGCAAGCTTTTCCTATGAATAAAGTTTACTTGATTCCGGATATAGTTATGTCGTTAAAAGATAAAGTAAACATTGATACTGTAAGAACTGATAAAATAGGTGTTTGTCTAAGAGACGACAAAGAAAAAAATTTAGATTTAAATATTTTAGAATTAATTTCTAAGTCTTATTCTAAAAATAGTTATGAAATTATGTCGACGTATATTGATGGCGATGAGTTTGTCTATGAATATCGCGAAAAATATTTCTTTGATATGTTGAAAAAAATCCGGGAAAAATCTGTTGTAATTACCGATCGTTTACATGCAATGATTTTTTGCTATATTACTAATACTCCATGTGTCGTATTTGATAATGACAATCATAAGATAAGTCAGTCGTATAATAAGTGGTTAAAAGACTGTAATTATATTAAATTATTAACTGCTGAGCAGGGTAAAGATATATGTGATTATGTTGAAAATATGAAAAGAAGTAAGATTAATGATGTAGACTTATCGCGTAAATATTTAAAGTTAGATCATATTTTACGTTCATTTAATAAATATTAGTAATTTTTGACATATGATGGTTGCTAATTGACATATTTCAAAACTATTAATATAATTTAAATGACACTTTTTGTAAGGAAGGAGTAAGTAATATTGATTTACTAGGTGATTTATATGAAAATAAAAAGATTTATTGAATGTTTAATTCCAGTAACAGCTTGTAACTTAAAATGTAGTTATTGCTATGTTATACAACGTGATAACCGTACTTTAAAAATACCACCACTTGATTACCCTATAGAACAAATAGGAAGAGCTTTGTCTAAAAAAAGATTTGGAGGAACTTGCTACTTTAGTATATGTGGTGCAGGTGAAACTCTAATACCAAAATATATGCCAGATTTAATACATGAAATATTAAGTCAAGGACATTTTGTTAATATTACTACTAATGGAACTTTAAATGATAGATTTGATCAAATTGTTGCGTTTGAGCCAGAACTTTTAAAAAGATTAAATTTTTCTTTTTCGTTTCATTATTTAGAGTTAATTAGATTGAATTTGTTAGATGACTTTTTTGATAACATAAAAAAAATAAAAAAAGCGGGTTGTTCTTTTGTTTTACAAATTAATTTGTGCGATGAATATTTACCATATTGGGATGAAATAAAAAGAATCAGCAAAGAGAGAGTAGGCGCTTACCCTCAGGTTGCTGCGACTCGAAAAGAAATTAATCTTAAAAATAATATTGAATTATTGACTGATTTGACCAAGGAAGAATATGTTGCCAAAGGCAAAGAATTCAATTCACCACTTTTTGATTTTACAATGAAGAATTTTAATGTCAAAAGAAAAGAATTTTGCTATGCTGGTGATTGGAGCTTTGTATTAAATTTACAAACAGGGATGCTAAGTAAGTGCTATGGCTGCGGTATAGCAAAAAATATTTTTGAAAATCCAGATAAAAAAATAAAATTTGAAGCTATTGGTAAAAATTGTCAATCAAGATTCTGCATGAATTCTAGTCATTTTATGTCTCTTGGTATTATCCCGTCGATAGAAACGCCAAGTTATGGAGAACTTAGAAATAGAAAAAGTGCCAATTGGTATCAATCGGATGAAATTAAGGAAGCTTTTTATTCGAAGCTAAAAGAATCTAATATGGAATACCCCCCCCTAAAAAAGGCATACGTTACTGTAAAATATCGAGTATCTTTCTTTGTTATAAACGTTTTAAGAAAAGTAAAATACAGTTTCAAGAAAATTTTAAAAAAGGTATAAATATGCAGAGTGACAGAACTAGAAATTCAATTAAAAATTTAATATTCAACAATATTAATCAAATTGTTAATATTTTAGTTAGTTTTATATTAAGAACTGTATTTATAAGGAAATTGGGTGAAGTATATTTAGGAATAAACGGCTTATTCACGAATATATTATCTGTACTTTCGTTAGCTGAGCTAGGAATAAGTACAGCGATGGTTTATTCGATGTATAAGCCTTTAGCTACTAATGATGAAAAAAAATTAGGGAAACTCACAAATTATTATAAAATTTTATATAGACGAATTGCTTTAATTATATTGATACTAGGAATTGTTTTAATTCCATTTTTGCCATATTTCATTAATTATAATTATGATGTTAAGCATGTTACATTTTACTATATTTTATATTTATTAAATTCTGTTTTTTCATATCTATGGCTATATAAAAGTTCAATAATTATTGCTGATCAAAAAACATATTTAGTCAAAAAATACGACGTCATATGTTTAATTATAAAATTTGTTTTGCAGATGATTGCCTTAATTATTTTTAATAGCTTTGTTCTATATTTGCTTGTTCAAATATTTGTTACTATTTTAAATAATTACTTAAAATCTGAAAAAGCTAAAAAAGAATACTCATATATTAATAGTAATTCCGAGGAGTTAGATAATAGTGACAAAAAGCAAATATGGGGTAATATAAAGTCATTATTATTTTATCAAGTTGGCAATATTGTCATGAATAATACTGATAATATATTAATCTCAATTATGATAGGAACCATTTTTGTAGGCTATTATTCAAATTACAGTATGATTATTGCTGCTGTCATGGGATTTACTAGTTTAATTTTTAGTTCAGTTCAAGCTAGTTTAGGAAACTATAACGTAAAAAATAGCGGTAATAATATGTATAAAATTTATAATGTAATAAGTTTAATTGGATTCATAGTATGGACGTTTTGTTCAATAAGCTTATGCATTTTATTACAAGATTTTATTTCATTTTGGGTAGGAAAGAATTACTTACTTTCGCAAAACACAATGCTAATTATTGTGTTGAATTATTACATGCAGGGAATTATTTATCCTAACTGGACTTTTAGATTTACGACTAATCTTTTTAATATGGTTAGATATATGATGCTTTGTTGTTCAATATTAAACATAATTTTATCAATCATTTTTGGAAAGATGTTTGGAATATTTGGTATCTTTTTAGCTACCTTTATTTCTAGATTATTAACAATATTTTGGTATGAACCTTATTTGTTATATAAAAAAGTTTTTCATGCTAAATTTAGAAATTATTTGCTAAAACAATTCTTTTATTTTATAGTGACTATTTCTTTAACGTTAATATTAAATATCTTGTTTAAATATCTTGGACTATATAATATTAATAGCATTATAATTAGAATGGCGTTTAAAGAGATTATATGTGTAGTAGTTGTTTTCTTTGCCCTATGGTTATTATTTAATCGAAGTGAAGAGTACAAATATATAAAATCACAAATTTTAAATATTTTTAAGTAATTTTCAAAGCATATCTTGAAAAAAGACTGTTTTGCAAACTTTTGTGTAAAGAACTAAATTTAGTTCTTTTTTTGATTATTAAAAATATATACTTTTAAAAAATTAATGACTAACAATAATGGGTGTGCTATAATAATCAAGAAGAAGAGGTGCTTTTATGAAGATACTTGTGACAGGTGGAACGGGCTATATTGGAAGCCATACTTGTGTGGAATTATTGGAAAATGGTTATGAAGTAATTATCGTTGATAATCTTTCAAATAGTAAAAAAGAAGTAGTAGAAAGTATTGAAAAAATAAGTGGAAAGAAAGTTAAATTTTATGAAGC
>CANQDC010000046.1 GCA_947591455.1 uncultured Bacilli bacterium | reverse complement strand
ACATTTAAAAATCTCTCAATTCAGCTTAAACACTGAGTTTGGGAGATTTTATCTTTTAAAAACTGATAAATTCAGGATTTTATATCTTTATTATAAACTTATCCTTTTTCCTTTGCAATATAAAAAAAGAGCGAGTGCTCTAGTTTAATCAATTAAAAATCTAGGGCGAACGCCACTCGAGGAGAACGCGGCGCAGGTAGAGGAAGCGCCGTCGTCGCCGACATGAGCGAAGGCAGACGAAATGGCAACATCTTTTAACCAATACCAATATCTGCTGGTTCCATAACTGTTTATAAATTCAGGTCTTAGTTGAAAGATGGCATACTGACGATTATCTATTCCTGTATCATATCCTGATGATGACCACACGGTTGTGCCAAATACATTTACTTCACTCATTAAATCTAATTCTCTTTCAGACCATTCCCATGAACTACTGGCTCCTTTTACAATATTATATCTATTTGGTAATTCATTGTTTACTGCCGTACTTAATAAATTCTTATATTTTATTATATGGTCTCCAAAAACTGGTTTAATATATGTGTTTAATACATTTGGCAATGTTTCTTTTACCATTTTACTATTTGCATAACCACCTGTTGTGATATTTTCGTCATTCATTGGAGCATCATTTCCCAATTTTGTTGCAGGGATAATTGTAGCATGATGCTGAGTTAAACTTGTATCTCCAGAATTTAAATAATTATCTAAATCTGCTATTAACCATGTTATTTCATGACCACCTTCATTTGTTGTTATATAATCTCCTACATAAATATCATCAAATTTACCACTGGAGATCATGGTATATAATGTGCCATTATCATGATATGCAGTTATATCTTTTCCTCGGTATGTATTTCTTCTTAATGCGACTCCTGCATCAATGTATTTATTATATTCATCTTCACTTAAGTTGGATGTAAATAATAATTTACATCTGCTTCCTTCTTCTACATTTTCTAGTTTTACATTCCATGCATTATAATCCCACTCACCTGTTGTTTTACTATCCCCACAATCTACATCTACTTGATAATATTCTCCATCTTTGTTTTTAGGTTCTGTTGGAATATCGTCCTCTTTTTTATCATCTACTAAAACGGCAAATTTTACATCATAACCAAAATCAGGGATTGTCCCTTTGATTACATTATAACTTTTGTTCTCCTGGTATGTTGCATAACTTCTATAAATTATACCCCCCCCCCAGGATCACACTTGCTATTCCTAGAGTTAGGAGGGTATTTCTTACTTTTTTATTTTCTCTATATCTTTCTATTTTCATTCTTCTTCCTCCTATTTTATATCTTTATTATAAACTTATCCTTTTTTCTTTGCAATAAAAAAGTAAACTAAACAAGTTCACTTAACTAGTCATAAAATTTCGCATTTTATCTAAACTTCTCTTTTCATATCGAGAAACCATAACTTGTGTTTTATTTAATTTTTTAGCTACTTCTTGCTGTGTTAAATCATGATAATAACGATACTTAATAATTTGTTTTTCATCTTCATTTAAAATATCAAATCCCTCTTGTAATAAAATTTGATCATCTAAAGAAATGTTCTCTTCTTGTGGAATCGATTCATACATACTTCTTTGATTCTCATTTTGATCCATATGTATTAACACCGTAGTAGCGGAAGCTACAATATGATTAACTTCTGAAATATCTTTTTCTAAATAAATGGCAACTTCATCATAAGTGGGAATACGTCTTAATTTTTGAGCTAATTCATAACGTGTCGATTCTATTTTTTTATATTCTCTTAAAACTTCTCTTCCTACTTTAATAACATGATTTTGTTGATATGTATAAGCATACATTGCTCCATAAATATAAGAATAAGCATAAGTGGAAAATTTGGTCGTTCCATTCTTACGATAATTTTTATAGGCTATTTTTACTGCTTGAGCACCTTCTTGAAATAAATCTTCTTTATCTACATTATAAAATTGACGAGCAATTTTATAAATTAAAGGTGTATTCATTTTAATAATTTCTTCCTCAGTAAAATTCATTTCTTTTCCTCCTTACACATGTATTAAATCTAATGCAGTCAACTCATTAGAAGTTTCTTTAATTCGTAATTTTCGAATTTCTTTAGAAAATTCTTTTGGTACTTCACACAAAAATATTTTTCCTTTATTTGCTCGTATTGCACATTTAGTATTTAAAATAGCATCCATACCTGATTCATCAATACTTGTTACATCAAAGAAATTATAAACTAAAAATTTAATTTTATGTTTTAAAATAACAGGAACTAAGTAATTATTTAATTTATAAGATCCCTTTTTAGATAAATTGCCTCGTAAACGAGCAAACAAAATACCTTTATTATATTCTAAATCCATATGAAACATTTTTATCACCTTTGCAACACGAATATAAAATAATTCCCATAAATTTAAAAGATTTTCGACAAAGGATGTCAAAACTTCTTCCAAAAAAAACAAATGAATTACTCATTTGTTAAATTTTTAATTTTCATTTTAGCTTCATTTACTGAATCAGTATCCGGAATCATAACATATGATTTTGCATTTTTATAAGAATAAGTATATTCCATGGCACCTTCTCCACTTAACGTATTGGTATCAATTTCCCATGTAGACATATTTTTTAATTGTTCTTTGACAAATTTTGTAATATTTTTAGTTCCCATATTGGTAACTACTTTATCTTCTAAAGCCTTTAATATATCACTATACTTTGTCAAAATACTTTTCGATAAAACCTTATGAATAATCGCTTCTAAAACTTGTTGTTGATGTTTTACTCGATCCACATCTCCACCAGGCAAGCTTTTTCGTTCACGGGAATAGGCTAATGCTTGTTTCCCATTTAATTTATTTGTTCCTTTTTTAAACGAATAATTAACAACTCCTGTATCTTCTACATAATAAGCTCGAAAAGCTTCATCTGTATTTACCTCTATTCCCCCTAGTTCATCGACAATAGCGATTAAAGACGTAAAATTAACTTTGGCATAATAATTAATATCAATATCTAATAAATCTTCAATAGTATGTAAGGACGTATCCACTCCATGGATTCCAGCATGAGTTAACTTATCTTTATAAGTAGTATTAATACCATGTAAAGGCACATAATAATCCCTTGGAATACTCGTAAATAACATTTTATGACTTTCAGGATGAATACTAACCACCATATTAACATCACTTCGAGAAACACTTGTAACTCGTCCATAAGTATCAATACCAGATATATATATATTAAAAGGTGATTTAATAATATCCACTTCTTTAGCTAAAGAATCATTTAATTTTAAATTAATTGAAAAAGTATACACAATCTTTTCTTCCTGTAAAAAATCTTCATAATCTTCTTCTAAAATACTTTTTTCAGCATCTTCAATTAATATTGCTTCAATATCCTCATTAATAAACGCTTTATATAAATCAGCTAAATCGTTATAAGAAACAAAATTCATTTTTACTTTCTTATTCAAATATTTTTTAGCTTCTTGAATTCCTTGATCATCGTCACTTTCAATAAAACCTATATCTTCTTCTTTTAAATCTTTTAATTTATCATAATTACTATTTTTTAAAGCAATAATATTATAATTTTCCGTATTATAATCTTGACCATTAATCTTTTTTAAAAAATCAAGAGTATGTATACTATAAAATACAATAAAACCTTGTAAAATGATGATTACGATTGTTAAAAGAATTCCAAACAGCCTTTTCTTTGTTCCTTTTCCAAGTAAAAAATAAGTAATAAGACAATCAAGAGCGACAATAAGAATTCCTAATAACGCAAAATAAACAGTAGGAAGAACATTCAAAAACAACAATGTTCCTAAAGTAAATAAACTAAGTATAAATAAAAAATAAACTATATGACGAAATACTTTCTTTTTTATTACCTTTTTCTTTTTTTTAGTTCGATTTGTCATAATAACGCCTTCCTTGTAAAATTATTATAGCATTATTTGACATAACTTATTTGTAAAGAATGGTAAATTTACACAAAGTTTTCATAATAGTTTATTTGATTCCTTATCAACTCAAAAGACCACTCGTTAAAGATTCTAAAGTTCGTTTCATTAGATCAAAGAAGCTTGCCTTTTGAATCTTTTCTTTAACAATAACATCTTCTTCTTTAATCACAGTTCCTTCATTATCTATGACTTCTATATAGCCAATTTTTTGATTTTTTTCTACAGGCATATTTATTTTATCAATCACAACATTATAAGTATAATCTAAAGACGATTCCCCGATTTTTTTTAACATGGTTACATCCTCTTTTAAATAAACATTTATTTCTTTTTTCTTAGCTTTTTCTAATTTGATTTTTCCTAAATCTTTATCTTTTTCTAACAAAATATCTAACTGATAAGTATTAAAACCATAATTTAACATATTGGTTGTATCTTTACTTCTATCATCAGTAGTAGGAGCATTCATAACGACAGATAATAAACGCATATTCCCTCGTTTAGCGGTTGTAGTAATACAGTATCCAGCTTCTTGCGTAAATCCAGTTTTTAATCCATCTACTCCTTCATAAAACCGAACTAATTTATTTGTATTTACTAACCAAATACTTGAACCATCATTTTTCTTTAAATAATCTTCATAAATACTCGTAAATTCTAAAATTTTCTCATGTTTTAATAATTCTCTGGCCATAACGCTCATATCTTTTGCAGAAGTATAATGAGTTTCACTATCTAATCCATGAGGATTATCAAAATGAGTATTATTTAGCCCTAATTCTTTTGCTTTATTATTCATTGCTTCAACAAAAGCCTCTACACTGCCACTTACTTTTTCAGCCATAGCCACTACGGCATCATTGCCACTAGCAACAGCAATTCCTTTTAACAACTCTTGCACTTTATATTTTTCACCCGTTTGTAAAAATATTTGACTGCCACCCATACTCGATGCCTTATCACTTATTACCACATCATCATCCATATGAATTTTTCCCGAATCAATAGCTTCCATAATAAGTAACATACTCATGACCTTTGTCATAGATGCTGGTGGTAATTTTTCTGTAGCATTTTTTTCATATAAAACTTTCCCTGTAGATACTTCAACCAAAAAAGCACTTTTGGAATTAGGAGCTAAATCTTCTAAAGCAAAAACAGTTGGTAAAAAAAAGAAAAAAGACAACACTCCAATGATACACTTCTTCATAATTCACCTCTAGTAGAATTTATGATGAAAAAAATTTTTAATACCATGTTATAATAAATTTATAAAATAAAGACAGATTAATAATGAGAGGAAATAATCAATATGAAAAAGAAATATTTTATCCCTTTATTAATAACTAGTATATTAATTACCCTATCTTTTTGCACGACAGCATTTTTTTATAACAAAAAGCATATACCTTCTACTAGTAAGGAGGTTCCTACTATGAAAAATAGTAAAACTTTAGATAAAGCCTTAGAAAGTTCTTCTTTTTTAGAAAAAAATACTACCAAATATCAAGAAATTGATTATATTGATACTAATCAATTCATTGAAAAAATTAATAAACTTTTAGATTTAGAATATTCTACCCACGAAATCAATAATATTTTTAAATATATTAATGAAAAAAATATTGAAAAAATGTTAACAATGGAAAAAATAAATGTTCATAATTATTATCAAGTTCCTAATTTTGAAGTGGATAAAATCTCTCGTTACGAAAAGTATCAAAACATCCATAATTGTAGTATAGAAGAAGCTGTTATAAAAGTAAATATTGGCTTAGATCATGATTTTTATACGCAAATAGAATTATCAGAAAATGTTGATGAGTATACAGTACTTGTGAATAAATATCATTCTTTAGAAAACTATGAACCAAGTGATTTAGTATCATTAAGTTATAGTTCTAATTATAAATTAAGAGAAAAAGCAGCAGAAGCCTTTGAAAAACTAGTTTCTGCCGCTAAATTAGACAATGTCTATATTCGTCCATATAGCGCTTATCGTTCTTATGAAACTCAAAAAAGAATTTATAATAATTATGTAAAAAAAGATGGTCAAATGCTTGCTGATACCTATTCAGCTAGACCCGGTCACTCAGAACATCAAACCGGATTTGCTGTTGATGTATGGAGTGAAGGCTATAATGAAATTCGCCCAAACGATGCCAATTGGTTAAAAGAAAATGCCCCAAACTTTGGATTTATTATTCGTTACACCGAAGAAAACATGCCTATTACTGGTTACATTGAAGAACCATGGCATTTAAGATATTTAGGAGAAGATATTGCTAAAGATGTAACCGAAAAAAATATTACTTATGATGAATACTATGATTTGTATATAAAATAATTATTCAAATATATAAGGAGAATCTTGAGTCCCATTCCCCTGAGTTGTATTTAATCCACTTTTTAAAGTAAGAATAGGTCTTAAAGGTCTTGATTGTAAAGAAGATGCTTTATTAACATCATATAAAGTAATTCCAACAGCATCACTTGAAACATTACTTTCTAATGCAGTCCATACATATTGATTCCAATAACGTCCAGCTATCCAATATGTAGATGAAACGGATTCTTCCTTTTTAAAGGCTTCCATTGAATTTAAAGCTTTTTTTATTAAACTAGTGTCCACTCTATGTAACCAATCTCCACCACCATAAGGTTCAATAGATGTACCACCAATAACTCCAGTCGCAGCTCCCGAAGATTCCTTTGATAAATGATCAATGGATAAAAACTCTGTTTGCCCGTTATATCCCGGATATCTTGAACCTATGGTATAGTCACTATTTGTATAAGCACTGGCCAGCATATTTAATGCTCCTACATAATTTTTATATCCTACTTCGCCTTGAAAAGAAATCATTTCATTGGATATATACTCACTAATCATATCAATCGTTCCATCACTATTTACTCGTAATACTCGCCATAAACTTAATTCACTGGGATTTATAGTTTGATCACTCTCATATCCAGTTAACTCTTTTGATATCGTATAACTTTTTGCAACAGGTGTCATAGATACATAATCCCCTGGTTTTACTTTTTCACTAAAGGTTTCTTTGGCTTTAAAATCTACAGTACATCTAATCGTCTCGGAATTACTGGCATTATTTATATTCTTTAATCCCCAATTAATATTATCCCATTCTGCTGTAACATTGTTTTTACATATTACACTTTTTCCAACATAATTACTTTCTTTGCTTGGAAAAGAATTATTATCATCGTCTTTTCCGTTTATTGTATAGGCAAGTTTAATATCATAACCAAAATCAGGGATTGTTCCTTTGATTACATTATAGCTTTTGTTCTCCTGGTATGTAGCATAACTTCTATAAATTATACCCCCCCCCCAGGATCACACTTGCTATTCCTAGAGTTAGGAGGGTATTTCTTATTTTTTTATTTTCTCTATATCTTTCTATTTTCATTTCTTTCCTCCTATTTTTATATCTTTATTATAGTTTATTTATTTCTTGATTTCAATCTAAAAAAATAAACTGTTAAAAAAGGAATTTACAAATTGTTGTTGTAAATATAGAGTGAAAGGAGGAATAATGACATTGAATATTATCTCAAAAGATAACGTTAATTTACTTAACGATCATCTCTTTAAAGCTCTCTTTAGAAGTGTTGA
>CANQDC010000045.1 GCA_947591455.1 uncultured Bacilli bacterium | reverse complement strand
TATTTCTTGATTTCAATCTAAAAAAGAGCTTGTGCTCTCTTTTAATCAATCAACATCTTCTGAATCCTTTTTTTCTGGAACTTTTTTTAAATCATATATTACATCAACTGTATTACAAACATTTTGGGAATGAGTTACGATAATTACACATTTGTTTTCCTCATGGGCTAATTTTTTAAATATTTCTAAAATCTCGTTTTCTGTTTGTTTGTCAAGATTTCCAGTTGGTTCATCGGCAATGAGCATTTTCGGATTATAAGCTAAACTTCTTGCAATAGCAACTCTTTGTTGTTCTCCACCAGATAATCGTAATACTTTTCGATCTGCATATGTTTCTTTTAATCCTACTTTTGCCATTAATTCTATGGCTTTTTCTTTTTTATTTTTAATTTTTAAACCATTCGCATCCATAGAAAGAATTATATTTTCACTAGCGGTCATAAAAGGAAGTAAATTATAACTTTGAAATACAATCCCTATATCACTATTACGATATTTATCTAAATTCATATTTTTTAAACTTTTACCATCAAATATAATTTCCCCTTCTGTGCATCTTTCTAGTCCACTTATTAGAGATAAAAGGGTTGTTTTTCCTGTTCCACTTCGACCTCTTATAGCGTATATTTTCCCATTTTCAAAATCAAAACTAACATTTCTTAAAGCATAATCATCTTTTTCTGCATCACTATATCTATAACTCGCATTTTTAATACTTAACAGAATTTTTTTGGAATGATCATTCTTTTTTTTATCATTTGTCATTATTAAGACCTCTCTTTCAATATAGTAAGAGGAGAAAATCTCTCTATACTAATCATTGATGCTATAGAACTTACTAATACAAGTGCCAGTCCAATAGCGAGTAATTCTAGTAACACTTTACTATCTACGACTGCATCAATAGAATCATATGCTTGAACCACTGGCATTCCTTGGCCACGCATTTTTCCTTGGAAGCTTCGATCAGGCATTCCTCCATTCCTATCGGCTCCCCCAAAGTTTTTATCGATTTCTTCCGCCCTTTCATTACTACTATTTATTTCATTTTGTAGTAAAGAATTGCTAACTTCTTTGGAACTTAAAGCTCCTATTCCAGCACCAAGTACAAGAGCAACGACTGATACAATTGCCAGTTCTGATACAAATTGTAGTGCTACTTTTAATTTGCTAATCCCAATGGTTCTTAAAACACCTATTTCATATTTTCTTTCGCGAATATTGATCATATTAATGACAAATAAAACTATGCCCCCAATAATAAGTGTTAAACTTAAAAAAGTTGTTGCAAATGAGTTGATATTTTCAATACTGGAAACACCACTTGTTGCTTCTTCCTCATTGGTTTGTAATACAAAGTTTTCATCTAAACCTTTTTCATAAAATTCTTTTTGTAATTTTTCTACATGATCATAAGAATCTACTATAAAGGTTGGATTTATGGTTGCTGTTACCTCTTCGTTGCTTTCTGTAATGCTTACTACAGCACTGGCATTGGTTATAATTGTATTGGCCGAATTGGAAAACATTGACATTGGTTCTGAAGTTCCTTCTTCATTTTCTGTAAAAATACCAATAATTTCAAATTCATACGTTTGGCCATCTTCACTCGCTAATTTTATTTTATCATTTAAATGTAAATCATTATAATCAGCCAGTTCTTGATTGATAAATACATACTTACCATCAAAGGCGATATCCCAAGCATTATCTACTATTTCACTCATAGTATACGTACCATTTATAAATTCACTCATAGCATCTAGAGAACTATACCCTGTTAGAGTAAAATCCGTAGAGGACATATTGTTTTCTTTTCCATGACCAAATCCATTTGGCTTATCATTGGTTGATTCGATTTCGGCTTTTTCAATATTGTTTCCATTTAATCCAACACTATAAGTATAATAATAGTTTTCAATATAATCACTATCCGCAAAGGATTCTACATCACTGATTGTAAAACTTTCAATATTATCAAACTTTTCTCTAGCGTTTTCTCTTCCTTCTGTCCCTGATGAATCAAAATCTTTCATCATATTTTCTCTATCAAAACTAATGGTTACTTCTTTATCATAAGCACTTTTATAAGAATCAATCAAATACCCAGCAGTATTTTTTATGGCCAGTGTTATAGTACAGGCACAAGCAATAATTAAAATAATTATTCCTATTAAAATATTCCTTCCTTTATTTCTTTTAATTGAAATCCATGCATTTTTTAATATAAACATACTCTTCCTCCTTAAACCAAGATTATTTTATGATGTAAATATTAAAGAAACATTAAAAAACATTAACTTTTTTTCGTTAATGTTCATTTTTTTTAAATTTAACTTCAAAAGTCGTGTATCCTTCTTTTGAATAGGCTTTAATATTCCCGTTATGGGATGTTACGATATTTTTAGCAATGGCAAGTCCTAACCCATATCTTCCACTTTTCCGATTATGACTTTGATCTTTTCGATAAAATCTTTCAAATATTTTTTCACATTCTTCAGGTGAAATAGGATCTCCTTTATTAATTACTTCTAATTTTATTTCAGATTTGTCGCTCATTAAATTTACTTTTATTTGGCTATTTTCTTTTCCATGACTAATGGCGTTATCAATTAGAATAGATACTAATTCATCTATACTTTCTTTATGGCATAAGAAGCTTATTTTTTCTGTAATCTTTGTTTCTATCGTGATATTTTTTTCATAGGCTAGACTTTCAAATGTTAATGCTCTTTTCTCTACAATCATAGAAATATCATTTTTACTAAAATTTTCCTTTTTTAGATATTCTGTTTTTGATAAATCAAGTAATCTGGTTATCAAATTACTCATTCTATCCGACTCACTTTTTAAATTATTAATCCATTTTTCATTTTTTTTATTTGCTTCTAAACAATCAATATTGGCCATCATCACTGCGAGTGGTGTTTTTAGTTCGTGAGAGGCATTTGCAACAAATTCTTTTTCTCTATTAAAACTTTCAAGAACTGGTTTGGTAATCCATTCGGTTATTTTTTTGGAAATAATATAAATAACGACTTCCCCAATACCAACTAATACAAATGAAATGAGTAGATTCGTAAGAAGCATTTTTCTCGTATGAGTAATATTTATAATGGTCAAGGAATTATTGGTTTCAAAATTATAAGCATACTTTTCTAAATATAAACAGCCTACTTTTACTTTGCTTGTATTTTTGGCAATCACTTTTTTGGCTTGCGTGATTATTTCATCACTAATCGTATTATCATTATGACTTATTTGATCGATAATTTCATTCTTTTCATTTAAGATAAAGGTATATATTTCATAATCCAATACTTTTCTATTATGAAGATCATCATTTAATGGTTTCATTTCTTTATCAAAAGGTTCATGTTTTTCTAACGCTAAATTTTTCATTCTTGTTAAATTATTTACTATTCCCGTATATTCTCTATGATAGGTTTGTACAGTAAAGAACGTTGCGAAAAAAATTGCAAATAAAGATATGATCATAAAAATTGTAAAAAATGTTTTCTTTTTCAAATTATCCATATTCTTTATTCCTCCATCTTATACCCTAGATTACGAACGGCTTTAATCTTTACTTTTGATCCAATGATTTTTATTTTCTTTCTTAAAAAAGATAAATAAGCTTCTAAATTATTGGACTCATAATCGGTATCTATCCCCCAAACTTTATCATAAATTTGTTCTTTGGAAATAATTTGTTCTTTGTTATGCATAAAATATTCAAGTAATAAAAATTCTCGATAAGGAATATTGATTGACTCATTGGTCCGTTTACAAGTTAAAGTAGAGGTTCGAATATTTAGTGTTAAATCACTATATTCTAATATATCTTTCATTTTGTTTTTACCTTTGTTTCTTAATTGTACATTTACTCGAGCAATTAATTCTTCCATATGAAAAGGTTTGGTGACATAATCATCAGCACCAGTGTCAAAACCTTTTAATTTATCATCTAATTCTGATTTGGCAGTAAGCAAGATAACTTTAGCATTTATATCATTTTCTTTTATCTCTTTTAATATTTCTAAACCATTTATTTTTGGTAACATGATATCAAGAATAATTAGGTCATATATATTCGAATTGGCCTTATATAATCCATCTTCTCCATCATAACTGGTATCTACAACATACTTTTCAGCTCGTAGTTTTGTTGTAATAATATCAGCAATTGTTTCTTCATCTTCAACAATTAAAATTCGCAACTCTTGCCACCTCCAACTTTTAAAATGATACATTACAAAAATTAAAGAAACATTAAAAATATACATGATCATTATATCATGAAAAAAGCAAACTATCTCTAGTCTGCTCATACAAATTTTTGTATTCTTCTATTTTTTCGTAAATCAATAATTCTTACGAAGGAGTAAATCAATTTTTTCTTTTATCTCTTCTTTTGTAAAAGGCTTTGTGATATATTCGTCAAATCCTTCACTTATATATTTTTCTCTAGCTCCCGCAATAGCATCAGCCGTAAGAGCGATCACCGGAGTATTAAAATCGCTTTTTTCTTTTAATTTAGATAAAGTTGTTTCTCCTGACATTTCTGGCATCATAATATCCATTAAAATCAAATCATATTTTTCGCCTTGATTGATTTTATCTAAACACTTTTGACCACTATCACATTCATCGACATTAAGGCCTAATTTTTCGATATTTTTTCTAGCTACTTTTATATTTAATGGACTATCATCGACAATTAAAACTCTTTTATTCGTTAATGGTATCGATTCCGTTTTTAAAGGATCAGCTATGTCCTCACTCGTTGACACAACGACTGGAGCAGAAATTTTACTAATCTTTTGGGGTAATTGAACCATAAACATAGAACCCTTACCAAATTGACTTTGAACATTTATTTTGCCATTCATCATCTCTACTAATTTTTTTGTAATCGCTAAACCAAGCCCGGTTCCTTCTGTTGTTGTATTTTTTTCTACATCTAAACGTTCAAATTTGGTAAATAATTTATTTATATTTTCTGCTTTAATTCCTCTACCTGTATCTTGGACACTAATAATTAAATTAGATAAATTACCAGTATTGATACATTTTACCGAAAGTGATATAGAACCTTCTTCTGTATATTTAATGGAATTCGTTAATAAATTATTGATGATTTCTTTTACTTTTCCTTTATCTCCAATCAGTTCATATGGAACATCTTCTGCTATATTTAAATGGAAATCTATATGTTTTTCGCCAATTCTCGTTGCTGTTACTTTACACATATTTGTAATTTCTTCTCTAAATACATATGGACTTTCATTAATTTCCATTTTATCACTTTCAATTTTATTAATATCCAATATATTCCCAACAATTTCTAATAATGATTGAGAAGCATTTTGAATATCTTTTATGTCTTCTTTCATTTCCTCAGATAATTCTTTATCATAATAGGTAAGACCTTCAGATAATCCAACAATGGCATTTAAAGGTGTACGTATTTCATGTGACATACTGGATAAAAAGTCAGATTTCGCACGATTGGCTTTTTCTGCTTGTTCTTTTGCGACTGTTACTGCTTTTAACATCTTTACATCAGGATTTTCTATTGTAAAATACATAATTACACAAATAAAAGTCTCTACATAAGTTAAAAGCAACAATTGGGGAAATACACTTTGAATAAAAATTGAAAATGAACCAATAATCAGTAGTAAAAATACAGGAAGATACTTTTTATTTTTAATATTTTTTATATTCTTAATTAATGTAATGATGATAATTAGTATTAATACTATACTCACTCCATAAGCAAAATTCACACTGGCTCCTGCGGTATATCTTATTTGAAAATCATCACTTATCACTGATTTAATAGGTAAAACATATAATACGAAAACAATTGTAATAAGTAGCCCTGTGATTATATTTTTCAACAACTTTGGTCTTTTTAACTTTTTATCTGTTGAAATTTTATATACATAATAGGCGAATAAAGATGTCCAACTCAATAAATACAATAAATAAGATTTATATATAATATTAGAAAATACTGGAAACTTATTATAAATCATAGATGCAAATGTACAGGATAACTCTAATATTAAGCCAATAAAATTAAGCAAAATTAAATTTCCATAAATTCTTGTTTCATAATTATTTACATGCCCCTTTTTAAAAAATAATGTAATTATTAAAAGTGAAAAAGGAATAGCACAAATTGGAAAGAAAATACCACTTCCCATAGAAATCACCTCAATAGATCACTTTATTAAACCAAACAAAACGTTTTTTTATTTTTCTTTTTTTATTAATTTTAATGTTTTTCCATCATTTACTTTTTCTTCTGCATCTTTTTCTAAGGAAATATAATCAATTTTTTCTGAGCCACTAATTCTTGGTAAATCTTCGATAAATTCAATATATGATGGTATTTCATAAGATTTTAATTGAGCTTTTCGATTATTAGAAACGGTTGTTGCTGCATAAAATAAGTTATTTATATATTCTTTCGTTTCTTCTGTTGGCTCATATCCTTCATTTAAAACAATATAAACTTTATTTACATACAATTCATCTTTATCAGGAACTTTTACGACAGCACAAGATTTTACGCAATCAAAGGAGGAAATAATACTTTGAACATTATCACAATAAACTTTATTTAATGATGACATTATATAGAATCTTGATTTTCGACCGGTTGGAGTAAAATAGCCATCTGGATCGATATATCCCATGGTTCCTGTATTGTAATACTCTTTTCCATTTACATTCATTTTAGATTCTTTCGTTAGTTCTTCATTTTTATAATATCCTTTAAAAATATGTTTTCCAGATACGAGTAGTAATCCTTCTTCCCCATATTTTTTTTCTTCCTTGGTTTCTGGATCAATTATCATTACTTGACTTCCTACCAAAATTTTTCCAGCTGTTTGTGCTTTTAAAGGAACCCCAACTGGCGTTGATCCAATACTTACTGTTTCAGCATTTCCAAAGCCGTTTCCTAATTCAACATTTGCTCCATGCTTTTTAAAGAATTCTATTCCTCTTTTATAATGAGCAGGAGTTAAGAAATCTCCCCCTGATATAAAATGCGTTACGGAAGATAAATCCATATTTTTATCAATATTATTTATAGTTAAATCCAAAAGAGCTGGACTTCCAAAAATAATACTTGGCATTTTACTGTAATAATAATTAACAGTATCTTTACTTATATCAGGAGCTAATATAGCTTCTTTTCCCCATAAAAGAGTTGTCAATGCAGATGTAATCAACCCATAAGGATATGAAAAAGGTACACAGGTTAATGTTTTGGCTCCTGTTATATTTTCAGTATGACTTGTATTTTTAGCATATATTTCAGCAGCTAAAACATTTTTATTTGATAAAACGACTGATTTTGGTTTTCCTGTTGAACCACTTGTAAATAAGATAAGAGCATCTTCATTTCCAGAATGAAAAGATTCCATTTTTGTTTTTCTATATTTTGAGATATCCTCTAAACTATTAAAATCAATAAATGAATCATTACTTGTTATTGAATATTTTTGACTCATATCTAAATTATGCAAATTTTGTTTTTTTAATGTAATAATATGTCTAACTTTCGATACCTCTTTTAATTTTTTATTTTCTTCTACACTTGCATCATAATTAATAAAAATTGGTGATTCAAAAGTATTTAAATACCCACCTATTTCTTCAATTGATGCTTTTGCATCGATGAAAGTGGTAATCGCTCCAATTCGATTACAGGCAAAAAAAGTTGA
>CANQDC010000044.1 GCA_947591455.1 uncultured Bacilli bacterium | reverse complement strand
AAATTTGTCCCAATTATAAAGTAGCTATTGATTGTGAATTATTAAAGAAAAATCATCATGTTTGCAATGGTTGTGATCAACTAAATATGAAAGATATGATAATAAAAAATCAAGAGCGAACTATGTGAGTTTATCTTGACTCTTGATTTTTTATTTCATATTTTTGCAATTATTTTTCCAATAAAGTTTATCTTTATTGGTTACTAATCATTAAAATTCGGATTTCTATTTCGGATTTCCTCTCCAAAATTCACCTCTAAAAAAATTATTATTCAGAAATCAATTCACTTAGAGGAATAATATTTAAGCCTTTAAAAGTAATTTCTTTAAGTAATACTTTAAATTCTTCTAATTTCGCTTTTTCGGTTATTAAAATAATAGCTCCACTACGAATACTATTTTTGGCTTCTACAATATTTTGACTATTTAATACAATTGATTCTTCTACTAAATATTTTTGATTTTTCTTACAAAAATCAGAATCAATTTCTTTTATGTAACAAATATTCTTATTTATATTATTTTTATTTAATAAACTTTCAATCGTATTATATTTTGCCGAATCATTATTAATTTGCTCAAAATAATTATCTTTTTCATAAGTTTGTTCGGTGATTAATAAACTTGCTGGTATTTTATTTTCTTTTAAATAATTTTTAATAGAACTATTTTCTTTCAATAAGAAAGAAACTGCTTTTTTACTTTGATTTCCCCAATTGATTATTTTATCTTTGTTATCGTTTAAAGAAATATCTGGTTTAATTTCATCAAAAACTAAATAATATTCATTAAAAATCCCAAAGGATTTCATATTCACATAGCTTTTTGTTTTATTGATCATTCTCCCATTTATTCCAGGGGTTATATAATTGCCATTAATTGTAGCATTCGTAGCACTTACTGTATAATCATCTGCTATTTCATTGATATTTTGCATAATGAGACTTTTGTTTTGCATAAAAATAGCTATTTTTTCCGTATAATAAAAACTAAATAACATAATAGCAATTAGGCCGAGCGATTTATAAAATTTTTTCATTTTTTTCACCTAATTAACTATATGTAATTTTAGCAAACTTTTACCAATATTTTATCCTTCATTTTTTTTATTATTTGTTAAAAAAGTTATTTTTTCCGCAATCACTTCTGTAATATATTTTTTTTGTTTTTCATCCGTTTCATACATTCTTGTTTGTAATCTTCCTTTAATACCAACTATGTCTCCAGTATGACAATATTCACATGTATTTAAGGCGATATTATTCCATAATATACAACGAATAAAATCTGCTTCATAAATGCCATCTGAATTTTTAAAAGGACGTGAGACCGCTATGGTAATGGCAGACATTTTTTTATCGGATTCGGTGACAATAACTTCTGGATCACTTGTTAATCTTCCAACCAAAATAACTTGATTCATAAAATTCCTCCTTTCTGTTGTGCACTTTAGCAAAGAAATCAAGGAATATCAAATCACTTATTTTCTGAAAAAGACCATAAAAATAGCAAATTTTTAATTAAA
This sequence comes from uncultured Bacilli bacterium, assembly GCA_947591455.1. Lineage (GTDB taxonomy): Bacteria > Bacillota_I > Bacilli_A > RF39 > UBA660 > MGBC108787. The sequence goes on along the minus strand of CANQDC010000044.1, from coordinate 6,431 downwards.
TTTGCTTAAAGTTTTTTTCAAAATCCACAATTGAATCATTATCACTCTTTTTTATATTATTCTTTAATTAATCGATTTAATTCTACGGCATATTCCATTGGCAATTCTTTTTTAAAATCTGCTATAAAGCCCATAATTAACAATTCTTTCGCTCTTTGTTCAGAAAGACCTTTACTCATTAAATAAAATAATTTTTCTTGATCTACTTTTGAGATGGCTGCTTCATGAGAAATTCTAGAACTATTATTTTCTACTATATTGGTTGGATATGTATCACTTTTTGATTTTTCATCAACTAAAATCGTATCACATTTTACTTCTGCTTGGGCATTTATGGCACTTTTACAAATTTTTACTTTGCCCCGATAATTCGCTATTCCACCATTTTCTGCAATTGATTTACTTAAAATATTACTTTTTGTATATTTACCAATATGGATCATTTTTGCTCCAGCATCTAGGGCTTGCCCATCTTTAGCATATGCAACGGAAATGGAATTCCCGGTCGCATAATCCCCTTTTAATATACAGGAAGGATATTTCATAGTGACTTTACTACCAATATTTCCATCAATCCATTCCATTTTACCGTAATCAAAAACAATTGCTCGTTTTGTAACTAAGTTATACACATCGGTACTCCAATTTTGAATGGTTGAATAACGCATGGTGGCATTTTTTTTCACAAATATTTCCACAACGCCAGCATGTAAAGAATTCTTCGAATAACTGCGGGCCGTACAACCTTCTATATACTCTAGTTGTGCATTTTCATCGACAATAATAATTGTACGTTCAAACTGACCTAAATTGGCTGTATCAATTCGAAAATAACTTTGTAAAGGACGATCTAATTTTGTATTTTTGGGAATATAAATAAATGTTCCCCCACTCCAAACAGCTCCATTTAAAGCCGTATATTTATTTTCATCATATTTTACTAATGTATTAAAATACTCTTTAAAAAGATCCGGATACCTTTGTAAAGCTTCATCCGTACTTAAAAAAATAATTTCTTTATCCGTTTTTTGTTTATGATACACAACTTCGCTTTCATATTGATTCGATACGCCATCTAAATATTTTTCCTCAGCTGCAATTACTCCTAAATTACAAAACGTATCTTTTACATGCTTATCCACATCGTCCCAATTCTCTTTATTTTTTTCATTTTCATTTTTATAATATAAAATTTCTTCAAAAGAAAAATCAATTAATGGGCCAAAATGAGGATTTTCTAATTCTAAAAATTTTTCATATGATTTTAAGCGAAATTCTAACATCCATTCTGGTTCTTTTTTTAATTTTGATAATTCAATTATAAACTCTTTTGATAATTGTTTTTTCATAAAATCATCACAAAAAGATTATACACCAAAAACATACGATTAACAATTGAAATGTGTTTTTTAATTTGTTATACTTATTCTATGAATAATAAGGAGGACTTCCTATGAGCAGCTTTGACAACTCTAAAATTAATGCTGCTTATGTAGCATCTTGGAAACAAGCAAATAAAAAACTTGAAGAGTTAAAAACTGATGGAAAAACTTTATATTACCAAGATAAAACTTTAAATATTCAAGATATATACATGCAAGATTTATTTAGTAATTCCAATTTATTTTATAGCATGAATACAATCGGTCCTAATGATTTATTCAATATAATTACTATTCATACAATGGCTGTGAAAATAAAAGAACAAGATTTAGAAAATAAAGTGAGGAGAATAAAAGAAATGAATATAGATGAACAATCTTTAGAAACGGTTGATGAGTATTTTTCCCTTTTAGAAAAAAAAGATAAAAAACCAGAAGATGTAATGAAAATAAGATGGTTTGAAAATTTTATTCATTTATGTGAGCAATATGAATCTAATCTTTCCTTAAATGCTCAAGAAATATATAATCGCTATACTTCAAAAAAAATGGCCTACGACTTAACCAAACAAAAAGAAACATTACAAACGATGGCAACTTCTAATTCTTTAGAAAAGGAATTAAGTGGTCCTGTTCGTACTCGGACGTTACCAAAAGCTGGATATGTTGATGCTACCGTTATTTTAATTGTTATCTTAAATATTGGCTTTATACTTGCTATGGCTTTTTTAGGAAAATAAAATATCACCTAATCGTGATATTTTTTCTTTTGAAAAAGAAGCTATTTCGCTTCTACAATTAATTTTATAGCTGTTTTTTGTTCTCCATTAATCGTAATGTCACTAAAAGCGGGAATTACGACTAAATTTTCTCCACTAGGTGCGACAAATCCTCTAGCAATCGCAATTGCTTTAATGGCTTGATTTAAACTTCCTGCACCAATTGTTTGAATTTCCACACATTTATTTTCACGATAAATGTTTGCAATAGCTCCAGCTACTTTACTGGGATTTGATTTTGATGATACTTTTAATATTTCCATATTTCCTCCTTCAATTATTTACATTAAAACTATATGTCATTGAGGAGAAAAAAATTATGATTCTTCAATAAAATTTTTACTTTTATGAGGTTCTTCAAATAAAAGATCACGATAATTTTGTTGTCTTAATGCTTCATAGACCATAATTGCTACTGTATTCGATAAATTTAGAGCACGAACATTTTTCGTCATGGGCATACGCATACAATGATCTATATAAGGTTTTAAAATTTTGGGTGGAATACCCGTACTTTCTTTGCCAAATATAAAATAAATATTTTCATTAACATCACTATAATCAAAACTTGTATGAGGTTTATGACCATATCTAGTTAAAAAATAATAGGTTCCTTTATTTTTGCTAAAAAAGTCCTCGATATTTTCATATACTGTATAATCACAACATTCTATATAATTTACTCCACTTCTTTTAATATATTTTTCCTCTAAAGAAAACCCTAAAGGTTTTATTAAATGCAATTTTGTATTGGTAGCTACACAGGTTCTCATAATATTTCCGGTATTCCCTGGAATTTCTGGTTCAAATAAAACTACGTTTAACATTTTTTCCTCCTAATAAAAGTAAGCATTTTCAGCTTACTTTTTATATCCAAATTTTTGTAATAATTGTTCAAAATCTTCTGATGCAATCATCTGATTCTCTTTACTTTTTACTATTCCATCTTTTACTAATATTCCATCTTTAAAATACAAAATGGTAGGAACTGTTTTTATTTTTTCATTGGTAAGTTTTAACGCTGTATTTAATTTTTCTATATAATCCACTTTTCCCTTTAAATCTGTAACATCAATATAATAAAAGTTATCATTAATATTATAACGATCAATTATTGTTTTTAATTTCTTTTCTAATTTATAAATCTCTTCATCATTACGATATCCTATATATACAAAATATTCATTTGGGGCTTCTGTAAAAGTATTTTCAATTTCTTCTATATCATTAACCTCTAAACTAATCGTATTGGTACGAATTAAATAACTTTCATTATATTTTTTTTCTTTATAAACATCATACCAACTAAAAATATAAAAGGCTAAGAAAATTGCAAACAAAGACAGAACAAAAGCCAGTACATAGTTTTTGGCAGGGACAGTATTATTTTTCTTTTTTTTCATATAACATCTACCCTTTCGTTTTTTATTTTAACAAAAAATATCTTAAGTCGCAATAATGGTTTTTACATAAATACAATTATTTTACTTAAACTAATAATGTGATGAGTATGTATCTAATAAATTGTTTTTTCTTTTTTGCCATTCTAGGTTTTTTATTTGAAAGTTTATTTTTTATTTTCATTAAAAAGCCCTATAATAGTAGTGTTTTATTTGGACCTTGGACAACTGTTTATGGAATCGCCTTTTTTATCATTACAGCCATTGGCAATAAAATAAAAAGGTATCATTTAAAAAAAGGTCTTGAAGTTTTTTTGATTTTTCTTTTGAATGTCATTGTTTTAAGTATTTTAGAATTTGTTTCCGGTGAACTTATTCTTAGTTTTTCCAAAGTACGTTATTGGAATTATGAGAATTTAACCTGGAATATCGATGGCTTTATTTGTTTAGAAATTTCAATTTTTTGGGGGCTTTGTTCTTTACTTATTTATTATTTTATTTATCCAAAAGTACAAAAATTTTTACATAAAATACCCAAATGGATTACTTTTTTATTTATTATACTCTATGTTTTTGATGTCTTATTTATGATTTATAAAAGTTTTTATAATTCTTTCCTATGAAAAAAAGCTTAATAGCCTTTCTTTTTATAATATTTAAATAATTCTTTGAAACGATTAAAATGAACTATTTCTCTTTGACGTAAGAATAATAATACTCCTAAAACATCTTCGTCTGTTGCTAGTTCAATTAGATTTTCATATACAGCTCTTGCTTTTTGTTCAGCAGCCATATCTTCAGAAATATCAGCTAGTGGATCTCCAGTTACAGCAAAATAAGTGGCTGAAAATGGCACTCCAGAAGCATTTGCAGGATATAAGCCCATTCCATGTTCACTATACATATCTCCTAATCCTGCGGCTTTTATTTCTTCCACACTTGCTCCAGCCGTTAATTGTTTTATCATCGTATCGATCATTTCCACGTGACCAAGTTCTTCGGTGGCTATATCGTTTAGTAAAGATTTCCCTTTTTCATCGGGCATAGAAAATTTTTGGCTGAAATAACGAAGTGCAGCAGCCAGTTCTGAATTCGCTCCTCCAAATTGAGTATATAAGTACTTCGCCATTTTTAAGTCTTTTCTTTTAATATTGACTGGATAATTAAGTGTTTTCATATATTTAAACATACATACTACCTCCTGATTTATCCCATGGCCATGGATTTTTCATCCAATCATATGTATTTGAATATGTTTGGTCTAATGCTAATGGACCATATTTTTTAGCATATTCATCTTTTAAACGAATACATTCTTTTGTATACATTTTAAATTTTTCATACATTTCCATATCTTCTGGATATAAGTCTAAATATAAATTTAAATCATTTACGGCAAAATCCATTTCCATTACCTTATAAAGCAAAGCTTCTCTTTCTGTAGCAGGTTTTAATGGTTTATATTGCATATTTTTATATGGATCATACAAATCCCTAAACATGTTTCCACGTAAGAATCCTTCTTTTGCATCATATAGTTTAGAATTTGCTACTTTATCAGAATAATCAAAACGTTTTGGTGGTTCTTCAAAACTAAAGCCTGCTAAAGAAAGAATATCATAATCATAATTGTTATTCTCAAATAACATTTTTTTATCCCCTTTCTAAAATATAGTATTCTTAGGTCTTATTCCTGCAAAGGCTTTTGTCTACCTAAATGAAAAAAATAAAAAAAGTAGAAATTTTCTACCTTACGATTTTACTATATAAGGGTCCTGTTCAGAACCTACTCCTTGAATATAATTGGTATCACTTTTTAGATATATGGTTGGTTGAATATAATAATCATGAACAATTCCATCAGAACTTAATCTATTTTCAAGGAGAAGCGTTATTGCTCCTATGTTTCCATTTGAATAATATGTAGGTGTTAATGTCCAAACTGCTCCTGGTGAAAGTCTTAGCCAATCATTCTTTGTACATTCCATATTTATTCCCCAATACTCATTATTTTCAGATGCAGAATTATTTATACATTGATCACGTGTTGTATTTTCTCCACCACTGGTAGCAAACACAAAATCACTGGGATATATTAACGCTATTCTGCCAAGCCAACTTTTGGGATTTTCATATTTAACCGTTGTACTTCTTTCTGCTGTATATAAATTTTGAGCAGTATTTTGAGCAGTATATTTATCAAAATTACTATCAATTCCCCCTAAGTTCCATACATGATTTTTATTGATGGCTAACTTTGTTTCACTGGATAATTTTTCATAATATTCATCACCGTTTAAATATTGTTGTAATGTGGATTCTGCCCAGTTATTTGAATATATATCATTCCAATTTTTTCTTCCAACATTATTATTGCTCTCCAACTTTACTTCTCCGTTAAATACTCCGATAATTCGCCATACTATATCACTATCATAAAACTGAACATAGTTATTTGGACTGGCTCCAATATATCTTGGATTTTTATCATCCGTTTCATCTAGTATTACATTACTCGTTGATGAATCATTTGCCAATCTAGTTATTTCCTCAGCTAAATTCTTTTTGGTAACCGTTATAAAATCTACAGTACATCTGATTGTTTCTGAATTTGTATTTTTTATATTCTTTAATCCCCAATTAATATTATCCCATTCTGCTGTAACACTATTTTTACATGTTACACTTTTTCCAACATATTCACTTTCTTTACTTGGAAAAGTATTTTTATTATCTTCTGTTCCATTTATTGTATAAGCAAGTTTAATATCATATCCAAAATCAGGGATCGTTCCTTTTATTACATTATAGCTTTTGTTCTCCTGGTATGTAGCATAACTTCTATAAATTATACCCCCCCCCCAGGATCA
>CANQDC010000043.1 GCA_947591455.1 uncultured Bacilli bacterium | reverse complement strand
AACTCGCAATTTAATTATAATACATTTTTCTCAAAATAAAAAGACTATTAACAAATTTTACTTTGTCAACAGTCTGAAGAACTCGCAAGTTCTTTTTTAAAATAAACTTAATTGACTCGTTTCTGGTAAAGAGCCAAAAATATTCATACTTCTTAATTTGGCCATAGTTGCTTGGTTTACTTTCCCTCTAATTTGAAAATCTTCAATACTATAAAATGGTTTTTCTGCTCTAGCTTCCATAATTTTGGCAGATACGGCATCTCCTAGACCATCTAAAGCCCGAAAAGGCATAATTAAAGCATTTTCTTCTTCTAGCATAATAAAGTTAACACCATCACTTTTTTCTAAATCAATCGTTTTAAAAATGACTCCTCGAGCAGAGGCTTCTAAAGCTAACTTTAAAGTATCTAACGTTGAAATTTCTTTATTCGTCGCTTCATACCCTTTCATTTGTAATTCTAATATTTTTGCTTTAATCGCCTCATACCCTTTCGTCATGGAATCAATATCAAAATCTTGAAAACGGGTACTAAAATATGTGCAATAATACACAAGGGGTTTATGAACCTTGTACCAAGCAATTCGAAAAGCACTTGTAACATAAGCCGCGGCATGGGCTTTAGGGAACATGTATTTAATTTTTTGACAAGAAGTAATATACCAATCCGGAATATTATATTCTTTTAAAGTAGCTACATGTCCTTTCCATTCTTCGGCATCTTTTGGTTTACTAGCTCTTCCTTTACGGACAAATTCCATAATTTTAAATGCTTTAATAGGAGGAACGCCTTTATTCATTAACTCGACCATAATATCGTCCCGACAACCAATTACATCTTTAAATGGACAGATATTTTTTTGAATTAATTCTTGGGCATTACCAAGCCATACATCAGTTCCATGAGCAAGACCAGATATTTTAACTAACTCAGCAAAAGTAGTTGGTTTCGCATCTTTAACAAGTTGAATCGTAAAAGCCGTTCCAAATTCCGGTACTCCCAAAGTACCCGTATCACACATAATTTGTTCTGCGGTCACTCCTAAAGCTTTAGGCGATTTAAAAATAGACATCGTCGCCTTATCATCAAGTGGAACTTCCGTCACATCATCTCCTGTTAAATCTTGAATCATTCTTAACTGGGTTGGATCGGTATGTCCTAAAATATCAAGCTTTAAAACATCGGCATCAATCGCATGATAATCAAAATGAGTCGTCCGCCATGCTTGCGTTGGATCTTCCGCTGGAAATTGATAAGGAGTAAAATCACAAACTTCCATATAATCGGGAATAACAACAATTCCTCCTGGATGTTGACCGGTGGTTCGTTTACAACCAGTACATCCTTTAGCCAGCCGTTCTACCTCAATATTACGCATAATAATCCCTTTATTTTCGCAATATCCCTTTACATATCCATAGGCAGTTTTTTCAGCTACTGTACCAATGGTCCCAGCTCGATACACATTATCTACACCAAACAATACTTTGGTATATTCATGAGCACTTGCTTGATTTAAATCAGAGAAATTCAAATCAATATCAGGTACTTTATCAGCATTAAATCCTAAAAAAGTTGCAAACGGAATATCATGGCCATCTTTCACCATTTTCGTCCCACAATTCGGACATTTCTTATCTGGCAAATCAAATCCACAAGAATAAGTCACTCCTAAAGGTTTGCCATCCTCATCATCAAAGATACTCACTTTACATTTAGGACAACGATAATGAGCGGCTAAACTATTGACTTCCGTAATTCCCATCATATTAGCCACAAAAGAAGATCCAACACTTCCCCGTGAACCAACTAAAAAACCTTCATCATTGGAATGTTTGACCAATTTTTGAGCAATCAAATAAATAACATCATAATTGGCTCCAATAATTCCTCCTAGTTTTTTATAAGCCAATTGTTCTTTTTCTTCTTCACTTACATCTTCTTCAAGATATTTTTTAACAAGATCTTTCACCGCAACTTTTCCTTTTAAAATCGTTTCATGAACTAAAGCAAAAGCTTCTTGAATATCTTCTTTTTCTTTTTTACAAGCTTCAATTAAAGAATCTCCATACAACTCTTTGGCTAAACGTTCCTCAATATTAACCGGTAAAGGTTCCCCATACAATTCTCGAGCTTTCGTATAAACCAGATCAGTCATGGTTTCTACCGAATTAGGAATTCTAGGAGCAAATGGAGCAGGTGTATCAATAATTACTTCGATTTCTTCCACACAATCAGCAATTTTATTCGTATTTTCAACAACAATTTCATACGCAGTATCTGCATCCAAAAAAGCAAAGTCTGCCAACATTTCCTCTGTTGTTTTCAAATACATATTTGGTATTTCTAACCCTTTACGATTTAAAGGATGCAACTTCCCATTAAATTTTTGATTGACTATAATTTCTCGATAAATTTTATCCTCTTTTTTCAAATTATGTACATCCCCCGTAGCTACAACTGGTTTTCCCGCTTCTTTAGCTACTCGCACAATTCTTTTTAAATATTCTTCGGCATCATGAATGGTGGGAAACTTTTTATCCGGACCAATAAGATGAGTAAAACAACTAATCGGTTGGACTTCAATATAATCATAAAAACTCATCATATTGACCAATTCTTCATCCTCTTTACCTATAGCTTTATCAAAAATTTCTCCATTAATACAACCAGAACCAATAAGTAACCCTTCTTTTAATTCTAAAACTTCTTTACGAGGAATTTTTGGTTGTTCATTCTTATACAAATATTTGGTATTCGCAATGGATACAATTTTAAATAAATTTTTTAATCCATCACGATTCTTAGCAATTAGTGTAGCATGAAAAGGATAGGAAAAACGCACTAAAGAGTCTATATCAATATTTTCAAGCAAATCAGTAGTGGTCACAATATTTTGATCATAAAACATTTTACACATTTTATAAAAAGCTAAAGCTGTTCCTTCAGCATCATAATCAGCCCGGTGATGCTTCTCTTCATCCCAAGGAATATCAAACTTTTTAGTTAACGTTTGCAATTTATGATTTGGCCATTCGGGATGAATCATTCTAGCTAGACTCATCGTATCTAAAACCGTAGCGTTAAATTCCGGTAAATTATACTTAGAAACAGCAGCTTTCATAAAAGAAATATCAAATTTAGCATTATGAGCCACCATCGGTAAGTCTCCAGCCCATTGTAAAAAACGTTTTGTCACATTTTCTTCGTTATCTTTTCCGTGTACCATTTCATCCGTAATAAAAGTTAGTTCCGTAATCTTTTTCGGAATCGGTCTTTTAGGATCAATCAATTCATCAAATCGATCAATAATTTTTCCATTTTCTATTTTGACAGCCCCAATTTCAATCATTTGATCCGATCCTGCATAAAAACCAGTCGTTTCTGTATCAAAAACCACAAAAGTCGTTTCTAACAAATTGTATTCTTTGGGATTAAAGATAACATCAACATCATCATTCACAATATTCATCTCAGCCCCATACAAAACCTTAAAACGTTCATTAGGTTCTTTTCCTTTATTCATATGACACACCGTATGATAAACCTCAGGAAAAGCTTGTACACAGTTATGATCCGTAATGGCAACAGCTCTTTGACCAATCTTGGCAGCATATTTTACAATATTTTCTGGATTCACTTCTTCATAAGGAACCACAGCATCCATAGCACTCATCATCGTATGAGCATGAAGTTCTACCCTTCTTTTTTCCCCTTGTTCTTTAACAACATCTTCTTTAGAATCAATACTTTCATATTTTCTGATTCCTAAAACTAAATCCTTACTAAAACTATCAAATTCAACATTTCCATAAAAGCGATACCAATTTCCTTCTTTTAAATCTTTCAAAGTACTTTGATATTCTTCTTTTTTTCTTTTAAAGATTTTAGCAAGCAAACTATTGGTTTTATCACTAATCTTTAAAGTAATAATATTGATCGTTTCTCTTTCAATCGTATCTATGCCAAAAATATATGCCTCCAAAATAATATTTTTAGTATCCCCCATAATATTATTAATCGCGGTTACTGTGGCATTAACCGGTTTTTCAGAATTTTCTACTTTAGCAGGTTGTTCTAAAGAGATCTCATTATGGTAACTATTTTTTACTTCCTCTTTAACTAATTCATGCATATGCTCATTTAAAATACTTGTGATTTCATATTTATTAAATCCATAAGAGCATAATTGATTAGAAAGAGTACTTCCTTCCTTTTTTACTTCCAATTCTTCTAATTTCGTACTTACTTCAATAGTAATAATATCATCATCAATCGTAATTTTTGAATCTTTTAAATTGACTAAAGAAGGTCTTTTTTCAACTAAATCTTCAATACATGCTTTCAGATACGATAAAACATCTTCAGTATGAATGGTTTGATAATGCATTTGAATCAAACACTTTTTTTCTTTACGTATCCCATTTTGAGCACACTTCATTAATTCTTTAGCTGCTTCAATAGACAAAGGCGTTGGGCACTCTATATGGACTTCAAAAAAATCTTTTTTTCGATTATAAATTACTTTTAATATATTGGCTTCTTTAAATAAATCTTCATATTTAAAAAATTCAATACTCGTAAAAAAACGTTTTAATTCATCATTCATTCTTATTCACCTACTACTTTTTTATAATATTGTTTACATTAATTTGATACTTATCATAACGCCTCGTCACTCGTCCTTGAATTTCAGCAATATCTTTCGGTTTTAAAGTATCAATCAGACGAATTTGCTTTGCAAAAATGACAAAACTAGCCACTCCTGTATCATCGCTTGCTTCAATAAAAGCCATATCTTCCCCAGTTTTCGTTTTCACTTTACGGACACTTTCAATATAGACAACAAAACGAGTATACTTATCAAAAAGAGCTTCTAAATCTTTTAATTTTTCAATTCCGGCACTTTCATATTTTGTTGTGGGATGATTACTTATATAAAACCCATAACTATCTAATTCTAATTTATTTTCATTAAACTCTTTATCACTTTTCTTCATAATAGGAACTGGTATCAAAACCTCATCGATGGAACTGGCTAATTCCGCATAATTTAAAACAATGGGTACATTTTCTTTTAATGTGGCAATATCTGAAAAATCACGAAATACTCCGGCTTCAATCAAACTATTTAAAATTCTTTCATTCATATTTTTTTGATACATTCTTTTACAAAAATCAATAAAATCAACAAAAGGTCCACGCATACTTCGTTCTTTGACAATGTTTTCAATCGTAATGGAATTAATACCTTTGATAATCGTTAAAGGCAAAATAATGTCTTCTTTTTCAATTTGATAGAGCAAACCACTTTCGTTAATATTTGGTTTTTTTATAGTAAAATTATGTTTTTTAGCTTCTAAAATATATTCTTTCGTTTTGATTTCACTACCAATGGCCATATTTAATAAATTTGTCAAAAAATACTTAGGAAATTTAACCTTTAAATAAGCCATTTGATATCCAATTAAAGCATAAGCAACCGAATGCGACTTATTAAATCCATAATGGGCAAATTTTAATATCAAATCATATAACTTTTTTGCATTGGCTCCATACCCATTTTTCGTGGCTCGCTTGATAAATTTTTCTTCTTCATTTAAAATAACTTCCTTTTTCTTCTTACTCATAGCCCTTCTTACCAAATCTGCTTCCGCATAACTATAATTGGCAATCATAACCAGAATTTGCATAACTTGTTCTTGATAAATAATGATTCCTTCGGTTTCTTTTAAAATGGGCTCCAATTCTGGAATAAAATACTCTACTTTTTCCTTTCCTTCTTTTCTTCTTATAAACGTATTAATATTATCCATAGGTCCCGGACGATACAAAGCCAAAGAAGCAACAAGATCTAAAAAAGAGCGAACTTTTAATTTTTCCAAAAAAGAGCGCATCCCTGTACTTTCAAACTGAAATATTCCGGTCGTATCAGCTTTTTGAAAGACCTCCAATACACTAGGATCATTTAAATTAATTTTTGATAACGGAATTACTTTTCCTGTATCTTTTTTAATTAACTCTAAAATATTTGCAATAATCGTTAAATTTTTAATCGCTAACAAATCCATTTTTAATAATCCTAATTCCTCTAAATAATCCATTGTAATCCCAGTAGAAATATCTTCTTTATTTTTAATAATAGGAATTAATTCATCTAATGGCGTATTCGAAATAACTACTCCGGCGGCATGAGTAGAAATATTTTTCTTCAACCCTTCTAATTTCATAGCGATTTGATAAATTTCTTTGATTTTTAAGTTTTTATTTATTTTTTCTTGAATATCATTTTTTTCAAGATTTTCTTTTAAACTTTTATTGGCATCAATATTCTTCAAAAATACTTCAAAATCTTTTTCTTCATAATTGATAACCCGAGCGACTTCCCTAAGAACTAATTTACTTTTTAAAGTAGCAAAAGTCATTATAGAAGCCACCTTATCATGACCATATTTTTCTTTAATATAATGAATAACTTCTCCTCGTTTGGTATTTTCAAAATCAATATCAATATCGGGCATCGTCACTCGTTCTGGATTTAAAAACCGTTCAAATAATAAATTATATTCAATAGGATCAATATCTGTAATACCAAGAGAATAACAAACTAAAGAACCTGCGGCACTTCCTCTTCCCGGTCCTACAAAGACATTATTTTTTTTAGCAAATAATACATAATCATAAACAATCAAAATATAATCAGCAAAACCCATGGATTTAATGACGTTTAATTCATAATTAAGTCTTTTTTCATACGTTAAATTTTGATGTCCTCCTAAACGTTTTAATAAACCTTTCCGTGCTAAATTTTCAAGATATAAGGCAGAATCTTTAATTTCCATGTTATACTTCGGAATATGATTTTCATTTTTTTTAATTTCCACATGTAATAACTGACTAACCTTTACCGTACTTTTTTCATCTTCTTCTGTAAATGAAAAAGAAAAAATATTTTTTTGATAATCAAAAAAAGTATACGAAGGCAATTTTTGATCCAAACGAATCATATCCAAATAATTTAAATAAATGGTATCCTGATCAGAAAGAGATCTTATATCCCTTACATAAACACAATGGTTACTTTTTATATAACTATTTCTTCGCTCTTCTTCATTTTCATACCCAATAAAAACATCTGTAAATATTTTTTGTATTTCCTCATATAAATCTAACGAAGCATAAGGAACAATTGCCAAAAGATCCTTATGATACATTTCCAAATCCACAATGCCTAAATCGCGCTCTGTTTTAATGGTATTTAACTTTAATAAAGTTTGATAGCCTGATTCATTCTTGGCATATAAATAAACATGATTTTTAAGAATTTCACCATCTAATCCAATAATGGGTTTAATATTATTTTCTAAACATTTATTATAAAATTCCATAACCCCATACAAATACTCATCACAAATAGCACAAGATTGAATAGCATGTTGTTTTAAAAAAGAGATAAGTGAATCAATTTTTATCGTACTTTTTAATAAACTATAATCGGTCGTTATTTTAAGCGGTACATACATAATCACTCACCTCCCTGTTCTATAAAATATTATAGCACGTATCCCAATGAGCTGAAAGTTTTATCCTTTCAATTTGTAAAATTTTTTTCTCTTTTTCATAGATAATTATAAGAAGTTTTTGTGATTATTATTTGACTTCTTCTTTATATTATGATAAAGTTTTATAGACAAATAAATGCAAATGGAGGTGTTATAATGGCAGTAAATGTATCTAAAAAGAAACCTTTAACAGTAAATAATCGAAGCAAAGCTTGTAATGCTACGAAAAGAACACAAAAACCAAATTTACAAAAGAAAGTAATTAATGGTAAAACCGTATTAATTACCGCTAGAGAAGCAAAAAAATTAGCTGCTTAAAAAAAACTTTATTCACAAATAAAGTTCAGAGTGTAGACAAACCCCTAGATTTTTTCTAAGGGTTTTCTTATGCAATTTTTAAAAACTGAAATTTTAAAAAAT
>CANQDC010000042.1 GCA_947591455.1 uncultured Bacilli bacterium | reverse complement strand
AGAAAGGTGGTGATATTTATGACAAAAAGAGAATTTTCTCAATTTATTATAATATTACTCCTATTCTTAGTCGTAATCATTTTACTTCTAAAATAGCAAAAGCATCTGATTTCAACAATTGTTGATTTCAGATGCAATCCATAAGGGATAACATCTGATTCACCCAATCAAATGTATCCTTTTTTATTTTATGCAAATTTCTTTGACAAATACATCATAACATAAAAACGCACTTTTATCAAGTACGTTATCTATTTTTACTCGAATTTTCCGAGTTTGGTATCAATCTGGTGCCGATTGACAGAATTGAACTGTCCTCTGATGCTTACCATGCATCTGTACTACCACTGTACTAAATCGGCATAACTAAATCATATCATAAACACAAAAAAAAGCAACTATTGAAATAATTGCCAGAAAAAATTTATACCCAAACAAAGAAGAATACCAATAATTGTAGGAATAAAGAAAGAAAGTAAACTCCATTTCCAACTGTTTGTCTCTTTTTTTACAGTTAATAAAGTCGTCGAACAAGGATAATGAAATAATGTGAATAAAACAAAATTAATAGCTGTTAAAAGAGTCCATCCCTGTTGAACTAAAATATTTTTTAATGAAACTAAATCTGTATAATCGGTTAAACTTCCGGTAGATAAATAACCCATCAAAAGAACCGGTATAACTATTTCATTCGCAGGAAATCCAAAAAGAAAAGCCAGAAGAATCATCCCATCTAGTCCCATAAGTACTCCAAAATGATTTAACTTTTCAGCTAAAAAAGCTAAGATAGTCATATTATGTACATGTAAATTAGCGACAAGATACAGAATACAACCGGCGGGTATCGCTACAGTTACAGCCCGACCTAATACAAATAAAGTTCGATCGAAAATAGAACGAGTAAGAACACTTAAAAATTTTGGACGTCGATATGGTGGCAATTCTAAAATAAAACTCGAAGGAATTCCTTTTAAAAGAGTCTTTGATAAAAGCTTTGAAATCAATAAAGTCATACATACCCCAAGTAAAATAATACCAGTTAAAATGAGGGCACTGAATAAAGAAGAAAAAGCAGTATGAGTAGTAATAAAAAACATACTAATCATAGCAATAATCGTAGGAAATCTGCCATTACAGGGAACAAAAACATTCGTTAAAATGGCTAATATTTTTTCTCGTTTTGAATCAATTATACGCGTTCCTGTTACTCCAACCGCATTACATCCAAACCCCATTAACATAGTTAAACATTGTTTTCCACAAGCATTACACTTAGAAAAAGGCCGATCCATATTAAAAGCAATCCTAGGAAGTACTCCATAATCTTCTAATATTGTAAATAAAGGAAAGAAAATAGCCATGGGTGGCAACATAACCGAAATGACCCAAGTCACAGTTTTATAAATACCTAACACCATTAGATTAGAAAAAAATACTGGTATCGCCATATGTTCAAATAGAATAAACAATTTATTTTCAAGCATAGAGAAAAAAGAAAATAAAAGTTCTGAAGGATAATTTGAAACAGAAATAGTAATCCAAAGAACAAAAAATAACAAAAAGATCATAATTGGAATACCTGTTAATTTATTTGTTAAAATTCGATCCACTCTTCTATCTTTTTGATCATAATTTTCTTTTGTAAATAAAGTAACTTGTTTAGAAATATGAATAGATTCTTGAACAATCGTATGAGCAATTATATCTTTACATTTATCATCTTTTTTTTCTAAAGTGCGAATACTTTCATATCTATTTTCTTTAGATAAATAAGATTCTATTTCCGGTGGATAAGTAACTAAAAAACCTTCGTGATTTTGATAAGCTATAATTTCTTGAATAAGATTTTCTAATCCTACTTTATTCCGAGCGTCTGTTAAAACAACTGGAACATGTAATAAAGTAGATAATTCTTTACTTTTAATAAGAATCCCTTTTTTCTTGGCCTCATCTATTAAATTTAAGCAGACAATAACTCGATTGGTAATTTCTAATGTTTGTAATACTAAATTTAAACTTTTTTCTAAACATACTGAATCACATACAATAACAGCAACATCATATTCTTTTTTTAATATATATTCGGTAGCAACAAATTCTTCTTCTGAAGATGATTTTAAAGAATAGGTTCCTGGTAGATCAACAATCTCAATTTTGGTATTTTGAAAATGACAAATTCCTTTCGCGGTTTCAACTGTTTTCCCAGTCCAATTTCCCGTATGCTGTTTTAATCCAGTAAGAGCATTAAAGACTGTACTTTTCCCCACATTTGGATTTCCAATTAAACATACACGAACTTTATTCAATTTCTTCCACCTCAATATTGGCACTATCTTCATTACGAATGGCAAGTACCATACCATTTATTTTAAATGCCTTTGGATTTTGAAATGGACTTATTAAAACACAAGAAACTATATTTCCAGGTATAAAACCTAAATCTTGAAATCTTCTATGAATTGTTTTGGTTGAATATAATTTTTTTATAATCGCTTTATGATTTAGCCTTAATTCGGACAACCTCATAAGTAACACCCCTACTTTTCTAAAGTATTATATGAGATATCAATTTCTTGGGTACTTGTAAATAAATGATTGTAATAAAATAGAATAGAAGGAGGAAAACAAAAATGGATACAAATTTTCCTCCGAACATACACCCTACCACCTATAATTTTATTGCGATTGCAATCGCCTTACTTTTAGTTGATGACTTAAATGCCAATGAACAAAACTCTTTAGGAAACTGGTTCTTATTGCTTGGTCAATATCTTGCTACAAATGCTGCCCAACAACAATTAATTGAATCAAGAATAGAAAATAATAATATTAATATTAATAGTAAAAAAAATAAAAGTGGACAAGGTCCTTATGACAATACGAATAAAAGTAATCAAAATCAAAGACCTGAAGTTGAATTTTTACTAGATGCCGTTCAAAAAATTGCTCGTGATTTGGAAGATTTAAAAAAACAAATGGAAGAAAAAGAGTAAACTTGAGATATTCACACGTGCAAGAAACAAGTACCTTCATATATTACTAGTAAAGGAGGGAATCATGAATAATAATCCAGCTTATAAAAGAGCGATGCAATTAGTAAACCAATTTGAAAAAAATTACAAACCTAGCTGTTGTTGTAGTGGCCGTGTGATGAGTGGGCCAACGGGACCTACTGGACCAACAGGACCTATTGGACCAGCTGGAGGGCCTACCGGACCTACTGGACCGACTGGTGCCACAGGACCTACTGGACCTGTAGGATTTATAGGACCGATTGGAGCAACAGGACCGACGGGGCCTACCGGACCAACAGGGCCAACGGGACCAGCTCCTACTTTGACAGCCACAGCACAAGCTTTAGACTCTGGAGTAAATCCTGAAATAACAGCCACTGAACAAGGCGCAGGTTCTTATGCTTTAGCTTTTGGAATACCTGCGGGACCTACTGGACCAACGGGACCTGGCCCTACTCTAACCGCCACAACAGCTACTTTAGACCCAGGTCAACAAGCAAGCGTCAATGTCTCTGATCAAGGGGAAGGTTCTTATGAATTACAATTTTCAATTCCTCAAGGACCAACCGGACCAGCAAATGGTTTAAATGCTTATGGTGGACTGTATACAATTACGCAACAATCTTTAACATCATTACAAACAGGAGTAGAACAAACAATTAATCTAGCCAATCCAATGACCTCATCTAATGTAACCGTTACCGGAGGAAATAATGCCATAGAGATAACTACTGAAGGAAATTATGAAGTTAGCTATAGCGTTGTAGTAAACATTACCGAAGGTGGAGAAGTTACCGTTTCCGTTCAAAATGGTCAAGAAGGTCTAGCCGGAACGAGTCAAACTGTTAATACTCCAACAGGTAGTGATTTTACCGTAAGTAATAGTGTAATTACATTATTAAATGTTGGAGACAGCTTATCGTTAGCTATTACAGGAGATAATAAAAACGGTAGTATAGAACAAGCAGAATTAATAGTAAAAAAATTAAACTAAGAGAAGCAAAAAAATTGTTTCTCTTTTTTTTAATAAATAAGAAATAAAAGAACATACTATAAATGGTGAAAATATGAACTATAAAAAATATAATAAAGAATTATTTACTTTTATCGAAAATGCAACTTGTGCCTTTACCGGAATAAAAACAATAAAAAATCAATTATTAGAAAACAATTTTATCGAATTAGAAGAAAATGAATCTTGGAACTTAGAAAAAAATAAGAAGTACTTTATTACTCGAAATGATTCTTCCTTAATTGCTTTTCAAACCGGTGAAAATGAATCATTTAATATTACTTGTACCCACATAGATACTCCGGGATTTTTAATTAAACCCAAAAATAGTATTTACGAAAAAAATTATTTAAAAGTGAACGTAATGCCCTATGGAGGATTGTTAAATTACAGTTGGTTAGATGAACCTTTATCTATTGCTGGTCGCGTTATTTACAAAAAACAAAATCAATTATATAAAGAAATTATTGATTTTAAAAAAACACTTCTTTGTATACCAAGTGTTGCCATTCACCAAAATTCCAATGCCAATTCGAATTTAGAATTAAATGACCAAGTGGATATGATTCCTATTTTATCCTTAAAAGAAGAAAAAGATCCCATTAAAGAAATGATCAAAAAAGAATTACATTTAACGAAAGAAGAAATTTGTGATTATGATTTATTCGTCTATGAAAAAGCAATACCAGAATATTTTGGATTACAAGAAGAAATGATTCTAGCTCCTCGAATTGATGATTTATCCTGTACTTTTAGTGCTTTAAAAGGATTTTTAGATGCTAAAAAAACAAAAAATATTAATATTTTTTGTACCTTTAATAGCGAAGAAATTGGTTCTTTAACCAAGGAAGGTGCAGATTCCTCATTTTTAATGGATACTCTAAAAAGAATAGCAGCGGATTTAGAATTAGATATTTCCATTTTAATTAGAAATTCCACGATTCTAAGTGCGGATAATACCCATGCCACCCATCCCAATCATCCCGGAAATAGCGATATAAACAATGAAGCTTTATTAAACGGTGGTATTGTTATTTCTAGAGATAGTACCTCCACAACAGATAGCATTACCTCTTCTTTATTTAAAGAAATATGCCACTCAGCCCATGTATTATATCAAGATTTCGTAACAAAAAACGATATGACAAGTGGAAGTACTTTATCCGGAATTAACTTAAGACACGTAAGTATCGACTCTATTGACATTGGCTTAGGACAACTTGCCATGCATGGAGCCAAAGAAATTATTGGGAGTAAAGATTCTTATTCTTTATATTTAGCTTTTAAAACATTTTATGAAGCGCAAATAATAAAAGAAAAAGATAGAATTACGATAAAAAATTTAAGAAAGTAATTTAAAAATTTGCATCAAAATCGCAAAAACTTGAAAAAAATCTTGTTCTTCATCAAAGGATAAAGTTGTTTTAATAAAATTAGGTAATTTTGTAAAAACCTCATTTATCTCTTCAAAACTTTTTATATGAAAAATGTCAAAAAAAGCAAAAATGGATTGAATGATCTTTTTTTGTTTTTCTTTAGGCATTTTTTTTAATTTTTGATTCAGTTGATCCACGAAATGTTTAGTCAACAAATCAAAATTGGCTACCCGGACGAACTCAGTTCCTGCTATTTTCCAAGAAAATAAATCATGTTCTAAAATACCATATTCATAACTTTCAATAAATTGAATGGTCGTTTCATTATAAAATAAATACCCGACAATACTAAATTTAGGAAGATAGGTAATTATTTTCTCTTTGATCTTTAGAAAAGAAGTTGTTTTAAAAACCTCTTCTTTTAAACCGGGTCCATCATTGTTATATACTTTTATAATTCTTTCTTTAAAAGCATCCTCACAAAAAATAGCCGCATACATAGCTAAATTACCACCTTTAGAATGACCCGCCACGAAAATATTTTTTTTCGACACCCGAAAAGTTTCCTCTAAATATTTTTTTGCTTCTAATTGGGCAGGAATAACGCTTAAATAACTCAAATTAAAATCTTCTTTCCACCCCACTACCGTGTCATCCGTTCCACTAAATGTAACCAACAGCGTATTATCCGGTAATAAAAAAGTCATCGCTCCAAATTGTTTTTCTATTTTTTCATCATTGATTCTTTTATATCGAGCTACTTTCACATTCTTAAAACGATTACTTTTAGCAACTGCCTCTAATAATTTTTCTGATTTTTTATAAAAAGCACTCCCTTTTATCTTTCTGGTTCGATAGTGTTTATATACCTCTTCGATAGTTAAAATACTAGAATCATTGAAAAAATCATCTAATTTTAAATAAGCTAAACCACAAAATAGAATATTATCCACCGCATTAAAAGGAGCATTATAAAATGAAATATCCCCTCGCCAATTTAAATAAAAAAACAAATCTTGCATCGTATTCACCTAGTGCATTTTATGAAATAAATAGATTGAATTGACAAAAAAGCAAAAAAATTATAGTATAAAAACAAATAAAAAGGTATGAGATCAATGATAAGAAAAGAAATAAAAAAAGAAGCCCGAAAAAATATAAGAAAAAACTATTGGCGATGCGTAGCCGTTGTCTTTTTTATAAATGTTTTTATCGGATCTTTTACCATTATTAGTACCAATAATTCCTTTAGTTCCATTCCTTTTTTAAATTCTATTAATTTAGATATTACCAAAGAATTAGCTGAGTCTTTAAAATTTAATTTAATGAATATAAAACCGACAAGAGGAATACTAGCCAATTTATTTAACAATATAACCGCTAGTGGTAGTTTTATTTTTGGAATTTTAAACTCTCTAAATCAATTAATTTTCCATGAACACATATGGGCTAGTATAATCATTATGCTTGGCGCTATTTTAACATTCGGCTACTGGCTTTTTATTCGTCAGCCACTCATCGTAGGAGAAAATCGATTTTTCTTAGAAAATAACAATTATAAAAATACGCACTTTAAAAGAATATTTCTTCCTTTTAAAATAAAAAAATTAACTTCAATCAGTCTTGCTATGGCTACAAAAACAATATATGAATGGTTATGGTGGATTACTATTATTGGAGGAGTCATTAAACATTATTCTTATGCTTTAGTTCCCTATATACTAGCAGAAAACCCAAATATAAAAGCTAAAGAGGCAATTCGTTTATCAGAGGACATGATGGCCAATCATAAAATGGAATTATTCCTATTTGATTTATCCTTTATTGGATGGTATATACTCGATTTTTTAACTTTTCATTTACTAGGAGTCATTTATGTACTCCCTTATAAAAAAAGCTGTATGATTAAATATTATTTCAAATACCGTGCTTTAGCACAAGAAAACCATATAAAAAATATAAATTTATTGTGTGATAAGGAACTTTTAAACACCGGTAATACTTATCCAAAAGAAAAGTTTATGTATAAAGAAACACGCAGAAACTGGCTCACCACGGATTATAATAAAAAATATAGTTTTACTTCCCTCATTTTAATGTTTTTCACGGCTTCAATAATAGGATGGTTATGGGAAGTAGGATTTCATTTATTTCATTATGGTTCTTTTGTGAATCGTGGTACTATGTATGGTCCATGGATTCCCATTTATGGATGGGGACTGATTTTACTATTAGTACTGTTAAAAAAATATCGCCAAGATCCCTTTAAAACTTTTATTTTAGCAATGACATTATGTGGAATTTTAGAATATTTTACATCTATTTATTTAGAAATAAGTAAACATGCTCGTTGGTGGGATTACGATGGTTATCTTTTTAATATTCAAGGCCGAATATGTTTAGAAGGCCTACTTGCTTTTGGCATTGGTGGCTGCGTATTTATTTATTTTATTGCTCCAGCATTAGAAAGTATATTTGTTAAAATGAATCAAAAAATAAAAATAATCATTTGTATTACCTTAAGCATCTTATATTTAGGAGATTTTCTCTATTCTTATAAATATCCTAATTCTGGTAATGGAATAACTAGTGATTTAAAAACCACAAAAATAGAAAGCTTAATTATTTAAGCCTTCTATTTTTTTCTATGTATGCCAACATGTTTCATAACCACCTTGACAGGTATTAGAACCAGTTGCACAATTGCTCCAAGTAGATGTAGGACAACTATTGCACCATGCATAATAATAACTGGTACATACTGATTTTGCTGTTTTAGTTTTACAACACGTATACTTACCATCATTTCTTTTTATAAAATGACCATCACATTCTCTTACAGAGCCTTCAGTAGCATATGACCATTCTCCCGTACAACTAGAATAACTATATTCTGTTTTTGAAGATTTACATTTACCAGGACCACACTCTGCACATTGACCATATTTATATGTTGTAACATAACCACCTTGACAAGTATTACTACCCGTTAAACAATCATTCCAGTTACACTTAGAACTTTGACTTTTAACATAAATCGTGTAATTTTGAGAATACGGAGCGGTATTTCC
>CANQDC010000041.1 GCA_947591455.1 uncultured Bacilli bacterium | reverse complement strand
ACAATAAAATGAATTTCATGATCATCTAAATGACATAAATGCATATTTTCCTTAGCCCACTCACTCATACCTCGAGAAGCATCTACTTGAACCACTTTCGCCCCAGCACTAGATAAAGCCATGGTAGCACATCCTGTATAAGCAAATAAATTTAAAACTTTTACTTCTCTTTGACAGGATGAAACTTTATCCATCATAAAATCCCAATTAACAGCTTGCTCAGGAAAAATACCGGTATGTTTAAAATTGGTAGGACTTACTTTAAAAGTCAAATGTTTATATTGGATGGTCCAGAACTCAGGTAATTTTCTTTTAAATTCCCAGTACCCTCCTCCTTCTTTGCTCCGATGATAGTATCCATCCACTTGACTCCATTTTTCATAATCTAAGACACTCCATATTGCTTGAGGATCAGGTCTTCGAAATACGTAAGAACCAAAACGTTCTAATTTTTCTCCACCCCCTGCATCAAGACATTCATAATCCTTCCAATCATTACATAATTTCATTCTTATATCTCCTTTCGCAAGTGCACAATATAAAAATATTATACCATAAGAACGAAACGAAACACTACCCTTTATAGGTAATACTTTTAGTACTTGGCCCTTTCATACAATTTCCATCCAAATCAAAACGCGAACTATGACAAGGACAATCCCATGTTTTTTCTACCTCATTAAATACTAAACCACATTTCATATGAGGACATTTTGGGATTACTTTATGTTTCCGTCCACTTTCATCAACATAAATAGCCACCAGTGTATTCTTTTTCTTTTCAAAATAAAGAGTATTTGGATACCAATCTTTATGAAAATGACTCACTATATAGTTATAAACACTTCCAAAAGTATTGATCATAAAACTTTTCATTCGATAAAAATTAAATCGCTTCGTTTGAAATAAAAAAGCGTATTGATTTTTCTTTCCTAAAATCGCATCACTAATTATTTTCGCCGCCAATAAACCATTTGTCATTCCCCAAGTATTAAATCCAGTTGCAAGATAACAATGATTTTTTATTTCTCCAATAAAGGGAAGTTTATCATCGGTGATAATATCTACATTGCTCCATTTCGATACGATTTTATCTTCAGGAATCGAAAATTTTTCTTTTACCTTTGAAAAATTTTGACAATCATTTTGTTTAATCGCGGCATGATGTGAACTAGCTAAACAAATTTTATAAATCTTTTTTCCATCTTTATAATAACGATAAGAATACCCAGGGTTGGATATCGTAATACCACTTGTTCTTTTATTTACATCCGTTTGATAGGCAATAAGATAAGATTTTTCAATATGAGAATATAAAGGTAAACAAAAAGGAAATAAAAAAAATGGATAATGACAAGCAAAGATTACTTGATTCGCTAAGATTTTTTGGCCATTGAAAGTAGAACATACATACTGATTATTTTTATATTGAACATCCACCACTTGAGTATGTTCATAAATCTCTTTTTCTTTTAAAATTTCCTTTAATCCATTTAAGTACTTAATAGGATTAAAAACATAGGTATCTTCTACCCAAATCGCCGATTCATTTTCATGAACAACAAGTCCATTTTCTTCCAAAAACTTTTTTTCTTGAGCCAAAACTTTTAAGTCCTTTTTCTTATCTGCATGTAAATAAGAAGTTACTTTTTCTAAATCACAAGCAAGAGATTCATTAGCAATTATTTTCTTGATTAAAGAAATAGCATATAGTTGTGATTTTAAATAAGAACTGGCTATTTCATAATTAATATTTTTTTCTAAATCTGTATAAATTTTACTTTGTAAATAAGTTAACTTCCCGGTAGTATTTTTACTAACTCCACTACCAATAGATTGACTCTCGACTAAACATACAGAAGGATGGTCTTTCAAATAATAAAGAGTGGATAAACCACAAATCCCTCCCCCAATAATTAATACATCTACTTCTATATCTTTTTTTAAAGGTGCAAAATGAAAATCATTTTGATATTTTCCCCATAAACTCATTCTCTTCACCAATATTAGTTTGGATAACCATAAAAAAAATATTCTAATTTGAATATTTTTTAATAATTGCTTCGGCTACTTTTAGTCCATCCATCGCGGCGGTCATAATTCCTCCAGCATACCCTGCTCCTTCGCCACAAGGATAAATACCTTGGATAGTAGCTTCAAAATTTTCATCTCGAGTAATACGCACAGGAGAAGAAGTTCGACTTTCTACACCACTTAAAATCATATCATCACAATCAAAGTGTTCAATTTTCGTACCAAAATGCGCAATAGCTTCCTTTAAAGCACAATTAATATAAGAAGGAAAAATTTGATTTAAATTAGCAAACGTAAACTTTCCTTTCATTTCTGGTTTGATTGTTCCAAACTTGATCGAAGTTTGATTCTTTTTATAATCTTTATAAAGTTGAAGAGGAATCCCGCCATTTCCAATTTGCTTGGCTTTTTTTTCTAAAGTTTCTTGAAATTTCATTCCATCTAAAGGATGAAAGCCAAAATCATTTGGTGTCACGGTAACAACTAAAGCACTATTCGCATTTTTACTATCCCTATTTCGATTACTCATGCCATTAATAGCTAACCCATCTTTCGTACTAGAAGCGTTGATTACATAGCCACCTGGGCACATACAAAAAGAATAAACTCCTCTATGATTACTAGCTTGATACGTTAATTTATAAGTTGCCGGAGGCAATAAAGAAGCAAAATCTCCATACTGACTTTCATTTATGAAAGCTTGTGGATGTTCAACACGTACTCCAACAGCAAATGGCTTCGCTTGCATTTGAACATTTTGATCATATAAAACAGAAAAAGTATCCCGAGCACTATGCCCAATGGCTAAGACTAAGTGTTCACAATCCATAATTTTTTCATGATTTAATTCAATTTTACACAAACGATTTCTTTCCGTAAAAATATTTGTTAAACAAGTTTCATAATAAAACTTCCCACCCATTTTGATAATAGCATTACGCAAATTAACGATTACTTTACGTAAAACATCTGTGCCAATATGTGGCTTTTGTAAATACAAAATATCTTTCGGAGCTCCGAATTGGACAAAAGTTTCTAATATTTTTTTACCACGATAATTATGATCTCCCACTTGAGTATTTAATTTTCCATCCGAAAATGTTCCTGCTCCGCCTTCGCCAAATTGAACATTACTCTGCAAATTTAAATGCCCCTTTTGCCAAAAAGAATTTACAGTTAAAATCCTTTTTTCCATGCTTTCACCACGTTCTATTACAATCGGCTTATATCCTTCTAGGGCTAATAAATAAGCAGCAAATAATCCGGCTGGACCACTTCCGACAACTACGATTGGAGTATTTAATTTTTCTTTTCCTTTTAAAGGAAAAACATACTCTTCTGGACCCACGAATAAAATATCTGGATCTTGGTTCTTCTTTAGAATTTTATTCTCCTCTTTACAAGAAACATTTACTTCATATTTATATAAAATATTTTTTTTATTACGAGCATCAATTGATTTTTTATAAATCTGCCAAGTAATAATATCGGCCACGGAAATATGTAATTTTTTGGCGATTTTTTCTTTAATAACCTTTGGTTGATCATTTAATATGGATACACTGATCTGGCGAATTCTAATCACTTTTCTCACCTACTGACTTTCCAGCTAATAAACCACTAATCCAGGCAAAGCCTAAATTATAACCACCACATTCTCCATCTACATCTAATACCTCTCCCACCAGATAAAGGTCTTTTACTATTAAAGACTCCATAGTATGAGGATCAATCTCCGATAAAAAAACGCCCCCTCGACAAACTTGAGCTTTCGAAAAATCACTCGTATTTTGAATATTTACTTTATGAGATAGAATCAAACGAGCAAAATCTACCTGTTGATCCCTTGATAAAGAAGACCATGTCTGATTCGGTTTGATATCTAATAAATGCAAAAATAAATACACTAACTTATAAGGAAGAAAACCATCAAATAATTGATCAATAGAACGTTTTTTTAACTGATCATTTCTTTTTGTTAACCAATTGGTTAAATCAAACTCATCTTGAAAATCCAAATCAGGCAGAAAATTAATCACAACCTCTTCTTTTTTCTTTTTAGCAAGTCCTTCAGCAATCCTTCCACTTAAATTAAAAATACAAATCCCACTAAGACCATAATCCGTCAAATGAAGTTCTCCCATTTCTTCTTTTACCAGATTATCCTCTTCATATAAAGATAATTTAGCATCCATACGAATTCCATTCCATTCTTTATAATATGCTTGATCTCCATATACTTGTGTTAAAGCAGGATAAATATCTGATATATGATGATTTAAAGAAGTAGCTAAAATATACCCATTTCCATCGCTTCCTGTTTTGGGATAAGCCTTTGAACCAGTAGCAAGAATGACACGATCTACGATATATTTAGAATTGGTAGTATATACAAAAAATTGTTGATTTATTTTTTCTATTTTAGTAACGAAAGAATTGGTTATAACTTGAATATTTAATGCTTCCATTTCATTATAAAGAGCTGCTTTTATACTTACTGCTTGCAAAGAATAAGGATAATAATATTCATTTTTAATCTTCGGAATTACCCCAATTTGATCAAAAAATTCCATAACTAATTTCTTATTAGATTCTGTGATTATTTCTTCCAATATCTCTTTATTTTTCGAATGATAATGTTGACAATCTATATTTTTATTCCAATAATTACAACGTCCATTCCCCGTAATTAACAATTTCTTCCCTATAGTATCATTTCGTTCCAACAAAATGACATCTTGTCCACTTTTTTTAGCTTGAATAGCAGCAACTAAACCGGAAGCTCCTCCCCCAATAATCATTACTTTAGTCATATAGTTCACCTATCAATTATACCACGCTTTACTTCTTTTTCATTTTTTTAACTAATCTTTTTTCTATGATTTTTTGACTTTCCAAATCCATATTTTCCGCCCCTTCACTAAAAATATTATAGGTCCATCGTTTACAAGCATTCGCTTTCCCTGCTTTTTTAGTTAATAAAAAATTTTCACACTCACTAATGGCATGCGTTGCACAATTAAAACACGTATGTTCTACGCTATTATTTATTTTTATAATCTCCATTTGACAAAGACAATAATATATAAAATCTTCATCATATACGGCTTTTCTTAATTTTTTATTTGGAATATATTTTTGTAAATTTTTCAAAGAATCATATTTCGTAATTACTTCATTTTCAATACGAAAATAATCATTAAAAAATAAATCGACAAACTTTACGTTTAATCCATTCTTCTTTAATCTTGATGCCAATAATTTTTGCATAATCCTGACATCTTCTATACTTACAAATTTTTCATGAAATCGTTTTACTTTTACATCTAACACAGCATCAGCAATATACCCGATTGGTAACTCTAAAAACATGAATCATTCTCCTTTCCCATATATTTAATATATATTTACTTTTTTATTTGTTCATGCAAAAGTATTTTACTATATTTTTTACCAAAAAACACCTTTTTTTTCATTATAATGAACAATCTTTTACTTTTAGACAAAATAAAATAGTTAGTAATAAAACATGAACTAACTATTCTATATAATTATGGTTATAAATCTATTAACATTTTTGCTAATTTTTTCGTCATTATTCTTTGTTGTTCGTATAACTCAGCCCTTTGATTTTTTGATAATGGTACATTTCCTTTTACAGAGTCATAGTATAAATCTTTTATTTGAAGTGATTCGGATGGATATATTTCACTTTCAGATAAATCTTCTCGATATAAAGAATGTTTTGACATTTTAAAAGTTAAATAAGTGGATAAATCATTCGCCTTCGTAACTTTCTCATTTAGTTCAGTAATATTATATACAGTAGGTGTTATTAACCGAATAATATCTTCTCTTAAAACTTTTCCATCCTCATCTAATTGTATATCAAGTTCTGAAAGTACATCTTGGATAGACATACTATCGCTATTGCCTATTTTTTCTATAATACTTAATAGGAAAAGAGCTTTATTTCTTACAATATTTGAATATCTTTTAAAATACTTTAATGTGTAAGGTTCAAAACAATATCGCCCTGCACTTAACTGATCAACAAATTCTTGAGAGGAAGCTTGAATATCTTCATCCGTCCATTTACAAATATTCCTACTTCTTTTTGGTTTCGGATTCTCTATTCTTTTCTTTAGTTCTGGAGATTCTTCTTCAAATTTTTTTTCTAAATATTCTGTTATTTGTTCCTTAGAAACAACAACTTGAGTATTTTTAATTTTATTTTTCATATCATTTAATCCAGTTCCTACTATATTTTCTAAAATAGTAATCATATATTTAGGATCATAGTATTGAGTATCTATACTTTCAAAATAAGGTTCAAAATCCAAGTTTGCCATATCAAAATTTTCCTTCTTTCTAATTTATTAGATTATATCATGTATCATACGAATTAGTAAAGGTTCCTCTAGCGAAACTTAATTGATAACCGGAAGAAAAAAGGAACATTTTTTCGTCACTGACGTGTTATAATAGTATTGATTGGATTGGTAAGTACTATGACATTAAGTGATTTAACAAAAAAATATGATAAACTGCAGTTAAAATATGGAGCAAAAGAATTAGATTCTATTTATAATGGTGGATGTGATCATAATCCAGACATTTGCTTTGTATTTATGAACCCAACTGGTAGAAATATTGCATCTTCGAAAGAATGGAAAGGATTAAAATCTCCTTGGATAGGAACGAAAAATATTTGGGATTTATTTTACGAACTAAATATTCTTGATATAGATATTTATAACAAAATCAAAAGAAAAAAAGGAAAAGAATGGACAGAAGAATTTGCCACAGAAGTATATAATAATGTTAAAAAACATAAATATTTTATTACTAATTTAGGAAAATGCACCCAAATAGATGCTAGACCATTACCAGACAATATTTATAAAGAATATCTTAATTTATTAGAAAAAGAAATTGAAATCATTAATCCTAAAGTAATCGTTTTATTTGGAAATCAAGTGAGTTCAATTGTATTAAATGAAAAAATATCTGTTTCCCAATGTAGAAAAAAGCTATTTAAAAAGATCATAAATAACAAAGAATATAAATGTTATTCAGTTTTTTATCCCGTTGGAAATGGCAGATTTAATAGAGATAAATCAATAGAAGATATAAAATGGATTATTGAAAATGAATTATCCAATAGTAAAGAAAAAACGTATATTTAAATCAGTAGTAAAAGAAAAATAAGCGGATCGAATGGTTCGCTTATTTTTGGTTTTTCTATGTATAAAAAAAATAGTACTCAACTCAGCAAAAGTTAAGTATTTCCCTTTTTTATTTTATGCAAGTTTCCTTGACATATTCATCATAACATATTTTTAAGTCCTTGTCCAAATCTTGATTTTAAATGAATTAAATAAAAGTATTATACTTTTCAATATATTTATTTTTTTGTATATGGATTTAACGCATAATTTAAACTTCTTTGTCTCATAACTTCATTTTGCTTTAATTGTGCATCAATTTTCTTGTTTAAATCAGACATACTTCGAACATAATGAATGTCTGATATCATGTGTAATATATAAGAATCAACCATAGATAATTGTTCATAATTTGAAAGTATTTGTTCTTCTCTTACTTTAGTACTTAATTCTTCTTTTGAAATTTTACTTAATCTAGTGATTTCTTGTTTTGCATATTGTAACTCTTCTATTGTTAATTTGCTCAACATTAATTTTTCAATAGACTCATTACACATATAATCATATATTCTCATATAATCTTCCTCAGAACATTCATCAGTTCCATATATTTTAAATAATCGAGCAAAAATTTTATTTCTACTATATTTACTCGCTTCTTCTAGTTCTTCATAAGATAACTCAGATACTTTTTTAGTATCCAAATACTCAATTCTTTTCTTTTCAAATTCTGGTTCATAAGATAACCATTTAGTCCATTCAATATCTGGAGATACATTACCAATTACATGGCCATTAATAATTTTAGTCGTACAACCCATGTTGAACATTGCTTTAGTCATAATCTTATGAAAATCACTCATAAATGACCCTCCTTAAGTGATTACTATTTTAACACAAATAAATGATATCTTCCACATGTTCTTTACACATTTGAAGTTTTTCTTTTAAACACTAAGCCAAAGCTAATTATGAAATGAATTAATAAAAAAAGAAAAAGTTTTTTATACAAGTGTTAAACAAAACTAAAAATTGTGATATAATTAGTTTTGATAGGATGCAGTTATTAACTTTTTTTATTGGTTATAAGTTTGTATTAGTATCCTAATTTAAAAAGAAGGAGGTGTTTACGATTCACGTTCACTATGCTCAAACTAAGAGCCAATGAAACCTTGGCAAGGGATATTATTTGGATTAATATTCGCAATAGTTGGTAAATGATAATGTAGTACAACAAAAGTCTCAATTTCAACAACCGGTTAACCAAGCACAAAATACCAACTATCCAAATCAAACAAAAAATCAAAATAAAACAAATTTAAATTTATAGGAGGAATCATTTATGTGGATTTATATGATTATTGCAATTATAGTTATAATTGTTATTTATGCTTTTGCTTTATATAATAGTTTTGTAAAACTAAATAATAAAGTA
>CANQDC010000040.1 GCA_947591455.1 uncultured Bacilli bacterium | reverse complement strand
CGATCTCTAAATTAATATTTGTTTTATCTAACTTATTAGGATCACTTTCTTCTTCAGAAAGAAAATGACCATAATAATTTTCTCCCTCTTTGGTAATCGTTACAATATGGTTATTTAACTTTTCTTTATTTTTTGGATTAATGACATCTCCTGCTTCATTATCCGGTTGAACATAACCATTCTTGACTAATTCTTGAACATTGGTAGTTAAGTATCCACTGTCACTAGCATATAAAGCGGCTTGATCTTCAATATAAGCAATTTTATTTGTATATGCTTGTTCTTTTATTCTTCCATTTATACTATTATATCCAAAACTGGCGATCAAAATGATAACAGATAAAATAACTATACTGGCCAGTAATTCTACTAAAGTAAATCCTTTATTCTTCATTTCTGTACTCCTATAATAATATTATTATACCCCACTAATAAAAGTAAGTAAATGAAATATATAAAAAAAATTAATATTTAATGTTCTTCTCACTAAATATTAATTCTTATTATTTAATTTAATAAATCATTTAATGTTTTTAATGTTTTTAAAAAAGCTTCTTCATTCGCATATTTTAACAAAGGAAGTTTTGTCATTTCCTTAGGTTCTGATGAATCAGGAGATATATGATCGATATCTATTTTCTTTATGGATATTTCATCGTTTGCAATTTCTTCTTCCGTAAAATCAATATTTTCTGTTTTATTACGGGCGACTAATTCATCATAACTTATAATTGCTTTTTGTTCTTGATCTTTCTCATAACTGGTAAAATCAGCGATTTCAGGGCTTTTACTTTCTATATTATTGACTACTTCTTTTAAATCAATTTCTTCCTTTTTCGGACTTGGTGCAATTTCTACTTCCTCATCATTTGTCTTAATAATATAAATCAATGATACTACTAAAATAATTAATATTAAAATTGAAATATATAATAAAAAATCAGCTTGAGTTAAATTTTTCATAAATCCATAAACATCAGACCACAATTGTTTCATTACGAATGCAACTCCTTACATTTATTTTAACATAAAAAATAATTATACGTATAAAAAAATACTGATTGACGCCAATTGATGTCAATCAGTATTAAATACATAAGGATCATCTATTTTACCCGTACCGGTAACATACGAATTTTTTATAATGGTAATCACTGGTCGAATTCCTCGATAATAACTTTCTAAGCTATCTATACTTAAAAGACCTTTTTCGTTTATTTCAAAATAGTTTAAAGAATTACCTGTACTTTTGGCTGGTGTCAATGTCCACCAAGAATAATTTTTATTTGGAACATATAGATAAAAGGATGTATTTTCACTATTTTTACTTGCTCCGGCGAAAACTGCTTCATCGGCAGTCAGTAATCCGATACGAGACGTCATTTCATTTCCTAAACAAGTTGTGGAAGGATTATAATTTTCTAGTAAACTTAAATAGCTTAAATAATAGACATTTGTTTCATTATCTAAATTGCCAACAGAATCGTTTATACAATATTTCGTTGATACTAAGTATTGATCGTAATCTTTTAAATGAGACGTATACCAATTTTGTAAAGTATGGTAAATATTCGTATTTACAAAATTTAATTTGGTATCGATCGGATCGGCATTCCCCACATTATAATAATTGGCCGATTCATCAATATAATCATCCAATATTAATTTTACACTGCCATCGCCATTAATTTTGACAATTCGCCATAATAAATTGGCAAAAGAAACATAATTATCGTCGCTTGCTCCTCGAAAATAATAAGAAAGACCATTCGTATCATTTGATTTTATAATGCCTTCTTTTTCCAAAGAGGCCACTTCGCCGATTTTTGTCATTGGTTCATTTTTTATTTCATGATGAGCTAAGATAACCGCAGCAAAATTGTCCTTTTTTATTTCTTCTGTTCCAACGGCTAGATTTGCTTTCAAAGAAGAATTATTATTACACATTACGTTTAAATAATAGGTATGTGTCACATGAGGAGCTATTTCAATAAAACTGACCATATAAAATTCATTTAATGGGAAAGTTGCTTTTTCAATATTTACTTGATTATTTTTTTCTTTTAAAGAATAAAATACATCGTCTTTGATATTCGATTCAATTCCACTGACTTTTATATTATAAAAAATACTGGCCTCCGTATTATTAGTAATTGAAATTGTATACGTTTTTTCTTCGTTATTACTGTTTATTTTATTTCCATTTAAATAATTAATTGACAAACCATCTTGTACTAAAACAATGGTATTTTCCTTATTATTGTTTTTGTAATTTATATAAGAAATGGTTAGAAATAATAAAAAGATTAGAAAAATGCCAATAATTTTTAAACTATTTTTATATTTACGACTCATAAATCTTCAACCCTTTTTATTATATTTATAAGTATAGCAGTGTCCTTACTTCTTGTCAAACTTCCTCCACAGAAAGAATGTAAAATCTTTAAAAAAACTCTGATTGAATGAATCCAAAATCAGAGTTTTTTCCGTTATTTTAAGTGTTTTTTAAAGTTTTTAAATACTGGTTCATCATCTAAATCCGTTTCTCTTAATTCTTCGATTAATTTCTTTTGTTTACGGTTTAATTTTGTTGGGATTATGACATTTAATATTACATACATATCCCCTTTACGTAATGAATTAGGAACTTTTATTCCTTTTCCTTTTAATTTCAATTTATCACCTGTTGATGCACCGGCTTTAATTTCTAGTATGACGTTATTTTCTAAGGTTGGAATTTCTTTTTTACAACCTAAAATGGCTTCGGCAATGGTAAGCGGAACTTCTAAATAAATATCTTCATCATCCCGCTCGAAAAAATCGTGTTTTTTTACATCAAATTCGATATAAATATCTCCATTCGGTCCACCATTTATTCCGGCTTCTCCTTTTCCGGAAATACGTAGTTGATAGCCATTGTCTACACCTTCAGGGACGGTCACAACAATCTCTTTATTGGCTTTTACATGCCCCGTACCATGACATTTTGAACAAGTTTCTTCAAAAGTATGCCCAGATCCGCCACATTCATTACATGTAGTTTGGGTTTGAAAAATACCAAACATAGATTTTTGTTCTACGACAATAGTGCCTCGCCCATTACATTTAGAGCAAGTTTTTTCATGAAATCCTCCTGCTCCATGACATTTTTCACAAGTTTCATTTAAATCCATACGAATACTTTTTTTGCATCCAAATACGGCTTCTTCAAAGGTAAGAGTAAGACGAATGAGACGATCTTTTCCTTTACTTGCAGCATTTTTTCTGCGACTGCTACCCCCAAAGTTAAAGCCAAAAGAAGAACCAAATAAATCATCAAAAATACTCCCTAAATCCATATCATCCATATTGAAGCCTTGGAAACCACCTGCTCCTCCTTCGAAAGCAGCATGGCCGAATTGATCATATTGGCGTCTTTTATCGGGATCGGATAAAACAGCATAGGCTTCGCCAATTTCTTTAAATTTTTCTTCTGCACCCGGTTCTTTATTCACATCGGGATGGTATTGTTTGGCTAATTTCCGAAAAGCTCTTTTTATTTCTTCCTCCGTAGCGGTTTTACTAACACCCAGGATTTCATAATAATCTTTTTTATCCATGTCTATTCACCTTCTTTTATTTTTTTATATTCTTCCATTTGATTGTCAAAGAAAAGAACGGCTTCTTTAAATACATTTTTATCTTTTAAATCGATACCCAATGTAGCATAAATTTGTTCTGGATACATATTGGAACCACAACTTAAGAATGTTTTATATTTGCCCAAGAATCCTTCTTCATGATTTAATATTTTTCTTGCAACAATAGAAGCTACACTAGCACATAAAGCATAACTATATAAATAAAAATGCATGTAATAATGACTTCTGGTTACCCATGATAAGTTGGTAAATTCATCTTTTTTTATGACCGTGCCCAAATATTCTTTTTTTGCATTTTGAACAAGTGTATTTAAATAAGTTGCGGTAATCGTGTTTCCCTCTTCTACATACGCATACATTTTTTGTTCTATTTCGGCTTCCATAATGGCATCAAAGAAATTATTTTGAAATGTTTTTAACGTATGTTCAATTCCTTGCAGGCGTTCCTCTTTCGTTTTCCCATTTTTAGCCAAGTAAGCATTCACTAAAAATTCATTGGTTAGGGACGCTACTTCTGCAACAAAACTTGATGTATCTCGATACCAAGGAACATTGTTTGCAAAAACATATTGATGATGAACATTATGACCTGCTTCATGAGCAATCGTCAAAAGATTATCAAAACTGCCATTAAAACTTAAAACGATCCTTGAGTCATGCGTATAGGTAGAAAAACTATACCCACCACTTACTTTTCCTTTATATTGGCAATAATCTATATAATGATTTTCAAAGACTTTTTTTAATTTTTTTAAATAATCTTCCCCTAATGGTTGTAAAGCAGTACAAATAATATTTTCCGCTTCTTCAATTGTATAGGACTCATCCTTTTCTCCCCAATCAAGAGTCGTATCATAACTATGTAACGTTTTTAATTTTAAATTTTCTTTTATTAATTTAAAATATTTTTGCCAAACTTTTTTATATGTTTTGCAAGTATTTTTTAAATTTTCAAAGACTTCATTACTTATATGAATACTTTGTAATTTTGCTTCCCAGGAAGAAGGATAGTTACGAATATGGGCTATATTTACATTATTTCTGACATATTGATTCAATAAATCGCTTTCTGTATTTTGATACTGAGCAATTATTTTTCCAAATTTTTGATACGCTGTTTTTCTTACTTTTGGATCTTTATTTTGTTTTAGATAACGTAAATTATTGGAAGCTATCTCTACTAAATGCCCATCTACCGATACCGTGCCATAATGGTGTTCACTATTGATTAAAGAAGAGGAAATATTGGCATAACTACTAAATGTTTCGGTCAAAGCCGCAATTAATTTTTCCTCCTTTTCACTTAGAACATGTCCCTTTAATTGATAAATTTCTTCTAATAACTCCCGATATTGTTCTAATTCTGGATTTTCTTTAAAAAGAGAGTCAAATTTTTCTTTGGACATGGCTAAAATGAAGGGTTCAAAGAAGGAGGTTTCCTTTTCAAATTGAGTATCTAAAAAACTGATTTTATTTTTCATTTCAACATATGTATCGACCTCTAAATCTACATCATGTGATAAATAGGCATAAACATATAAATCTAATATTTTATTTGAAAGTTCAATGTCTTTTTCTAAAAAGCTCTCCATCTCTTTAGCAGATAATGCTTCTTTTTGAAACGTTTTTATTTCCTCTACTTGTTTTTCTGTTTTTAAAAATTCTTCTTCCCATTGGGCATCTGATGCAAAAAAGTCACTTAAATCAAATCGATATTTGCTCGGTACTTCCGCACGATTTTTATATTCTATCATTTTATTTCCTTCCTTTAACTTTAGAAAAGCCCTAGTTTCCTAGAACTTTATCTTTTATTTTTCTTCGTAGTTTGCTTCTTCTACATCCGCATTTTTATCTTTCGCATCCTCTTTTGAATCACTAGAAGCAGCATTGGCTTGATTTTCTTTAGCGGCTTCTTCATAAACTTTACTTGCTAGCTTCATAGCGACTTCATTTAAGCTTTCCGTTTTTTTCTTAATATCGTCGATATCATCCTTTTCTAAAGCCTCTTTTAACTCAGCAATTTTCTTTTCCGCTTCTTCTTTATCTTTACTATCTACTTTATCCCCTAAATCTTTTATAGCTTTTTCGGTAGCAAAAATCATGGAATCTGCTTCATTACGTGTATCTACTTCCGCTTTTCTTTTTTCATCTGCTTCTTTATTTTCTTCTGCTTCTTTTACCATTTTTTCAATTTCTGCATCAGAAAGACCAGTAGATGATTGAATCGTGATTGATTGTTCTTTATTTGTACCTAAATCTTTTGCTGTAACATTTACGATACCATTGGCATCAATATCAAATTTTACTTCAATTTGTGGAACTCCTCTTGGTGCCGGTGGAATATTTGTAAGTTGGAAGTTACCAAGGGTTTTATTATCTTGAGCCATTTGTCGTTCTCCTTGTAAAACATGAATGTCTACGGCCGGTTGATTATCTGCGGCAGTTGAGAACACTTGTGATTTGCTAGTTGGAATGGTTGTATTTCTTGGAATTAATACCGTCATAACCCCACCAAGGGTTTCAATACCAAGTGATAATGGTGTAACATCAAGTAAAACTAAATCTTCTACTTCTCCTGTTAACACACCCCCTTGAATCGCAGCACCCATAGCTACCACTTCATCAGGGTTAACTCCTTTATTTGGTTCTTTATCAAGTTCTTTTTTAACAAGCTCTTGTATATATGGAATACGAGTTGATCCACCAACTAAAATAACTTGATCAATATCTTTTTTATCTAATTTAGCATCTTTTAGTGCTTTACGAACTGGTTCAAGAGTAGAATCAAATAAGTCACGGCATAAATCTTCAAATTTTGCTTTTGTCAAATTGATTTCTAAATGAACTGGTCCATCTTCTTTTTGAGAAATAAATGGTAAACTAATTTGGGTTGAAGTCATACCAGATAAATCTTTTTTGGCTTTTTCAGCAGCATCTTTAAGTCTTTGCATAGCCATTTTATCTTTTGACAAATCAATGCCTTCACTAGATTTAAATTCACTTACTAAATAGTCAATAATACGATTATCGAAGTCATCTCCCCCTAAACGATTATTTCCACTGGTTGCTTTTACTTCAAATATACCATCACCAAGTTCAAGGATTGATACATCGAATGTCCCTCCTCCTAAATCATAAACTAATATCGTTTGTAATTTATCTTGTTTATCAAGTCCATACGCTAAAGCAGCAGCCGTTGGTTCGTTGACAATTCTTTCAACTTCTAAACCAGCAATTTTACCAGCATCTTTCGTAGCTTGACGTTCAGCATCATTAAAGTAGGCTGGAACGGTAATAACAGCTTTTGTTACTTTTTCTCCTAAGAAACTTTCGGCATCTTTTTTTAGTTTCATTAATATTTTAGCGCTAATTTCTTGTGGTGTATATTTCTTGCCATTAATTTCTACTTTTTCACTTGTTCCCATCTTTCTTTTTATAGATGAAACGGTATTTTTATTCGTAACGGCTTGCCGTTTCGCATTTTCACCTACTAATTCTTCTCCATTTTCTTTAAATGCCACAACACTTGGAGTTGTACGATTTCCTTCGCTGTTGGCAATTACAACTGGTTGTCCTCCTTCTAAGTATGCTACACATGAATTTGTTGTACCTAAATCGATACCTATAATTTTACTCATAATTAATCCTCTTTCCTTTCATTTTTTATTCACTTACTTTAACCATAGCCGGTCTTAGTAATTTATCTTTATACATATATCCTTTTTGTAGAACTTCTAAAACTTGATTTTTCACAATTCCTTCTACTTTATCCGTTAATACGGCTTCCATAAAATTAGAATCAAATTCTTTATTTAAACAATCGATTTCTCTTATTTCTTTTGCTTCTAAAATATTGATTAAATTTGTATAAATCATTTTAAAACCACTTAAGAATTTCGATAACTCATCTGTTAAATCATTATCATCTAATTTTATTGCCCTTTCAAAATTATCAACAATTGGCAAAATTTGCTTTGCCAAATCTTCCCCTTCATACTTTTTAATGCGAGCATTTTCTTCTTCACATCGACGACGCATATTTTGGGAATCGGCGACTATACGAAGCATTTTATCTTTTAAAGCGGCATTTTCTGCTTTTAAAGATTCTAATTCTTTGTTATGCTTAGGCTTTTTTGGCTTAGGCATTTCTTTTAAAGGTTCACTTTTTATTGGTTCCCCCGTTTCCTTTTTTTCTTCTTTGATTATTTCTTTTTCCTCCATAATTTTCCTCTATTCTTTATCTTTTAATTCGTCACGTATATATTCTAATAGTCCAACAACCCGATCATATTCCATTCTTTTAGGTCCTACAATAGCAATTGTTCCTTCTTCCCCATTTAATTTATATTTGCTTTTAATAATCGTCACATTAGGATCAAATTCATTTTCTTGGCCAATGCAAATTTTTATTTCCCCATTATCATCACTCGTATCATCTTCAATTTTTTGCATAAATGAAGTATCTTCAAATTTTTCCGCTAACCGCTTAATCTCAAGAGCATCATTGTACTCCGGTTCATCAAAAATTTTTGTCTTCCCGCCAAAATGAATATTTTGACCTTTACTTAAAAAATCATTAAATGCATCCGCAAAAATATTATAAACGGTTTCATATTGTTTTATTTGTCGACTTATGATGGGTTTAATTTCAAATTCCAAACGATTGGCCACTTCTAAAATGGGGGTTCCTACAAGCATTTTATTAATGATTTCGCTAGTTTTTACAATTTCTGCCATTTCCTCTTTATTGTCTAAAACAAATTGTTTATTTTCAACAATTCCTTTGTCAGTACAAACAAGAGCGACTATTTTTTTCTCTCCTATCGGAATAATATTTACTTGTTGTAAATGATTCTCTTCGGAATTTTTTCCTAATACGATACTCGTATAATTGGTAAGTTCACTAATGATTTCGACACATTTATTAATAGAATCACTTAATTCCAACTCGGTATTCTTAAAAATCGTTTGTAACTTTAACATATCCTCGCCGGTTAACTCTTTCGGTTTCATCAAGTTGGCTACATAATACTTGTATCCGGCTTCACTAGGAATTCTTCCGGAAGAAATATGGTTTTTTTCAATATATCCTAAACTTTCCAATATAGCCATTTCATTCCGAATCGTTGCACTAGAGCAATGAAATTTTTCACATAACGATTTGCTTCCAATTGGTTTTACCGTTTTTATATAAGATTCTACAATTTCTTTTAAAATCTTTTTTTGTCTTTCATCCATTTAGGCAAATCACCTCTATTAGCACTCTTTTTATCAAAATGCTAATTCCATTATAATCATATGATTAGCACTTGTCAATATATGAGTGCTAATTTTTTGACAAATTGACAAATAAATATCCACCAGCATAGCTGGTGGTTTTGCATTTTCGCCTAAAAGGCTTTATTATTGGCCTCCACTCAAGTG
>CANQDC010000039.1 GCA_947591455.1 uncultured Bacilli bacterium | reverse complement strand
GGTATTTCTTATTTTTTTATTTTCTCTATATCTTTCTATTTTCATTCTTCTTCCTCCTATTTTATATCTTTATTATAAACTTATCCTTTTTTCTTTGCAATAGCAAAAAAAGCACACTCCGTGCTTTCTAAATTATTTTTTTCTTTTTGATTTTTTTACATCACTTAAGAAATCGTCTAATTCTTCTTCCTTTTCTTTATGGGCTTCTCTTTTCATTTTTTGTTTTCTCTTATTTCGTTTAGATAATAATATAATGATAATAATGAAAGCGATGAAAAGGCCTACTCCAAAACCTAAACTAATATATAAATAGGTTTTTACATTTTCTTTTAGTTCTTTTACTTCTTCATCATTGTATATTTGGAAAGTATTCTCTTTCGTATCATAAGAATAGTAGTTATATTCACCCGTAGAAATATCCATAGCGTAACAAATAACAAAACGACTATTTTTGCTATATTTATATACTTCAACTTCCATTTCATTAATTGTTAAAACATCATGAATATAATCTTCCATTCTTTTAGGGAAATCTGTAATATATAAAACCAGATTATTGGATAAAAATTCTTGATAAAGTTTATAAGTATTATTTTCTGCATCATATAAAGCTAAAGAAATTTTACCATTTTCATCTTTTATACCTACTAGAATAAAATTCGTTACATTATTTTTAAAGCAAGGTATTTCTACCTCTTCTATAGTTACTGTTGATTCTTCATATAAATTAGAAGCTGGAATAGTTAATGCATCTTTTCTTTTTACAAGTGTGTACTGAGTGTCTTCTATTTCTACATAGATTGGATTTAAATCTTCTACTTCTACATTTACGGTATAAGTTTTTTCACTTCCATTTTGGGCTTTTACTAAAATTTCAAATTTATTGTTTCCCTCCATTACATCATGTTCTCCAGCACCAGTTACGGTAGCTGTATTATCGTTTTGTTTTGCCACAATATTTATTTTCGTAACATCGGATGGAATCGTCACACTATATTCTAAAACATCTTTACTAAATTCAGGAGTTAATGTATATCCTTCTACACTTAATTCTTTTAAATTATTATCTTTACTATACGTTGCTTCTAATTCTTTTTGAGTCATAATATTAATTCTTGTACTTGATGCACTTACACTCATTGCACTATCGTCCATAGCATATACTAAATAGCTTCCGATACTAATAGAAGCAGAGCCACTTTTTAATGCCTGAAACTTTAACGTATAACTTTTACTTTTTGTACCACTTGTCGATGTTGTATAATCTGCAATCGCCGTAGCTCCACTGGTTAACTTTAATTTACTTGAATCATAGTTAACATTAAATTG
The DNA here is from genome assembly GCA_947591455.1 of uncultured Bacilli bacterium. Lineage (GTDB taxonomy): Bacteria > Bacillota_I > Bacilli_A > RF39 > UBA660 > MGBC108787. The sequence goes on along the minus strand of CANQDC010000039.1, from coordinate 8,719 downwards.
CCAAGCGCCCATAGGTGTCCCTGAAGAAATCGTTACAGTTGCTGTGATCGTATTTCCAACAATAGCGGTGCCACTTGCTTTAACAGAGATATTCGCACTAGCTGCTTGAACAAAAGAGGGTATTAAAATTATTCCCATAAACGCAATTAATAATTTTTTTATATTCTTCATAAGAATCCCTTTCTTTCTTATTGTTCAATCGTTCCACTACCTAAAATATTTTTTTGAACTTTTAATAAATCTAAAGCATTAATGTTATTATCTTTACTAGCATCAGCTGCTTTTTTATAAGCTCCACTTAAAGTTACTGTTCCTAAAATATTTTTTTGAACTTTTAATAAATCCAAGGCATTGATTTTACCATCTCCAGAAGCATCGCCATAAATAATAATAGTTAAATTTTCCATCGTTGCTCCATTTACAATAACTTTATAACCAGTTCCTACTGTATTTGTAGCCATATTTCCATTTTCATCTGTAATTGTTACGGTATTAGCCCCTCCAATACTTTCTAAACTTCCTTTTAGCTCACTCGCAGTCATTCCTGGTTTAATATTAGTAATATAACCATTGTCATAACGGAAACCTGCTCCATTTACAATCGTATTTACATCTAACTTTTTTTGTTCACTTTGAATAGAAGAATCTGAATTATCTGAATTATTTTCAGAAACGGTATTATCCATATTTGAGAACACTGGAATATAAAAATTAAAACTAGAATTTAATAAATTAGCATTTTTATAGGCATTATATACAATTTTACTTTCACTAACAGGGGCTTGAATATTTGTCATGTATTGATTTAAATAACGAGAAGTAGTTACTGTTGGGAAAATATTAAACTTTTGAAAATAAATGGTATTTTGACCAGCATTTACATAACGATCATAAAGGAAATTTGCTCCTCCTGTAACTGCTGTTTGACGATCTACACTTTGATTTCCTGTTCCACCCCAACCATGTTGTAAAGCATAAATTAAAGCCTTTTGAGTTACACCACTACCATCGTATGCACCAATATTATAAAAATTATAATAATTATCTACAGATACTCCATTATATGTCCAATTGTAGCGAGTTGAATATCTTCCACTTACTACTGAATACAAAGTACCATCACTTAATTGAGCATTTCCTAACTCTTGTTTTATTCTTGTAGCAATAGCCGTAGAATTGACTCCACTTGATGCAGCATTTAAAATATATTCTGGTAATTCCCCAATTTGTTGAACTAAAAAATTATTATTAAATATTTTTTGAATAGCTGTTTTATACTCTTCTCTTGAAATCGTATCATTTCTATTTGTTCCTTCAAACATAAAGATATTTGTTTCATTTAAAAAGTTCCGTGGGTCCATATAATATTTTACAGCTTCCATATTAGCATGAGAATATCCTGAATCTGTTGGTGTATCACAACTTGAATTAATATATTTTCCATTGCCATTCGTAGTAATTGTATTTTTACCACATTTACTTTCTTGAATTAATGATTGCACCCAGTCGACTGGTTTGCCATCACTATCTTTCGTAATCGCATGAAAATTCCAATTGGGATGATTATTTTTTAAAGCACATAACTTAGACCAGTAACTGCCAGGGAAACCCGCTTGTTGCATTTGAACTTCACAATCATTGGAAGGAGTTGATGAATCACTTGTACTTTCCACGTTTTCAAAAACATCTAAGTAATCACTACAAACATACGCAGTAGAATTATTGTAATGAATTTGATACCATCCATTAGGACAATTATTATCGGGATTTGTACTTTGATCAGGGATAAGATCTTTAGAAACTAAATCATACATATTTCCAGTACTCGTTAATGCAATTTTATTATTATTTGTACTAGGATTAGGACGTATTTTAGCAACCGTATTCGCTACCCCATAATAACTTGTAGCAAAAACTTGAGGTAGTAGAACAAAAAAAGTAGATAAAGCAAATAATATTTTTTTAGAACTTTTCATCACTAGCCTCCTTTTAACTATCAACATTATAGCATTTTTTTGACATTTTTTTCAAATATGTAAACGTTTTTATGTACAATACTGTCAAGCAAATGATTATTGTAAGTTTGCTATGAAATAAGATATAATGTTAAAATAGGTGAGATGATAGAATTGAATGTATTATTTAGAAAAATTAAGCGCTCAAATAAAGTAGCTTTAACTTTTTATATTGTAACGAATATATTTTTTATTATAAGTTATATTTTCTTTGTTCGTTCTCTTTTATATTTAGTTGGGATAGAAACAACCATTAGAATTATTTTATTTATACTTTTCTTTTTATGGTTCATTGTTTATCTTTTATTTGGCTTATCTACGATGCTTGTTAAGAAATTTAAAAAGTTTATTTTATTAACCGTTATTCATGTTATCTTTATCGTTATTATGTTTGTTGTATCTATTTTTATTACCAAGCTTTATAGTCAAATTGATATGCTCTCTAATCAAGAATATACTTTATATACAACGAATTTAATTGCTTTATCGGATACAACTCTTACAGACGAAAGTAAATTGGGAATGATTAGTAATAATGATGATATTGAAGGTTATATACTTGCGAATACTTTAAAAAATAAAGAAGATTTAGAGCAAGAAGTTGTTTATTATGATGATTATTACGCTATGTTAGATGCTTTATATGCTCATGAAGTGGATGCTATTTTTGTATCAAGTAATTATGTTATATTATTTAGTAGTGAAGAAGCGTATAGTAATATTGCAAATGACACAAAGATTTTAAATACGTATTCAGAAAAATTAAAAACGAAAACCATTACCAATACCAATAAAAAATTAACAGAACCTTTTACTATGCTGTTAATGGGGGTTGACTCCGAAATGGATGGTTTAAATGCCAATGCGGCTTTTAATGGAGATACTTTAATGTTAATTACTTTTAATCCTAAAACCTTAGCAGCAACCATCTTTAGTATTCCAAGAGATACTTATGTACCAATTGCTTGTAATAATAACCGTTATAATAAAATCAATTCTTCTTCTGCTTATGGAACGGAATGTGTTATCAATACAGTTCAAAATTTAACAGGAATTACAATTGATTATTATGCTAAAGTGAATTTTAATGGTGCTATAGATTTAGTCAATGCTATTGATGGGATTGATGTTGATGTAGAAGCTCCAAATTATAATTATTATGTATCCAAATATGGAGAAGGCGTTTTATGTGAAAGTAATTCTTTAAGAGATATGACGAATTTAGTTTGTATGAATACTGGATGGCAACATTTAAACGGTGAACAAGCTCTTGCGTATGCTAGAAATCGTCATGGCTTTTTAGAAAGTGATTTAGCTCGTAATCGTCATCAACAACAAATTGTAGAAGCCATTGCTAAAAAAATGATTCAAAAAACTAGTTTTAGTGATTTTGAAAAAATATTAAATGCAATTAGTAAGAATATTGCTACGAATTTATCTACTAATCAATTATTATCTTTTTATCAAACTTTAAAAGATATGCTAATTTCTGGATTAAAAGGAAATGATTTTATAAAAATTCAAAAAACATATTTAGAAGTTTATAGTTTACCTATTACGATTGGTGGAATGAACGTATCAGCTTTAGGATATTATGAAAATAGTTTAAGTGCTATTACAGAAGCGATGAATGTTAATTTAGAATTAAAAGATGAAAAAATGATTAAGACATTTACCTATGATTATAATGAGGTATATACTTCTTCGATTGTAGGAAAAGGGATTACCGGTGGTGGAAAATTATCTACCGTACCTAATTTCATTGGAAGCGTAGTTAGTTATGCAGAACAATGGGCTTCTAGTAATAATATCACTTTAAATAAAGAATTTTTAACTTGTGGAAGTGGAACTCCTGGAGTGATTGGCAATCAAAGCGTTATGGCAGGAACACTTACTAACAGTATTACTTCTTTAACTATTTATATCAACCAAGCTTGTCAAACAAATACCTATGATACTACGACTCCAAGTCCTTCTGAAAATCAAGATTCTACAAACAATACCCCAACAGAACCACAAGAAGAAAATAAAAATGAAGATATCACTGATATTGTTCCTGGTTTATCGGATGGAGAAACAAATACAGATTCTACTTCCGAAGATAATCCTATAGAGAATGAAGAAAGTACAGACAATTAAGTCTGTATTTTATTTGTAAAAAAACCATTGTTTTGTTATTATAAGAATAGAGGGATAAAATGAAAGAATATACAAAAAAACAATGGCAAAGAATAAGAATTGCTTTGCTTTTAAATAGTGATAAAAGAAATCGTTATATTATTAAACATCAAATATTTAAGGGAGTTGGTGAAAATTTCTTTTTCCAACCACGAGTAATTCCATCCGATCCTAAATTAATTTTATTTCATAACAATGATATTGTAACGAGTAATGTAACTTTTGTAACCCATGATATTTTTCATTTAGGGTTAAATCAATTGGGACAAGGCGATTTTTTATATTATAATGGTTGCATAGAGATTATGGATAATGTTTTTATTGGTTGTAATTCAACGATCTTAAGTAATGTAAAAATTGGTCCGAATGCTATAATTGGGGCTGGAAGTGTGGTTACAAAGGATGTTCCTCCTAACAGTGTAGTAGCTGGAAATCCAGCAAAAGTAATTGGACGCTTTGATGATTATGTTCAAAAACGTAAAAATTTTGTTGGGAGTGCCAATGAAATAGAGCTATGGGATAAGTTTGAAAAAGAAAAAAAGAACTTCACCAAAATGTGAAGTTTTTTATTTTGAAGTAATAGGCAAATTACTTTGGGCATTTAAATTAAAATCGGCAAATTGATGATTTAAAAATAAAGGATACGCTGCCGCACCTATCATAGCAGCATTATCGGTACAATACTTAAAATCAGGTACACTTAGCGGAATATGATGATTAATAGCTATTTCTTCCATTTCATGTCTTAAGTACCGGCTTGCAGATACACCACCAGCTAAAATTAATTCTTGATACTCGCCATTTTTTAGTGCTAATTTTACTTTTCTTTTTAATTGATCAACAGCTGCTGTTTGGAAACTACATGCTAAATCAGATTTACGAATTTCATGATGTCTTTGTTGTTCATTATGCACTAAATTAATGATACTACTTTTTAAACCACTAAAGCTAAAATTATATGAGGAATCATTAAGAGGTTTAGGCAAATCATAAGTTGGTTGGCCTTGTAAAGCTAACCTTTCAACATTTGGTCCTCCTGGATATTGTAATCCTAAAATTCTGGCTACTTTATCAAAAGCTTCCCCAATTGCATCATCTAGCGTACTTCCTAATATTTGAAAATCATAATCCTTATTCATTTTAATTAAGTCTGTATGTCCCCCACTTACAACAAGAGCTAGTAAAGGGAATTTTAAGTCATTATCAATTCGATTCGCATAAATATGCCCTATCATATGGTTTACGGCTATTAAAGGCTTTTTATACACTAAAGCAAGTGTTTTAGCAAACTCTACCCCAACTAAAAGACTCCCTAAAAGTCCCGGTGCATAAGTCACGGCAATGGCATCAATTCTATCCATAGATATAGAACTTTTCGCTATTGTTTCTTGAAAAACCATGGTAATATTTTCCGTATGCATTCGAGAAGCCACTTCTGGGACAACTCCCCCAAATTTTGCATGCGTATCCATTTGAGTTAACACAGTAAATGATTCAATCTCTTTGCCATTTTTTACAATAGCCATACTTGTTTCATCACAAGAAGACTCAATAGCAAATATATATACATCTTTCATCTTTCTATCACTCTTCCCATTAAATATCCGTCTTCACCATTCGCATAATATTTTTTACGAATATTAATAATTTCAAAGCCAAATTTTTTATATAAATTAATAGCAGGATTATTATTTTTTCGAACTTCTAAAGTTATTAATTTTACTGTATCTTCTAGATCACTGATCATATAATCAATAAGACAACTCGCTACATTTTGATTCCGATACTCTTTTTGAACGATAATATCTAAGATATCCACAGTATCTGTTAATTCAATATACATTAAAAATCCAATGACTTTATTCTCTTTTTCATAAACTAATATTCTATGAAAGGAATCTTTATAAATTTCGTTTAATTTATTTGTTTTAGAAAAGGAACTTGAAAGTTCATTCCCTAGACTATAAATACTTTCAAAATCTTTTTCTAAAAAATATCTTATCATTTTTCTACCTCAATTTTTTTTACATACAAAGGATTTACTCCATGAGGATTCTGGCTACTTATCGTATGAATATTTTCAATGATTTTTTCGTAATCAATAGGTACATTTTCTTTATACTCTTCCTCTGATGTTATTAAATCATATTCACTATTTTTTAAATATTTATATTCACCAATTAATTCATTTTTGCTATTAAATGTTCCTACAAATACACCATTCTTTTCTCTTTCAACAATTTTTATTTTTTCATGTGGAAAAGAAACGGCTTTAATATAAAGACTTGATATCGCTTTTATCGGAATATTTAAAGTAAAAGCCAAAGTTTTTGCAATCGTTACACCTATTCTTACTCCTGTAAAAGATCCTGGCCCATTTACTACCACAATTTCATTCAATTGTTCTATTTCTATTTGTGCTTCTTTTAAAACTTCAATAATCGTAGGAATTGTATTGATACTATGATCATAATTTGAATTTAATTCTTTTTTTATTTTTACTTTTTCATTTTGATATAATATAATGACAATTTGATTACTATGTGTATCAATATATAGTGTATACATTCTAATCCTTCTCTCTTATATAGCAAAAAAACTCAATATCGAGTTTTATTATAACACACTATCACATAAATCTTCATAAACTTTACCATGAGGTTCAAATATAAGGACTCTCGTATTTTCATCTATTACTTTAAATTTGATCACTAATCTTTCGTCTGGCAAACAATTACAAATTAAATCAGACCATTCTACTATAGTTACTCCGCCTTTTTCAAAATATTCATCAAATCCTACATTTTCACAAGAACCTTCTAATCTATAAACATCCATATGGTATAAAGGTAATTCTCCATTTAAATATTCTTTAACCAGACTAAATGTAGGAGAGGTTACATTTTCTTCTATTCCCATCGCTTGAGCAAATCCTTTTACAAAAACTGTTTTTCCACTTCCCAGTTCTCCTTCTAAACAAATAACCATATTGGGAAATTTTTCACTTTCAATATTTTGGGCTAATTCTAGCGTATCTTGTTCTTTTCTTGATGTAAATTTGTAATCCATTTTTAATCACCTACAATCATTATATCAGAATGTATGTTTTTTATTCAATTGTTTCTATGCATTTGACATTAAGATTTTTTATTTATATTTTTTATGCCCTCAAAAATGGATTTTGTCCCAAAATTTTTCTGTGCTTCTTCGACTAAATATTTTAATACTTCCCCTAAAATTATTTTATTTTCTTTTTCTAATGTATTGTATGTTTTTACTATATTAAGAATCTTTCGTATTGATATATTTGCTAACTCATCTACGGTTTCAATTTGACATTTGTCAAAAATATCAAATAACGTATTTATAAACTGTTCTCTTTCTTCTTTGTCTACCTTTGTAAGCCAATTTTCCACAGTTTGATTCATTTTTGTACTTGTTTCATCTATTTTTTTTATAGTAATAAAATGATCTTGTATTACTTGCCAAGTTAGGGCATCATGTTGCCAAATACCAATTCCTTCACTTTTAACTACTTTATATTCTTCGTTTTTAGTTAGTAACATGCCAATTATAGAGGTTTCGGGAACAATTGTATTTATTTTCTTTACTATATTTTGATAATTTTTGGAAGCAATAAATTCTTTTAGAAAACCTGGACCGTCATTGTTATATACTTTTATAATATGTTTTTGGATTCGTTTTTTACAATTAGCCGCCGCATAAACAGCCAAATTCCCTCCTTTAGAATGCCCTCCTAAAATGATATATTTATATTTATAAGGGATTTTATTAACATAATTAACGGCTTCTAATTGAGAAGGAATCTCTGACATAAAGCTTAAGTTAAAATCTTCTTTCCAGCCATATAAAGAGTTATCAGTGCCTTTAAAAGAGACATATATTGTATTATAATTTAACGCTATACTAATAGCTGAAAATTGTTTTGCTTCCATTTTAGAAGTTATATTTTGAAAATGAAACAGTTCTAAATTAGCAAAACGATTTGATGCTTGTAAAGATTTCAAAAACGGAATCGGATCTTTAGATAAGGGAAGTTCTTTTTGAATAGAAAGAACATCATGATTGGACAAATAATTTGTAATAACTTCCTTTAAAGGCATTTTCGTCGTTATAATATTCTGAAAATTAAAGTAGGATAATTCTGCTAACACCAAGTTATCCACTTCGTTAAAATGAGATTGGGTAAAAGATAAATCACCACGCCAATTTAAATAATCTACGATATTTGCCATTTTGATCACCTTAGTTTTATTATAATATAAAATTTTCTTTTAAAGCATAAAAATGCATATTCATCTTTAATACAAAAAATTTTTGTCACTTTTTGGTCACTTTTGGAACATCTTTTAAAAAAAAGACACAAAATAATTGTGGCTTTCCATCTTTATAAAAAATATTTAATTCCACTTTTAGCCTTATTTTAAGGCAAAAAAAAATAGGCAACTTCCTATCTTCGCTTACACTATTGTCGGCGTTTCAGTGCTTAACTTCTCTGTTCGGGA
>CANQDC010000038.1 GCA_947591455.1 uncultured Bacilli bacterium | reverse complement strand
AACGAGTAAATCGTTTATTTTTTTAGATTGAAATCAAGAAATAAATAAACTATAATAAAGATATAAAATAGGAGGAAAAAAATGAAAATAGAAAGATATAGAGAAAACAAAAAAGTAAGAAATACCCTCCTAACTCTAGGAATAGCAAGTGTGATCCTGGGGGGGGGGTATAATTTATAGAAGTTATGCAGTGTACCAGGAGAACAAAAGCTATAATGTAATAAAGGGAACAGTTCCCGATTTTGGATATGATGTAAAGTTTGCTGTTTTAGTGGATGAACAAAAAACAAATGAGATTCCCACAGAACCTAAAAATGAACAAGGACAATATTACAAAGTTAATGTAGATTGTGGAAAAAGTAAGACAACAGGTGAATGGGATTATAATGCCTGGAATGTAAAATTAGAAAATATAGAAGAAGGAAGTCGATGTAAATTATTATTTACATCCAACTTAAGTGAAGAAGAATACAATAAATACATTGATGCAGGAGTCGCATTAAGAAGAAATACGTATCGAGGAAAAGATATAACAGAGTATTATAATAATAAAAGTTTATATGACATGATCTCAAGTGGCAAATTTGATGATATCTATGTAGGAGATTATATAACAACAAATATTGATGGGAAATCTATTAAATGGTTAATAGCAGATCTAGATAATTATTTATATACCGGAGATGCAGCACTTACTAGACATCACGCCACAATTATTCCAGCACAATCTTTACAAAATGCATCCATGAATACAACAAATGATACGACAGGTGGATATTATGGAAGTAAGATGGTAACAGAAACATTGCCAAGTGTATTAGAAACATATATAAGGCCTGCTTTTAAAGATCATATTATTACTTATAAAACTATGTTAACAACAGAAGTAAATACGGATATGTATAATCGAGCTGGATCAAAAGGTGCTAGTAGTAAGTGGGGCTGGTATGATAGAGAACTTGATTTAATGAGTGAAGCAAATGTATATGGGACAATAGTATATTCAAGTAGTGGATTTGACACAGGAATTGATAAAGCGCAATATGCGATTTTTCAATTAAAGCCAGAGATGATTAATAATGGTTATATGTGGTTTTGGTTAAAAGATGTTGTAAGTACACTTGATTTTGCTGGTAGTTGTGGGCAAGGCCATGCTTGTTTTCATACGGCAAGTTATTCAGGTGTTGTTCTTCCAAGGTTTTTAATAGATTAGAAAATTCATCTTGAGTTTTCTTTTTATTTTATATATAATAATTGTAGAAATAATATAGGAGAGTACTATGAGGAAGATTATTGCTAGTTTAGATATAGGAACGAATTCAATTAAATTGATTGTAGCGGAAATAATAAAGACGAAAACGAATGTTTTAGCAGTAGCAGAATCTGAATCAAAAGGTATACAAAATGGCTTAATTGTAAATAAAGAAGCTTTTTTTCCAACTTTAAAAAAATGTTTGAAAGATTGTGAAGAAATGCTTGGTTTAAAAATCCATAAATTACTGGTAACTGTTCCTAGTTATGATACTGAATTTATGATGTGTGAAGGAATAACCACAATTACAAATGAGGAAAAAATAGTAAAAGGAGTAGATATAGTGAGAGCTATGCAAGCTTCCGTTTACAATCGTATCCCCAAAAATTGTGAATTAGTAAATATTGTTCCGACCAGTTTTCGAATTGATGATGCTGAAATAGTGAAAAATCCTTTAAATCGCAATGCCAATAAATTGGCTGTAAAAACAGTTGTCTCTTTTATTCCGAAAAAAAATGTTTATCCAGTTTTAGATTGTTTTGAAAAATTAGGTGTTGAAGTAGTGGATATTTCTTTAGCTTCGATTGGGGATTACTATGCTGTTTCGAATGCCAAATTAAATAATTTAATCGGAGCGATTATTAACATTGGCGAAGGGACAACAACCGTATCAATATTTAATAAAGGAGTTCTCACGAATACAAAAACGTTAGAAATAGGTGGACAAAAAGTAGAGAATGATATATCATTTATATATAAGGTAACGAGCATGGAAGCAAAAAAATTAAAAAATGAAATCGGTTTAGCTCATAAAAAACTTGCTTCTACAAGTGTTACAAAGCTCGTTACAAATGAATTAGGTGAACAAGTTTCAATCAATCAGTATGAAATTAGTGAAATTATAATGAGTCGATTGGAAGAAATTTTAAATCTCGCTAAAAAGGAAATTAATCACTTAACAAAAAAAGAAATTCATTATATAATAGTAACGGGTGGCATAAGCGAGATGCCTGATTTTGAATTAACTCTAGAAAGTGTATTTGGTCACAGTGCTAAAATTGCCAATATTCATGAAATAGGAGTACGGAATAACAAATATTCATCTTCTCTAGGATTAATAAAGTATTTTGATAGTAAATTAAAATTGCGTAATAAAGAGTTTTCTATATTTGATTTAGAAGAACAAGAAGAATTAGATGGGAAACATAAGAAAATAAATATATCGGAAAATTCCGTTTTAGGAAAATTGTTTGGCTATTTTTTTGATAATTAAGGAGAGTGTATTATGGACGGATTAAAATTAGACCCAATTGCAAAGATTAAAGTTTTTGGTGCTGGTGGTGGCGGTTGTAATGCTGTCAATCGTATGATAGAAGAAGGCGTACAAGGAGTAGAATTTTATGTTGTAAATACCGATTTACAAGTATTAAATGCATCAAAGGCTGAAAATAAAATTCAAATTGGTAAAAATATTACTGGTGGTCGTGGGGCTGGTTCAAATCCTGAAATAGGAAGGGAAGCCGCATTAGAAAGTAAATCAGAAATTGAAGAAGCTATAAAAGGTGCTGATATGGTTTTCATCGCTTGTGGACTTGGTGGTGGAACAGGAACTGGTGCTGCTCCAATTATTGCTGAAATTGCTCAAGAATCTGGTGCATTAACGGTTGGTATAGTAACAAAACCTTTCCGCTTTGAAGGAAAAAGAAGAATGGAACATGCGCTAGTAGGTTTAGAAGAATTAAAAAAACATGTAGATACCTTAATTATTATACCGAATGATCGTTTAAGAGATATTATAGATAAAACAACTAGTTTCCAAGATGCTTTTAAAGAAGTAGATAATGTTTTACATAGAGGGGTTCAATCTATATCTGATCTAATTGCAGTAACCGGAATTATTAACCTTGATTTTGCTGATGTAAAAACCGTTATGGAAAAAAGTGGTACCGCTTTAATTGGAATTGGTATGGGTGTTGGAGAAAATCGAGCTGTGGAAGCCGCTGAACAAGCCGTATCGAGTGCTCTTTTAGAAACAACCATTGAGGGTGCTACGGATGCCATCATAAATATCACAGGTGGCGATTCATTAACTTTATTTGAAATTGAAGATGCTGTAGAAACAGTTCGTGAAGCAGCAAATAGTGATATCAATATCATTTTCGGAGCCATTCCTAACTCAAATTTAACGGATGAAGTAATTGTTACCGTTATTGCGACTGGTTTTGATGGCAAAGATACATCAGATGAAGAAGAACCAAGTTATGAAGAAGAGAAAAATGTAATGCCGAAAAGAAGAAATGAAGATGAATATTTAGACAATGAATATGATATTCCACCATTCTTAAGAAATCGTGATGATTTTTAATAAATACTGAAAAAATGACATAATCTTATGTCTTTTTTTTTTATAATTTTTATGGTGATAAAAATGAAAGTATACATTGATTTAGTCATACTTTTAAACCTTTATTTAGATTTTTTATTATTACTAACAACTTCTATCGTTCTTAAACGTAAAACCTCCTTAAAACGAATTTTTTTGGGGTCACTAGTAGGAAGTTCTACAACCTTTTTTTTATTTTTTTCCATTTCTAATTTTTTATTGTTTTTATTAAAAATAGGCATTGCTCTTTTGATGGTGATCACAACATTTCGCTATATCAATTATAAATATACGTTATCAAATTTTCTTTATTTTTATATGATTAGTATCATTTTAGGAGGTTTTCTATATTATTTAAACATTGAGTTTAATTATACAAAACTAGGTTTATTATTACTCGAACATAATTTAAATGGAAATGTAATCTTCTTACCAGTATGTTCACCAATTATTTTATTTTTTTATATAAAACAACAAAGAAAATTAAAAACAACGTATCAACTTTCTTATAAAATAAAAATTGTTTTAAAAAATCAAAAAGAATATCAATTAAATGCATTTTTAGATACAGGGAATCGGTTAGTAGATCCCATTACGAATAAACCAATTATTTTATTAGAAAAAGGTATTTTAGAAGAAAAGAATTTACCGTTTTATTATATTCCTTTTCAAAGTTTAAATAATAAAAACTTATTAAAATGTATTAAGCCTTTATATATTGAAATTGAAAATAAAAAATATAAATCGTATTTGGTTGGTATAAGTGACAAAAAATTTCATTTAGAAGGCGTATCATGTATTTTGAATTATAAATTAATGGAGGAATTGATATGATTAAAAAAATTCTTTTGTGGTTAAAAACAAAATATTCAACTTGTTTCTTTGTGGGAAGTACCGATAAATTACCCCCACCATTAGAAAAAAAAGAAGAATTATCTCTTTTGATTCAAATGCAAAATGGAAGTGAAGAAGCTCGCGATAAGTTAATAGAACATAATTTAAGATTAGTTGTATTTTTAGCTAAAAAATATGAAAGTTCTGGATATGATATAGAAGATTTAGTAAGTATTGGTTCGATTGGATTAATCAAAGGAATTAATACCTATAAAATTGATAAAAATATCAAACTAGCTACGTATGCCTCTCGTTGTATTGCCAATGAGATCCTAATGTTTTTACGTAAAAATAAAAAACGCAAAACAGAAATATCTTTTGAAGATGCCTTAAATTATGATTCAGAAGGGAATGAATTACATTTAGAAGATATTTTAGGAACAGAAGAAGATATTGTCATTAAAGAATTTGAAAATTCAATGGATAAAAAATTGCTTGCTCAAGAAATCAATAAATTAGATCCGCGAGACAAACAAATTATGATTCTTCGCTATGGCTTAAATAATACCGAAGAATTTACTCAAAAAGAAGTGGCAGAGATATTAGGAATCAGTCAATCCTATATTTCTCGAATTGAAAAAAAAGTGATCAAAAACTTAAAAAGTTTATTAAAAACCTAAAAAATGAATAAAAAAGCTCTTTTTCATTCAATACAAGAATGAAAGGAGCTTTTTAAAATGGGTAAATATAAAGTAGATATTACGAATTTAAATACCAGTAATATAAAAGTATTAAAATCTTCCGAAATGAATGAATTATTTAAAAAATATCAAGCAGGAGATTTAAATGCAAAAGAAGAGTTAATTAATGGAAATTTAAAATTAGTACTTAGTATTTTAAAACGATTTAATAAAGAAAAATACAATATGGATGATTTATTTCAAGTGGGTGTGATTGGACTCATTAAAGCGATAGATAATTTTGATTTATCTTACAATCTAAAACTATCAACCTATGCTTGTCCTTTAATTATTGGAGAAATAAAAAGATATATTCGCGATAATAATTCTTTAAGAGTAAGCAGAAGTATTAAAGATTTGGCTTATCATATATTGAAATATAAAGATGAATATGTAAAAACCCATGGTGTAGAACCTACGAATAAAGAAATCGCTCAAGAATTACAAATCGAAGAATATCAAATTCCTTTTGCTCTTGATAGTTTAAAAGAACCAATGAGTATCTTCGAACCAATCTATAACGATGGGGGAGATACCATCTACTTATTGGATCAAATTGCAGACAAAAAAGAATCAAACCAAGATAAAGATATGTTGATTTCTTTACGTAGAGCCATTGCAAAAATAAAAGAAAGAGAACGGAACATTTTAATTGAACGATTTATTATTGGAAAAACTCAAATGGAAATTGCCGAAAGTTTGGGGATCAGTCAAGCCCAAGTATCTCGAATTGAAAAAAATGCGATTAATAACGTAAAACGATTAATAAAGTAAAGTGATTTTTTTCTTTTCACTTTTAATAAAACCTTCCTCTTTTAAATTTTTAAGTTCTCTATACATGGCACTTCGATCAATTGCTAAATAATCAGCCAGTTCGGTAAAGGATAAAGATAAATGCAAATTTTTTGTTCCCAATTTTTCCGAAAGAATACGAAAATATTCGAGTAATTTATCTCGAATAGTTTTTTTACTTAAAATTTCAATTCGTTCATTTTTTTCTAAGATTTTATTACTAGTAATTTCTAATAAATTTTTAAAAAATTGATAAAAATAAGGTAGTTTATTATTTTCTTCAGCAAGAATTCGGTTATAGTCTAAAATAACAATTTTACTTTCTTCTTTGGTGACAATTTCATACTCTAAATTATTTAAAGACGAAAGAGAAGTCCCAAAAACTTCGTCTTCTTTTAATTCCTCAATAATCGTCATATTTCCATTATAATCCGTACGAGTAATTTGCATATATCCATAGACGACATACCCAATAATATTGTCTTCTTTAATGGCTGTAAGCACTCTTGTATTTTTTGGAAATGTAAAGGTATGTGCTTCTAAAGTGTAAAGTAATTTTTCTTGATTTTTGGCATTTATATTGAAAAATAATGGCGTCATAAAATCCCCTCTAAAAATATTTTAACAAAAATGTAAAAATGTTGCAATTGCAACATTATACTAAAAAAAATCATGTTAAAATTTAGCTATAATAAGTGAAAGGTAGTAAGAATATGAAGATTATAAAAAGAGACGGGCATATGGTCGATTATTGCCCAGAAAAAATAGAATTGGCCATTCAAAAAGCAAACAAAGAAGTTGATGAAGACGATCAAGCTTCTTCTACCCAAATAAAAAATATTATTAAATATATTGAAGGCTTAGGAAAGAAAAGAATTTTAGTAGAAGATATCCAAGATATTATTGAAATGAAGTTAATGAGTATTGGTAAATACGCTTTAGCGAAAAAATATATTACGTATCGCTATACGAGAGAATTAGTCCGTAAAAGTAATACAACAGACTTAGCAATTAAAGAATTAATTGATGGAGAAAGTGAATATTGGAATACAGAAAATTCGAATAAAAATGCGAAAGTTGTAACGACGCAAAGAGATTACTTGGCAGGAATTACAAGTACCGATATTACAAGAAGATTTTTACTTCCAGAAGATATCGTTCAAGCTCATGATGATGGGATCATTCATTTTCACGATGCCGATTATTTTGCTCAAAATGCTTTACATAATTGTGATTTAATAAATTTAGAAGATATGTTACAAAATGGTACCAATATAAATGGTGTAATGATTGAAAAACCACATCGTTTTTTGACGGCCATGACCATAGCAACTCAATTAATTACAGCAGTAAATTCAAGTCAATATGGAGGATGTACGATTACTCTTACTCATTTAGCACCATTTGTTAAAGATAGTTATAATTTTTATTTAAATAAATATAAAAGTCGTAAATTAGAAAAAAAACTATGTGAACAATATGCTAAAGAAGACTTAAAAAAAGAAATCGTTGATGGAGTACAAACTTTTCAATATCAAATTAACTCTATGACAACAACAAATGGACAAGCACCATTTTTAAGTGTATGTATGTATCTTGGCGAAACAGAAGAATATAAAGAAGAACTTGCGATGATCATCGAAGAAGTATTAAAACAAAGAATACTAGGTATGAAAAATGAACAAGGCGTATATATTACACCAGCTTTTCCAAAACTTTTATACGTTTTAGAAGAGGATAATATTAAAAAAGGAAGTAAATATTATTATTTAACAGAACTTGCTGCTGAATGTACAGCCAAAAGAATGGTTCCAGATTATATTTCTGAAAAAATTATGAAACAATTAAAAATTGATAAAAATGGGGATGGACAATGTTATCCATGTATGGGATGCCGTAGTTTCTTAACTCCATATGTTGATGAAAATGGCAAACCAAAATATTATGGAAGATTTAATCAAGGAGTAGTTACCATTAATTTAGTTGATGTAGCTTTATCTAGTGATAAAGATATGGATACTTTCTGGTCAATTATGGAAGAAAGATTAGAATTATGTCATAGAGCATTACAAATGCGTCATAAACGTTTAAGCAAAGCAACAAGTGATGTAGCTCCAATTTTATGGCAATATGGAGCACTGGCTAGACTTAAAAAAGGAGAATCAATTCATGAATTACTTCATCATGGCTATTCAACAATTTCTTTAGGATATGCTGGTTTATATGAATGTGTAAAATACATGACAGGACATTCTCATACGGATAATGGTATAGGAAAAGAATTTGGATTAAAAGTAATGCAAAAATTAAATGATAAATGTAAGGAATGGAAAGAAGCAGAAGATATCGACTATAGTGTGTATGGAACACCTATTGAAGCCACAACTTACAAATTTGCAAAAGCCCTACGTGAACGTTTTGGGGTTATTAAAGGAATCACAGATCGTGACTATATTACCAATTCTTATCATGTTCCTGTATTTGAAGAAATTGATGCTTTCACTAAATTAAAATTAGAAAGTGAATTCCAAAAATTAAGTCCTGGAGGAGCAATTAGTTATGTAGAAACATCCAATTTAGCCAATAATATTGATGCTGTTTTAGAAGTAATTAAATTTATTTATGATAATATTATGTATGCAGAATTAAATACAAAATTAGATTATTGTCAAGCTTGTGGCTATTCAGGAGAAATTTTAATTGATGACGATTTAGAATGGTATTGTCCAAATTGTGGAAATAGAGATCATAATAAATTAAATGTAGCAAGACGGACTTGTGGTTATATTGGATCAAATTTCTGGAATAAAGGTAGAACCCAAGAAATAAAAGAAAGAATTATACATTTAGATAATAAAGATGCAGAGGCATAAATATGAGATACAATAAAATAAGAAAAATGGATATTTCGAACGGACCAGGCGTTCGAGTATCTATTTTTATGCAAGGTTGTGCATTTAATTGTAAAAATTGTTTTAACCAAGAAACCCATGACTTTCTTGGAGGAAAAGAATTTACGGAAGATACAATTAAAGAAGTATTAGATTTGTGTGACAAAGATTATATTGAAGGGTTATCTATTTTAGGGGGAGAACCAATGCATCCTAAAAATATTGAAGGGACCATCGAATTAGCCAAAGCTTTTAAAGCAAAATATAAAGAAAAAAACATTTGGGTTTGGTCTGGTTATTTATTTGATAACATTCCCAACAAAGAAGTATTCAACTATATTGATGTGTTAGTAGATGGTCAATATCAAGATGATTTATATAATCCAACTTTAATTTTTAGAGGAAGTTCAAACCAAAGAATTATAGATGTACCTCAAAGTTTAAAAATGAATAAAGTTGTAGAAATGACAATGGATAAAGAAAAGGAAGTTGTAGTATGTTAGAAAATAAAATAAGAGGATTTGAAATAGCTAAAGGTTATGAAGATAAAGACATTCATCTACCAGTACGTAAAACAAAATATGCTGCTGCTTATGATATCGAAGCAGCGGAAGATATTGTTATTCCACCATTCCAATTAGGTGGAAAACCAACATTAATTCCTACAGGTTTAAAAGCTTATTGCCAAAATGATGAATTTTACATGTTATTAAATCGTAGTTCTGGACCAAAAAAAGGTTTAGTAATGGCCAATAGTATTGGAATTATAGATGCCGATTATTATGAAAATGAAACAAATGATGGCCACTTTTTCTTTCAATATTATAATGTATTAGATCATGATATTGAAATCAAAAAAGGAGACACCATAGGGCAAGTAATTTTTCAAAAATATTTAACAATTGATAACGATAACGCTCAAGGTACTCGTACAGGAGGCTTTGGATCTACAGATAAAAAATAATAAGCAAAATTTGCTTGTTTTTTTTGGATTGAAATCAAGAAATAAATAAACTATAATAAAGATATAAAATAGGAGGAAAGAAATGAAAATAGAAAGATATAAAGAAAATAAAAAAGTAAGAAATACCCTCCTAACTCTAGGAATAGCAAGTGTGATCCTGGGGGGGGGGTATAATTTATAGAAGTTATGCTACATACCAGGAGAACAAAAGCTATAATGTAATCAAAGGAACAATCCCTGATTTTGGCTATGATGTAAAAGTAGCTATTACAGTAGATCAAAATAAAGAAGATAAAGTACCAGATAGAAAAGCAAGTAATGATAAATACTATCGAGTAAGTGT
>CANQDC010000037.1 GCA_947591455.1 uncultured Bacilli bacterium | reverse complement strand
TGGAAAGATATTATAATTTCTTTTACTGACATTTTCAAAAAATTATCTATACTGACATTATCATAAAATTATAACACTCTTAAAAAAAAGCATTGATTTTTCTATTTTTTTTCCATATAATTATATTGTAGAAGTGATGCTAAATGAAGGAAGTTGGCTAAAGAATAAATCGGGTTTTTAGTTGCAAGAGTTGCTTGCTATACACCTAATTCTTTAGCTTTTTTGCATTTTTAGGAGGTTATGAATGAAAGTATTTATTGGGCATTCGTTTAGTGAAGCATTGGACGAATCGTTTTATGAATTTGTCTCTCAAGTGTATCAATCGGTTTATGAGGCCAATCATGAAATTATCGTGGGAGGTTTACTGGTAAAATTAAAGGATCGTTATAAAGCGTGGGCGGATCGTTTAACGTGTTATACCCTTGGCAAATATCAAGATTCTTTACAATATGCGAAAAATTGTCAATATAAAATTGAAAAAAATGTATTAAATCGAACCAATGAAATCATTGCGCAGGCGGATATGGTCCTTTTCTTGCCTGGAGGAAGTGGAACGTTAGAAGAAATTTTCGCTACTTTAGAAACGTATAAAAGTGAAGAACAAACGAAAAAAATTTATCTTTTGGATCATGGAGGGTATTTTGCTTTATTACTGCAATATTTAAAAGAGTTGGAAGAGCAAAAATTTAATAAAAAGAGTGATTTAGAATATATTCAATGTATCACTTTTCAAGAATTAAAAAATATTTTGAAAGAGG
This sequence comes from uncultured Bacilli bacterium, assembly GCA_947591455.1. Classification (GTDB taxonomy): domain Bacteria; phylum Bacillota_I; class Bacilli_A; order RF39; family UBA660; genus MGBC108787. Next base: position 10,330 of record CANQDC010000037.1, on the reverse strand, counting down.
GAATCTAAATGAAACAAAAAGTTACTATGGAAGAAATAATGAATTATTGTAAACAATATGGTTTTATTTTTCCAGGGAGTGAAATTTATGGAGGGCTAGCCAATTCTTATGATTACGGTCCTTTAGGAAGAGGGTTAAAGGAAAATATTCGGGCGGCTTGGTGGCAAAAGTTTATTCAAGAGATTCCTAATAATTATGGAATTGATGCCTCTATATTAATGAATCCTGAAGTATGGGTAGCGAGTGGTCATGTTTCTAATTTTAATGATCCTCTAATTGATTGTAAGCATTGTAAAAGTCGCCATCGGGCTGATAAGTTGATTGAGGAATTTACTAAGGGCCAAGAAACAGCGGATGGTTGGAGTAATGAGGAAATTGAAAATTTTTTGAAGGAGAATCATATTTCTTGTCCAAAGTGTGGTCGTACGGAGTTTACTTCCATTCGGAAATTTAATTTATTATTTGAAACGCATCAAGGGGTTACGGAAGATGCAAAAAGTAAAGTGTATTTGCGAGGAGAAACTGCTCAAGGAATTTTTGTGAATTTCTTAAATGTGCAAAGAAGTATGCGCGCTAAGGTTCCGTTTGGAATCGGGCAAGTAGGGAAGAGTTTTCGTAATGAAATTACACCTGGAAATTTTATCTTTCGAACTAGAGAGTTTGAACAAATGGAATTGGAATTCTTTTGTAAACCAGGAACGGATTTAGAATGGTTTGGTTATTATAAAAATTATTGTATTGATTTTTTAAAAAGTTTAGGGATAAAAAAGGAAAATTTGCGATATCGAGATCATAAAAAAGAAGAGCTTTCTTTCTATAGTAAAGCAACGACGGATATTGAGTTTTTATATCCGATGGGTTGGGGAGAACTTTGGGGAATCGCTGATCGAACGGACTATGATTTAAATGTTCATATGCAACACTCTAATGTTGATTTACGGTATTTAGATCCAGAAACAAATGAAAAGTATTTGCCTTATGTCATAGAACCTTCTTTAGGGTTAAATAGAGCTTTGTTGGCTTTCTTGGTAAATGCCTATGAAAAAGAAGTCTTAGAAAATAATGATGAGCGAGTGGTTTTGAAGATTCATCCTTTTCTATCTCCCATCAAAGTAACGATTTTACCATTAATTAAAAAAGTTCATGGAGAATATGCAAGCAGTATTTATGCTACTTTATGTAAGCATTTTCAAGTTTCTTATGATGATACTGGAAGTATTGGAAAGCGTTATCGCCGAAGTGATGCCATTGGAACTCCTTTTTGTGTAACGGTTGATGATGACACGCTAGAACATGATGTGGTCACAATTCGCGATCGGGATACGATGAAACAAGAAAAAATACCTTTAAAAGAATTAGAAAATTATATTAAAGAAAAAATTGCTTTTTAAGAAAGGAACTATGAAAATGGTTAATCATAAAAAATTAAGAACAATCCCTATTTTATTAGATGTTCAAGGTACTCTAGAGAATATGAATAATGAAAATATTGATACTTTTATGAATCAAATTAAATGCTTAATTCAAAACTTTCAAGCTGATCAAGCCTTCTTGATTATTTCTTCCTTGGCTACGGATCCGAATGAATTAATTCCTTATATGAATCTTTTAAGAAAACATCTCATGCCTCAAATTCTACTTGAAAATTGTTATTATTTAAATGGTATGATCGATGCAGAAACGAACGAAGTAACAGAAATTTGTTCTATGTATAATTACAATAAATTTCTTGTCTTTGAAGAAACTTATTTACTAAATCAAGAGCAAAATACGCCGGTAATGTTTCTAGTAGCCGATGATGAAATATTGAATTCAGCGGCTCGGAAGTATCAAAATCAAATGCCTGTGTGTTTTTTAAGAGCTTCTCAAGTTACTGAAGAGAGATTACGGGAAGATAATTTAATGATTCATAGTTCTTTTACTAAGGGTTTTGATGGTGTGGTCGAATTGTTGAGTCAATATCTAACTCATATTCAATCTTTAAATTGTCGGGAAGTCGTAAAATGTCAACAAACAGAATGTTTTACTTTGAATTATTATGAAATCATTGCGGCTTTGGAAGAAAAGAATTATGATCTTATTTTAGAACATCTAAAACAAAATAAAATTCCTTCTTGTTATTATCCTAATTTAATTAAAGAAGTTACTAAAATGTATGAAAATTTATTTTTAAGTGAAAAAATAAAAAAACAATTAGCGGAAATTATTGAATTTATTCCTGTTAATTCTGTTCCTTTAGAATTATTAAAACATAATTGTTAAACATTTCCTGTTAAAATTCATTGAAAAAATAAAAATAGTTTGGTATGATTAGAGAGTAAGAATAATAGACAGAAAGAGGATAAATTATGGCATTAAGCAAACTAAAAAAATTATTTGCAGACGACGAAGAGGACAATTTAGTTGGTACAGAAGACGAATATTACAATGTTAATGAAGATGAAGCTTTAAAAGAAGCAGATAAAACAGGTAATAAAATGATTTTAATGGAACCAAGGGCTTATTCAGAAAGTCAACAAATTGCCGATCATTTAAAAAACAGAAATAGTGTTGTTGTTAATTTAAAACGAGTTACTTCTGCTCAAGCCAAAAGAATTATAGATTTTTTAAGTGGGTGTATTTATTCGATTGGTGGAAAAATGCAAAAAATTGGTGTTGGTATCTATTTGTGTACGCCGAAAAATGTAAATATTCAAGGAAAAATTACGGATGATTCTGAAAAAAGTAAAAATAGTGAAGAATCAGAGATTGATTGGTAAAAGGGTATTTTTTTAGAAGTAGATGAGAGGTGAAGCATGAAAAAGTTTAGTACGGCATTTAATGGCTACAGTAAGGTAGAAGTTAATGAATTTGTAGCAAATGTAACTAAAGAATACGAAAGCATGCTAAATAAATTAAAAGCGCAAGATGAAGAAATCGAAAAATTAAAAAGTAATTTAGTAAAATATAAAGATTTGGAAGAGACTTTAAATAAAACGATTTTGATTGCTGAAGATACCTCAAATCAAATTAAGAGAATGGCTCGAGATGAAAGTAAAGGGATTGTAGAAGATGCGAAAAGAAATGCTTCTCGAATTGTCAATGATGCTTTACTCAAGTATCAAGAAATTGAAAAAAGTGCTGAAGAACTTAAAAAGCGAGTTATTTTATTTAAAAGACAATTTAAACAAACAATTGAAACCGAAGTGGATGTAATTGATGGAATAGCTGATGATTATTAGGCTATTTTTTTAATTTATGTTATACTATAAAAGATGCGTTATGAATACAATTTTTAGTGAAACGACCCAAATTAGAGAATTTACACAAAAAGTGCAGGCGAATGTAGAGAATGCGAAAAAAATAAATATTGATATACAAACCATGAAAGATTATGATCATTGGTATATGTATAACAATCAGTATTGTTATTTTAAGCCTATGGATTCAAAGTGGGGTAAGTATTGGTTAGATTTATATATTTTAAATCATTTCGTGGGAGAGAAGATTGCCGCATATTTTCGTGTTCCTTCTGCTCATTTTTTTCTAGCTAGAGTACAGGATTGTATTGGCCTTGCTTCGGTAAATTTTCGGCGAAAAAATGCTCAATATGAAGCGTATGATAATTTGGGTGGACTCTCTTTTTTGGATGTCTTAAAATTTTATGAAAATAATTTTCTTAAAAATAAAGAACTTCATCCTATTTCTCCCTTATTGCGGTTACTTGCTTTTCATATATATTGTGATTTAGGAGATTTAAGTGATGTCAATGTATTAATAAAAAAAACCCAAAAAGGGTTTTCGTTATGTCCTGTTTTTGATTATGATGAAATGTTTTTTTGCGATCCATCTATTGATTCGTATTTGTATGAATCTCCGATTTGTACTTTACAGATTCCTTCTTATGAATTTAATCAATTAAAAGAATTGTATCCAGAAATTAATGAATATTTTCATTATTTTAGGACAATTGATATGGAGAAAATATTGCAACGGGTACAAAAAGAATTTTCTTTGATTCATTGTGAAAAATATTTTTTGGAATATCTAAGGCAAGATGAAATCAAAAAAGAATGGGTACGTAAATTACAATTATAGATTACTTTTGTTTTTTATAAATTCTTTTAACATTTTAGTAAGGGCCCGTTTTTCGATTCGGGAAACATAACTTCTGGAAATATGTAAAGAAGTTGCTATTTCTTTTTGCGTTTTTTCTTTTTGGTTAAATAATCCATATCTTTTGATGATAATTTCTTTTTCACGGTCGTTCAATAAATTTAAATAGTTTGCTAAAAGTTTGATATTTTCTTTGGTATGAATGACTTCCGCTAAATCTTTCGAATTATCTTTTAATACATCGATTAGATTAATTTCATTTCCATCTTTGTCGTAGCCAATGGAATCATTTAAAGACACATCATTTTGACTTTTTTTGTTACTTCGAAAATACATGAGTATTTCGTTTTCAATGCATCGAGCGGCATAGGTAGTAATACGAGTTTTTTTTGTATCATTATAAGAATCAATTCCTTTAATTAATCCAATGGTTCCAATACTAATTAAATCATCGGGGCTGGTATTTTTATTTTCAAATTTTTTGACAATATGAGCTACTAATCTTAAATTATGTTCAATGAGCTTATTTCGAGCTTCTTGGTTGCCTTGAAGCATTTTTTCAATCATTATCCGTTCTTCTTCTTCACTTAGAGGTTCTGGGAATACGTTGTTGGAATAGCTTCCGGTAAAAAACATCATATCTTCAATTAAATGAATAATATTTAAAAACATCTTACACTTCCTTAGTACATTGTATTTTTTTTATTCATTTTTATACAAATTAATTTTGAAAATATTTTATGATTTTATGGTATACTTTAATAGATAGAGGGTGATTTAAAATGGATCGTTTTATTCCAGATATGTATGTCAAAAGCATTTTTGATATTGATTACAAAGCTTTAAAAAAAAGAGGAATTAAATGTATTTTATTTGATTTAGATAATACAATTGCTCCCTTACATATTCCGATTCCTGATAAGGAAGTGAAGGATTTATTTTCGGATTTAAATCTTTTAAAATTAAAAGTCATTATTTTATCGAATGCAAGTAAATCCAGGGTGGAACCATTTAAAGAAAAATTAAATGTGGATTCTAGTTATCGGAGTTATAAGCCTTTTAAGAAAAAATATAAAAAAATTATGGATATGTATGGTTTTAAAGATAATGAAATTGCTTGTATAGGAGATCAATTACTTACAGATATTTATGGAGCAAATCATTTGAATTTATTAAGTATTTTAGTGAATCCGATTAGTCATGATGATTACTGGATTTCGAAAGTCAATCGATTTGTGGAGGGAAAAATTTATAAAATATTAGAAAAAAGGGGTTTATTTCAAATTGGTAAGTATTATGATTAAAAGATAGGTGAAGGATATGAAAAGATGTATGGGTTGTGGAGCGATTTTGCAATCGAAAAAGAAAGAGGAAATAGGTTATGTTCCTAAAGAAAAAAAGGAAGCGAAATTATGTGAAAGATGCTTTCGTTTATTGCATTATAACGATTTAAAGTTTGTAGAGATTTCTTCTTCTAAAAAGGTTCTTGAACAGGTAAACAAAACAGGTCTTTTTGCCTTCTTTTTAGTAGATTTGTTAAATATCAATAAAGAAGTTTTAAAAACGTATCATGCTATTACAGCCCCAAAATGTTTCATTATTAGTAAAGTAGATTTTATTCCCAAATATATGAATAAAAATAAGATAAAAGTTTGGTTAAGAGAGGAATATGATGTAGAAGAAGAGATCATATTTTTAAGTGCTCATAAAAATCAAAATATTCATTATATTGAAAATATGATGGAACAAAAAAATATTACGGAAAGTTATTTACTGGGGTATACGAATTCGGGGAAGAGTACTTTACTTAATAAAATTATGGAAGAAGAACAAATTACAACCAGTATTGTTCCGAATACAACCATCGATTTTATCAAAATATCTTTAGGAAATGGAAAGAGTATTATTGATACTCCAGGATTTTTATATCAAGATACTTTGTATCCCAAAGACGATGTTGTCTTTATTAAAAAAATAAATCCGAAAACTTTTTTAAAACCAATTACATTTCAATTAAAAAAGGGAGCGAGTCTTTTAATTGAAGATCTACTACGAATTGAAAATCAAAGTGAAAAATGTAATATGACTTTGTATATGAGTAATTTACTATCTATTAAAAAAGTCTATGCCCAAAATGAATTATTAAAAAATTTAGAAAGTACGAGTATGCATTTGGAAAAAAATCAAGACTTAGTTCTTAAAGGAATTGGGTTTATAAATTTTAAAAGTGATTCAAAGGTAAAAATATATATTCAAAAGCCAGGTTTCTTGGAAATTCGTTCTTCGTTTTTTGGAAGGTAGTGGTGTTTAAATGAGTAAAATACAAATCATGAGTGAAAATCTTGCCAATAAAATAGCAGCAGGAGAAGTCGTTGAAAAAATAGCCAGTGTTGTCAAAGAATTGGTGGAAAATAGTATTGATGCGCAGGCGAAAAATATTGTTGTTTCCTTGGAAGATAGTGGGTTTAAAAGTATTGAAGTTTTGGATGATGGAATTGGCATGGATCAAGAAGATGCCTTACTTGCTTTTTCAAGGCATGCTACTAGTAAATTGTTAAAAGAGGATGATTTATTTTTTATTGATACGTTAGGGTTTCGGGGAGAAGCCCTTCCTTCGATTGCTAGTGTGAGTCACGTTACCTTAAATACATGTCAAAAAGATATTGGGAGTTGTATTGAAATTAAAGGAGGAAAATTAGTAAAAAATGAACCGGCTTCGGCTCGTTGTGGAACGATAATAAAAGTAGAAGATTTATTTTATAATACCCCGGCTCGTTTAAAGTATTTAAAAACAGAAGCCAGTGAACTGGCTAATTGTGTTTCTTTAATAGAACGACTTGCTTTATCTCATGATTCGATATCTTTTATTTTAAAAAATAATGATCGAATCTTAGTAAAAACCAGTGGCAGTGGGAATTTACATAAATGTATTCATGAAATTTATGGGTTACAGGTTTCTAGTAAGATGTTAGAAGTTCGGGCTAGTAATGATGATTTTGATTTATATGGCTATGTTTGTAAACCCGAAATATTAAAATCAAATCGTAATCATTTTATTACGATCGTCAATGATCGGGTAGTTAAGAATTATGATATCAATCGAGCTATTAATGATGCTTATTATACCTATAAGCCAGATACAAAATTTCCTATTGTGGTTTTAAAAATTAATACGGATCCAACTCTCTTGGATGTTAATATTCATCCTACGAAACAAGATATTAAATTATCTAAAATCAATGAGCTTTATGAATTAATTTATCATACAATTAAGGATGCTTTATATCAAAGCTTATTAATTCCTGATGCAGTAAAAAAACCAGAATATAATGAAATAAAAGAGGAATATGTAGATCATTTTGTTCAAGAGACAAGTAAAGAAGAAGAAAAATATCATGAGAGTAATCAAGTTACGATGGATTTATCTTATACCGAAGAAAAAAAAGAACCTCTTGTGATTAACGAAGAAATGAAAAATTTAGTTTTGTATCCTATTGGAGTAGCTCATGGAACGTATATAATTGCCCAAAACGAAGAGGGAATGTATTTAATTGACCAACATGCTGCTCAGGAAAGGGTCAATTATGAAAGGTATTTAAAGGCTTTAAGAGAGAAAGAAGTCTCTACCACTACTTTATTATTTCCGATCACTATCGAGTTGTCTGCCAGTGAATTTTTGGTACTTAAAAATCATTTGGATGTGTTACAAAATATGGGCTTTGGAGTGGAAGAATTCGGGGTAAATACATTTGTTGTTAAACAACATCCCACATGGCTCAAAACAGGATATGAAGAAGAATCCATTCATAAAATTGTTGATTTGATTATTAAACATGAAGGAGAATTTGATGTTGTTAAATTTAATGAACATATTGCAATTACTTTAGCTTGTAAAATGAGTATTAAAGCCAATATGCATATTAGTAATGAAGCCATTGCTGAATTATTAAATGAATTATGCAATTGTGATAACCCTTATAATTGTCCTCATGGAAGACCTACCATTATTAAATTTTCAATCTATGATTTAGAAAGAATGTTTAAAAGAGTGATGAATTAAGAGCAAAAAAGAATTTTAATTACAAAAAATAATGCTTAAAGTGTGCTTTTTTTGGTATACTATGGGTAGTGATGTTTATGAAAAATGCTTGGTTAAAAGGTTTCTTTCTTGCTTTCTTTTTTCTTACGCTATCTTTTGCTTATCTAAAAGAGAAAACAAATTTTACGGGTATACTCTTAACGAAAGAAGAACGAGTCGATAAAAAGGTCAATGATATTATTAAAGAAAATCAAGATAAAATGTTAGAAGTTCAAAAAAAGTTTGATGATAAATTCGTTTATTTAGAATTTTTAAAAGATGATGTTGTTTATAGTTATTATGTAAATACCACTTCAGGGGAAATTACTGATTTTTCTTTTTATATTCGTCCCGAAAAGCAAGAAGATTTTAATAAGAAAATTACGGAATTGTTGTATTTAAAGTATCCCGTATTTATTGCGGATGCTTTAAATAATGAAACAGTGAAGAAAACTTATCAAATTAGAGAGAATGAGTTAGTTATTTATTTTAATGATGTTACTATTGAACCGATGCCTACCGAAAAATTATTTTTAACGGTTAATTATAATGAAATTAAAGACTGTTTAGATTTTACTTTTCTTTTAGATAGTGAATATCAAAATGAAGATGGATATGTCTATGATCCAAATAAAAAAACGGTGGCTTTAACTTTTGATGATGGTCCAAGTGGAGAGAAGACGAATCAAATTGTTTCTTTATTAGAACAAAATAAAGCCCATGCAACCTTTTTTATGGTAGGAAATAAAATGAATTATGGTGCCTCAACGATTCAAAATGTTTTAGCAAAAGGCAATGAAATAGGGAGTCATTCTTATTCTCATACAAGTATGAAACGTCAAAAAAAGGCAAATTTACTGGCTGATGAAGAAAAGACGCATGAAATATATCGTAATATTACGGGGCAAGAGCTTTTATTTACAAGACCCCCTTATGGAGCAATTAATTCTACAGTAAAAGAAAGTTTGGATACTATTTTTATTACGTGGAACTTAGATACGGAAGATTGGTTACATCGGGATAAAGAGTATATAGTGAACTATGTATTAGAAAATGTCCATGATGGCGATATTATTTTAATGCATGATTCGTATGATTCTACTGTGAATGCTGTTGCTGAATTACTTCCTAAGTTATACGCCGAAGGCTATCAAGTAGTAAGTGTTTCGGAATTAGCTAAAATTACCAATCATCCTTTGGAAAAACATACGATCTATCGTAGTCTTAAAAGAAGTCAATAGCAAAGTTATCTTCGTCTGTACCAAAAATAGCAATCAGAAGAGCTATGGCTCCTCCTATTAAAAATAATAGGGAAGAGATAAAACTGGCATTTGTAAAAAGTTGATCACGAAAGCTGGAGGTAGCATCCAGTTTTTTTATGTGTTTGTAATTTAACAAAACGAAATAAAGGTAAATGAGAAAGGTAACACTAAAAATAAAAATGTTTATACTTCGAAATGTTTTTTCATCTTTCTTTTTTCTTTTGGTGATAAATTGTTTTTCAAAATAATTAGATACCAAAGCAAAGATGACTAAGAAAATGTAAATAATCCAGATTATGTCTTCTTCTTTAATTTCTTTTAAAGTTTCTTCGATATCATTCATATTAATTCTTATGATTAAAAAGCCATAAAAAAAACTTGCTTCTTGCAAGTTCTATTTTTTATTTGGTGACCAGTACGGGATTCGGACCCGTGAATGCTGCCGTGAAAGGGCAGTGTGTTAAGCCACTTCACCAACTGGCCATCTGGCGCCTAATGTAGGACTCGAACCTACGACCTGCCGGTTAACAGCCGGATGCTCTACCAACTGAGCTAATTAGGCAAAAATAACTAAAAAAACAGTTATTTCATCCATTTAAGGACGAATAACTGTGTATCCGCGGTACCACCCTCATTATTATATATCACTATATAATCACTCATTGTTCTTCTGAACTTGCAATGGTAACGGATCACAGTCCGGCTTAGTCTACTCTCAAGAGATTTCGATAAGCAACTCCGTGGTGTTATTCATATTAGCCACAATGTTAGCTCTCACCATTCTAACTCTCTTTAAATAGAAACTAATATTACTTCTCCACTTCACAGTTTTAAAATAACTAGATATAGTATATAATAATTGCTTAAGGTTGTCAACAGATTTTAAAACGATTTT
>CANQDC010000036.1 GCA_947591455.1 uncultured Bacilli bacterium | reverse complement strand
ACATGGATTTGAACCATGGAACCCGAAGGAACAGATTTACAGTCTGCCGCGTTTGACCACTTCGCTATCCCTCCAAACTAAGTGGTGCCGACAGAGGGAATCGAACCCCCAACCTACTGATTACAAGTCAGTTGCGCTACCAATTACGCTATGTCGGCAAAAAAAATAATGGTGGGCGCTATAGGACTCGAACCTATGACCCCCTGCTTGTAAGGCAGGTGCTCTAACCAACTGAGCTAAGCGCCCATGCATTTGACATAATAAACTATAACAAAATAGCCAAATTATGTCAAGTAAAGATTTGAATTTTCTTAATTTTTTATAAAATATACATCGTACCAGACCAAAAATACATATATATTATAAATCTTACGCCCATTATTTTTAATATTATTATAATGATCATCTAACAAAATATTGATAAACTTTTTATCAAAAAACATATCAACATACTCTTGATTAAACATTTCCTTAATTTTTTTATAATACTTTTCCTCTCTCGCCCACCTTGAAAAAGGAACCGGAAAACCTAATTTTCTTCTTTTAGACCATTCTTCTGGAATTTTTTTATGAGCAATTTCTCGAAATAAATATTTGGTTTGTTTTTCTTTTACTAAATATTTGGTTGGAATTTGATTCGCATAAGCAAATAAATAACTATCTAAAAGTGGCACTCTTAGCTCAATCGAATTAGCCATAGTCATTTTATCTGCTTTTAATAATATGTCTTGTGGAAGCCAAAAATTCATATCAATATACATTTTTTTAGTAACATCATCCATATTTTTTACTTTATCATAATATGGTTTAATCACATCAGCAATGGTTTCATCACTTTTTAAACTTTCACTTAATATTTCATTTGCTTCAGCTTCTGGCATATAAGAACCATGACCAATATATCGTTCATAAAAAGGTTTTCCATACAACTTCAATGTATTTTGCCCTGGAAAATGTGGTAAAGGACTTATAATTTTAGCAATACATTGGCGCAAAAACAAAGGAATTTTTGTATATATTCTCAATAACGTAGGTTCATAATATTCATTATATCCAGCAAACATTTCATCACTACCTTCTCCAGATAGTACAACTTTTACTTTTTGACTGGCTATTCCAGATAAAAAATAAAGCGGTACAGTGGATAAATTAGCATGGGGTTCATCTGTATAATACATAATTTTGGGCAAAATATCAAAAAATTCATCACTTGTAATCATTTTACTGTAATTCTTAATTCCTAATAACTTTGATAAATCACGAGCATACATCGTTTCATCAAATCCCGGTAAATCAAAACCAACGGAAAATGTTTTATCAGGTTTCGCTACACTAACTACATAAGAAGAATCTACACCCCCTGATAAATAGGAACCTACCTCAACATCACTAGTGATTTGATGATATTTTATAGAATCCTCTAAAACATTTTGTAACTCTTCTTTATAAGTTGCATAAGGTTTATCGGTTTTATTATATTTGACTTCAAAATAAGATTTAATGTGTAATCGACCATTTTTAAAAGTAAAATAATGTCCAGGCTTTAACTTAAAGACATTTTTAAAAAAAGTTTCTTCATGCACAGAATATTGAAAAATCAAAAACATTTTTAAAGCATCTGTATTCACTTCTTTTTTAAAATCAGGATGTTCTAAAAATGATTTAATCTCAGAAGAAAAGAAAAACGAATCCTTTGTTTTATAATAATAAAAAGGCTTTATTCCAAAATGATCTCGTGCTCCAACTAATTCTTTCGTGTTTTTATCGTAAATCACAAAAGCAAACATTCCTCGAAGTTTAGAAAATAATTTTTCTTTATACGCACTATATCCATGTAAAATGACTTCCGTATCGGTTTTTGTTCGAAATTGATACCCTTTTTTAACCAAATCCTCTTTTAACTCTTGATAATTATAAATTTCGCCATTAAATATGATCATTCGTGTTTTATCTTCATTATAAATAGGTTGTTTCCCATTTTTAGATAAATCAATAATTGAAAGTCTTCTATGACCTAATGCACACATGTCATCTACATAAAATCCTTCATCATCAGGACCTCGATGAGCAATGCGATCTGCCATTTTTTTAATAATTTCTTTTTTTTCCTTTTTTGTTCTTTGATCTACAAATCCTACAATTCCACACATAATTTCACCTATTTCCAATAACTATTTTTATATTCGATATAATAATGCAACCAACGCTTTCGTAATTGCAAAAAACGCTTAAAATTTTTATCACAAGGAGCGTCCATTGGTTTGATCACTTTTTTCCACATTTTTAAAGCTTGCTTTTTAAAAGCTTTATTTTTTACATATTTTTTAATAATGCCTTTCGGAACAAAAGAAAGTAACACTTGTTGATCTAAAAATTGATACTTCGTTTGCATATCATATAAACAATCATCCACAATCGTTTTCACTAAATTTTTTCCTAAAGCAGTTGCATAATAACTACTCCGTCCTTGTCTCGCATTAATTTCTAAGATTTTAAAAGTATTATCACGAGGATCATATTTCATATCCACTTCAGCAAATCCTCGGTATTGAATTTGTTCCATAAATTTTTTGATAATTTTCACTTGTTTTAAAACATTCCCATTTGTTGTATTAAACCCATTAATTAATACCGCAGCATTCCCCACCATAGAAGAAATTCTTTCTTGTAAACCAATCTGAGCAAAAGTAATAAATTCTACCTTTCCCTTTGTATTTACATAAACCACAGCATCAAAAAGATTTGAATCATCTCCCGGAATAAATTCTTGAATAATTAATTTTTCTTTATAACCGCCATTTTTAATATTCGTAATGGTAGCAGAGAGTTCTTCTAAAGAATTGATTTTATAAATTTTATTTTTCCCTGAAAAACGTAAATGATTATAAGAAACAACATGAGCAGGTTTAACGATTACGGGATACGTAAAATCAAACTCTGGAATTTGATCATGCCTACAATCAAAATAAGTGGTTTTCGGAAAAACAAGTGCAGAGGATTGATAAGTTTTATAAAAATTTTCTTTGTTCGTAAGACTTTTAATGATTTCAACACTTGGATAATTAAAAACAAAATCTTGATGAATTTTATCTTTATTTTTGGAAATAAATTCAACATATGTTTCATTCGTACTAATTAATATAATTTTTTTCCCTTCATGTCCCTTTTGAAATTCGCTTAAAATTTTTAAAAATTCCTCTTCTTGCCACATCTTTGGTTCATATTGAATAGATAAAATATTTGAAAATCTTGTAAAAGCAAGAGGTTCTTTTCCAATTAAATAAGCTTTTTTATGATAAGCTTCATACCCACAACGAGCCATATAGTAGGCATTCGGATCAGAACCTAATATTAAAATCTCAAAATCCATTGAATTTTCCTCCTAATATTTTATTTCAAATTCTCCCTCTTTATTTTTATGAATTCTTGGTACCCGATTACTAATTTGATTAAATAAATGATAAGCATTCATATGTAATCGATTCGATGCTTCTCTTACGCTAATAGTATCACCAAAAATCTCTACTTTATCTTTTATTTTTACAGATGGATCGACAAGTACCATAATCATATCCATACTATCACTAATAATCGGATAACGTTTATTATGAATAGCCACATAACCAAATTCTTTGGTCACTCCATCTGCATACCCCACAGGAATGGTAGCAATGATACCATCTTCTTTTAAAAAGTAACTTGCATTATATCCGACAAATTCTCCCTTTTTGGCATGATGTAAAGACATTACTGTGGAATAAAAACGAAAAGCCGTTTGAACCTGTAAAGAATTTTCTAAAAGCGTTGGACTAATCTTATTTTTTTTCACAATCATTTGACGTTTCATTTCTCTTAAACGAGCTTTAAACCCTGTTCCTTTTTTTCTACTGCCACTAAATCCAAATAAAACAATCCCTAAACGAACACCGTTTGCAAAGGGTAACTTTTCATGGGTTACAAAAGTTAAACTCCGATCCACATGAACAATAGGAATATCATTTAAATTTAAATCTTTAGTAAGTTCTAAAAAAGTATCAATTTGCTTATCATAAAAAACATCACTAATTCCCGAAGTAGCTAAATGAGTAAAAATCCCTTCTAAAAATAAATTTTTATGTTCATGAATAATCTCTACTGCTTTATTAATCTCTTTTCGATTCTTAAATCCCAAACGATTCATACCAGAGTCAATTTTTAAATGAACATTCACTTTATAAGGAAGAGGCAACTTAGCCAATTTTTCTATATATTCTAAATGATCCACCATTAAAGTTACCTTATTATTGATAACATCATCAATAAATTCTAAATCGATTGGTTCTAAAACCAGTACAGGAATCGTTCGATTATATTTTCGAATCTCTATAGCTTCTTCTAAACTAGAAACAGCTAAATAATTAATGCCACCTTCTATGATACTATTAACTACTCGAATTCCATGATGATAAGCATTATTTTTCACAACGCCAAAGTAATATTTATAATTTGGATATTTACTAATAATTTCTTTAGCATTCTTTTTTAATTGTTCTTCATCAATTTCTACATAAGTTTTTCTATACATAACATCATCTCTTTATAATTATATCGAAAAAGAGGAAAAAAGGGAAATACCAATTTACATATCAAAATTTTATCTTTTTTTCCCAAAAACTAATTTTTTTATCTTTTAGTAAAATAACTTCTTAAATATCTCTAATTTAAATAACCTTTGGAATAAAAACACAAAAAATTAATTTAATTTTCTTTTTTATATTTTTGACAAAATAAAACAGACACTTTACAATGTTTAACATGAAAAATAAAATATTTGAAAATATAAATGGTTATCCACTTGATGAAGAGCAACAACAAGCTGCCATGAGTAATGCTAGGTTTAATATGATTATTGCTGGAGCAGGCAGTGGAAAAACTCTAACAATGATTGGAAAAATAAAATATTTATTAGAAATAAAACACATACCACCTGAAGAAATTGTTTGCATTTCATTTACAAATGAAGCTGTAAATAGTTTGAAAGCTAAAATCCAAAACGAAAAAATAAAAGTTTTTACCTTTCACAAACTTGCTATATATTTTTTAAATAAAGAAGACTATTTTTACGAACTCATTGATGAAAGTTACTTATCCACAGTTATTGATACTTTTTTTAACCAAGAAAATTTATCCATATATTTAAAAAAAGCAATAAAAAAAGCATATAAAATAAAAATTTATACGGCCAAAAAAATAAAAAATAGTCCTAAATATTTAGAAAATAAAAAAATAATTCAAAGTTTTATCAATCTTTATCAAGCCAATAATTTAAAAAAAACAGATTTAAAAAATTTATTACAACAAAAAAATTCTGCCCTTTTATTAATAATTTTTGCGGTAATTACCTACTATGAAAATGAAAAACAAAAAAATCATTATTTAGACTTTGATGATTTAATTAAAAAGGCTACCCAAATAGTAAAAAATAAAAAAATAGCTATTCAAGAAATGATTATTGATGAATTTCAAGATACTTCCCTTTTGCGGCTCGATTTTGTGAAAGAAATTATCAATAGCTCTGGGGCCCATCTAACTGTAGTAGGAGATGATTTCCAATCAATTTATAGATTTTCTGGTTGTGATTTAGATATATTTTTAAATTTTCAAAAAAATTTTCCCAATGCCATAACTTATAAAATTCAAACGACTTATCGTAACAGCAATGAACTCATTGAAATAGCGGGAAATTTTGTAATGAAAAATAAAGCTCAATTACAAAAAAAGTTAAAATCAAATAAACACTTAACTCATCCCATTCAAATTGTTTCTTTTATAAATCGATATCATGGTTTATTAAAAACAATTAAAAAAATTAAAACTGGAGAAATTTTAATACTAGGTCGCAATAATTTTGATATTTATAAATATATTCCGAAAGAAAAAATAAAATGGGAAAAAAATGGTTATTTTTATTTAGAAAATTACGATTTCCAACTTCGATATCTAACCATTCATAAATCCAAAGGTTTAGAAAGTGAAAATGTTATTATAATCAATTTAGAAAATGATTTACTAGGATTCCCCAGTAAAAAGAAAAATGTTGATCCAATTAATTTAATTGAAAAAAAAGATGATTTTCTTTTCGAAGAAGAAAGAAGACTTTTTTATGTTGCTTTAACTCGTACCAAAAATTATTGTTATTTGCTCGTACCCTATATTAATGCATCTATATTTGCTAAAGAAATAAAAAAAATGGTATAAAAAAAGAAGTATAGTCCCTACACTTCTTCAATTTTAATAAAGTTCGTATGAGCAATAGCAGGAGCTCCTCCGACAATAGCTACATAATCATGATCTTGAACATCAACAATTTCCTTTGCTGCCTTAAGACCAGAAGCTGTAATTTCATCTACATCATCACTTTGAGGAACTACTTTAGAATAAACCCCCCATTTTAAAGCAAGACTTCGTGCTACTTTCTCATCTGAAGCTGTAGCAATAATATAAGCATTAGGACGTAAGCAAGAAATATCCCAAGCTGTTTTTCCAGTTAATGTAGAAGTAACAATAGCTTTAATAGGAAGGTCTTTAGAAGCTTCCACAGCAAGTTTAGCAATTGTATTGTGAATTTCTGTTCCTTTTAAACTATAATCACTTAAATGATATTTCGTAATCTTTTCTGTATTTTGACAAATTAAATTCATATTTTGAATAGTTTCTACTGGATAATTTCCAATCGTAGTTTCATCACTGGTCATAATAGCGTCACATCCAGCAAGTACTGCATTAGATACATCTGTAACTTCAGCATTTGTTGGACGAATATTTTTTTTCATACTATGCATCATTTGAGTAGCCATAATAACTCCCTTGCACTTTTTATGACAAGCATCAATCATCATTTGTTGATATAAAGGTAAATTTTCTACTCCAGTTTCAATTCCTAAATCTCCTCGAGCAATCATTATATAATCAGAAGCATCTACAATTTCTTCTAAATTGTCCATAGCATATTGAGTTTCAACTTTAGAAACAATAGGCATATCTGGTTTACCAAATTCTTTACATAATTTTCTTACTTCTTGAATATTTTGAGCACTATTTACAAAAGAAATAGCTAAATAATCTCCATCATGATCACAAGCATATTTAATATCCTCTTTATCTTTTTCACTAACATAAGGAACATCTAAATTTACCCCTGGAATACATACACCACGTTTGCTAATAATGGTCCCACCATTTAAAATACGACAAGTAGCGAATTCTCCATTTTCATCCACAGACTCTACTTCTAATTTATAAAAACCATCATCGACTAAAACACTCATACCTACTTTAAGGTCTTTAATTATTCCCTTATAATTAAAACTAATTTCTTCTTGCGTACCTAAAACATCTTTTTCTACCAAACGAATTGTTTCTCCTGCAACAAGTTCAATAGAGCCATCTTTAAATTCACATGTTCTTAAATCAGGTCCTTTTGTATCAAACAAAATTGCAATATTTGCACCCAATTCTTTTCTTGCTCGCATAACCAATTCTTCATCAATTCTTCTTTCTTCCATAGTTGCATGAGAAAAATTAATTCGAGCAACATTCATTCCAGCATCTACAAGGCCTTTAAAATTTTCCCAATTTTGTGTAGAAGGCCCTATACTACAAATAATTTTTGTTTTTTTCATAAACTCACTCCTTATTTAAAAAACATTTTTTATAAAATGAAAAACCGGTATTCCGGTTTATTATACTATTCTGGTGGCTCCAGCGGGAATTGAACCAGCGACACAAGGATTTTCAGTCCTCTGCTCTACCGACTGAGCTATGAAGCCAAAAAAAGATGGCGGTTCCGAAGGGATTTGAACCCTCGATCTTCTGCGTGACAGGCAGACGTGATAGACCCCTACACTACGGAACCATGGTTGCGGGAGAAGGATTTGAACCTACGACCTTCGGGTTATGAGCCCGACGAGCTACCAAGCTGCTCCATCCCGCGATAAATAAATTTTAAATGGCGGAGGAAAAGGGATTCGAACCCCTGCGCCGCTCACACGACCTCCTGGTTTTCAAGACCAGTCCCTTCAACCAGACTT
Source organism: uncultured Bacilli bacterium (assembly GCA_947591455.1). Lineage (GTDB taxonomy): Bacteria > Bacillota_I > Bacilli_A > RF39 > UBA660 > MGBC108787. The sequence goes on along the minus strand of CANQDC010000036.1, from coordinate 3,174 downwards.
GGGTATTCCTCCAACAACAAACTGATTATAACATAGCACTTTTTTATATGTCAACCATGAAAACCAATTTTTTTGATAATTTAGTGAAAAAAAACTTGATTATTTTAGCAATTAATATTATAATCAAAGAGTCTTATCTATAAGACAAGTGCCAATGCCTAAGTGGCGGAATAGGTAGACGCACAGGACTTAAAATCCTGCGGGTGTTAAAACCCGTGCCGGTTCAAGTCCGGCCTTGGGCACCACATTGTATATAACTCCCAATATATGGGAGTTTTTATTATTTACTTTTACTTTTAACTCTACGAATCAATAGCTTCAATAATGAAATATAAATTGAATGAAACAGATTAATTCGTAGATAAACAAAATTCATAGAACTTTTATCTTAAAAAAATTAGAACCAATTATTTCAAATTTAGTTCCTTACTTTTTTCTCGAATCCAAACCGGTAAATGCATTTGCAATAATTTAAACCCATCTTCAGTATCTTTGATCTTTCCATAGTGTGGAATTAATTTATAATTAATATTCTTAATAGAAAGTTTCAATTGACTTGATTTAGGATAAACATCTAATACTTCACATAAAATATGTTCTCCTAAAGAAACATAATCAGATAAATCTTTTACAAAACGAGAAGAAACTTCTGATATATGAATTAAACCAGTATACCCATCTTCTAATCCAACAAAAATACCATAATTTGCTAAACCACTTACCTTAGCTTCAATAATATCACCAATTTTGTAAGTGCTCATTGTATTCACTTCCTTAATAGAAGTATATCATATTTTATTTTAAAATACGCATAATATTGATATAATAAATTATAGGTGAATTTTTATGCAAGAAAAAATCAAAAATTTAATTGAAGAAATACGTCCTTATATAAATATGGATGGCGGAGATGTTGAATTTATTAAGTATGAAGATAAATATGTATATATCAAATTAAAAGGTCACTGTGCAGAATGTGAAGCCCAAGACTTTACATTAAAAAATCTTATTTTTAATATGTTAAAAAATGAAATAGACGAAATTGAAGGAATCATAAATGTTGAATTATGATTCCTTTTTATTTACAATCCAATCAATTTTTTCAATCGGTGCATATTGAATAATTTCTAAATACATTTTTTTTAAAAATAACTCATATTCCGATGCTTTATTAATAATAGCAATCAATTCTTGTTCATCTACTTGATTTTCCATAACTTTTTCATAAACATCAAAATAATAAGACGGGTATAAAAGCCTGGCATATAAAAGTTGATAACCAAAAATACTCATTTTTTTTCTTTTAAAATAGGCATGAACTTCAATCCATAAATCGTCGGGAGAATCAAAAAATAAAGATTTAAAATAAGAAGCTATATCACGAACTTCAATATCAATAACATAATTTAATGGATTAAAATAATTAAGTTGTATGTTTGGAAATTGAATTCTTTTTCTTTGTAACGTAATATTTTCATAAACGGATATTTGATGATTTCTTATAGTATTATTTACATACGAAATCGCATTTTCGGCTAATCCAACATAATAACTAAAACTATTTAATACCACAGATTTATTTTTACCCAGTTGTGTAACTTGATATTCAAAATAATCCACTTTTTTACTCCATAATTCTCCCCAAGAATTACGATATAAAACACTTTTCTTTTTACTAATTTGTAATTGATTAGCAAAAGAGATCATATCTAAAACATTATATTCCTTGGAAATATTTAATGGACTTTCAAATAAAATGTATTTTTTTTCTAAATAAACCGTTATATATTGTCCAAAAATATTTTCAATAAATCGAGAGGTAGGAATTCCTTTTTGAATGAGTTCAGCATTTAAGGCAAGTAAATCATTTAACTCTTCTTCACTTCGATAATAAGAAACAAAATAATATTTTTTATCTTTAAAAAGAAATGAACAATATTGTTCATTTTCCAAAACATCAATCGAATCTGATAAATTATAATTTTTTATTAAGAGCTCTTTCATATAATAATCACTAATGAATTGTATGAAAAAAGCTTAAGTTTTATACTTAAGCTGATAATTTTAAATCTAAAGTTTGTCCATTGGCAACATCTAAAGCATCTAAGGGAATTTGTGGATTAGGAACAGGAGCCATGTTTTGTGAATTATTATCCATACTTTGAGCCAAAGATTGAACCTTTTCTAAAGTTTGTTGAGATAAAGAATTTTTAGCTTGTGATTCTTCTAAATTATTTTTCATTTCATCACGCATTGTAGATATATCTTTTTTAAAAGTCTCATACAATTCAGAAGCAGCTTTTTGATATTCAAGATATCTATTTTGCATTTGTTCTGCAATTTGATCAGCATGATTTAAATAAGAATCAGTAACAGCAGAATTTTGAGTTACTGGTGCTTCTGACACAACTTCCTCTTGAGGAACTGGATTTACTACAGTATCAGCAATCGGAGTTTGAGATTCAACAGTACTTACTGGTTCATTATTTATTTCTATTCCTTCGGGAGGAATAATATCTTGAACTCCACTCTCAACTGTTAATGGAACTGCTAACCCATTTGTGAAATCAGGCATATCTAAACCACTTGGTTGAATCATTTGTGGAGATTCTGGTATAGTTTCTGGTACAATTTTTTCTTGTGGTACTGGATTTACTACAGTATCAGCAACAGGTATTTGAGGTTCAACAGTACTTACTGGTTCATTATTAATTTCTATTCCTTCGGGAGGAACAATATCTTGTACACCACTTTCAACTGTTGTTGGTACTCCTAATCCATTTAAATCTGGATTTGGTTGAACCATTTGTGTAGGTTCTGGGTTCATTCCTGGTACAACTTCTTCTTGAGGTACTGGATTTACTACAGTATCAACAACAGGAGTTTGAGATTCAACAGTACTTACTGGTTCATTATTGATTTCTATTCCTTCGGGAGGAACAATATCTTGTACACCACTCTCAACTGGTGTTGATGCTTCTAATCCATTTAAATCTGGATTTGGTTGAATCATTTGTGGAGCTTCTGGTATAGTTCCTGGTACAATTTCTTCTTGTGGTACTGGATTTACTACAGTATCAGCAACAGGAGTTTGAGGTTCAACAGTACTTACTGGTTCATTATTGATTTCTATTCCTTCGGGAGGAACAATATCTTGTACACCACTCTCAACTG
>CANQDC010000035.1 GCA_947591455.1 uncultured Bacilli bacterium | reverse complement strand
TAGAATTAGTTTTCCAAACCATTGCATCTAGTTTTCAAAACTACGTCTACGCATAATAAAAACAAGACAACTAGTACACAAAGCTACTTCGTAATGTTTTGCTTACTTGTATACTATATTAGTTATCTTGCCTTTATCTTTATATCTACTAAACCTTAACAAGTGTTCCACTGCACACGATAAAATCAAGTATGTTTTTCATATGTGGTCTTGATTTTGTTTGTCTTGGTTTGTGATATCTATTTATAACCAACAATTTTTGTAATACATATTTGATTTTCATTCTCAATTTGAAATGAGCTACCGTGAAAATATACAAATCTACAACTTATAACTCTAAATATATCATTATGAAAATTCATTATTTTTGCACCTGTAACAAAATTATCATCAGGTTCAATTGTAAAATTTAATGATATAACTCTATTCTCAATTAAATATCTAGTATCAACTTTAATTGAAAAACATGTAAATGTAATTCCGTCCATATAATAAATTTCAATGTATTGATAATTTTTTCTTAAATCTATAAATGATATTGAATCAATATCATACAAGCCGTCAGTTTCTACAGGAAAATCGCATTCATATAATAATGTCCCATTTCCACCTAGATTTTTTAATTTCTTATCTATCGTAGCTTTATCATAAACTTGTACTGATGCCATTATTTAATTCCCCATGTAAACGTAACAACACCCATATCGCTATCATAACTAGCTTTAACATAATCGGCTTGTATATTTTGGATATTTCTAGTGTTTCTTTTTACTTCACCATCAAGATTTTCTAAATTTGTTGTTAAGGTTGTAATAGCGTTGTCTTGTACTATATTTTTAGCTTTGATTTGTTCAATATCAGTTGTATTACTATCAACTTTTGTTCCTAATGTTTCACGTTCTTGAATTTCATTATTTAATTTATCACTAACATCATTATAATTTGTTGTTAACGTATTAATAGAATTTTCCGCACTATCTACTCTACCTTCTAACGTAGACAATTCACTATCGTTAGCTTTATTTGCTAATAGTTCATCAATTTTTGTTTTTGTATATGTACTTACGCTTGTAACTGTCATATTAAATTTCTTCTCCTTTTGTTAAAATTATAATGCCGTTTTTTTCATCGAAATCAAAGTCGGCTTTTTTATTTAATGACTGCTCTAATCTATATAACCAATTAATAACGGTCAAAGGTTTTTCCGCATAAATATGTTTTACCTTTTCAATAATTTCATTTTCATTATTATATTTATAAAAATTAAATTCTTTATCTATCATTTTTATCACGTTCTTTTTTTAAATCGGCAAGTTGTTTTTCTAGTGCTTGAATTGTTTCTTCGCTTGTTTTCTTACCTTTAAAAAATTCAAATAATCTAATAATAACATATATAATATTAATGATTAATAACATAATACTATATATATCGTCTATTGTTAAAACTGCGAAAAGAGTATTTAAAATTATTGGGAAATCTTGCATTGCATTTACTTCTTTCTATAAAATTCTATAAACACTTAAAAATAAATCTTTGAATTTTTTGACAAAATCTAATATAATATCTTGTACCGAATTTAATATTTCATCTAAGTGTTTTACATATGGTTCATTGTCTTCAATATTTCTTGTAAAATCTTCTTTATTAGTTGCATTGTCGTTTGATTGTTGCCTTTGACTTGCAATGTCATTTTTATTCGGCAAATCATAGTACTTAATTTCATCATTAAATTCATTATTTTTATTATATATTTCTTTTCTTTTTCGTTCGTTCCAAATATCTTTATTTCTTGAAAATATCGTTCCATCACGATAATAAATATTTAATTTATCACGATAATAATTTTTATAAACGTTAAAACGATTTTCAAATGCTATTTTAAATAATTCGGGTGTTGTGAACGCAATTTCATTGTACCAATAATAATTTTTAAAAACATTTAAGAACATTGTTTTAAATTCGGGTTCGTACTCAGTAAAACCAAAATCAACTCCGTTTAAAATATCAGGCTCTTTTGCTAACAAGTTATACAATGTGATTGTAAAATATTCGTATATGTCATTGTTTTCCGTATATTTCTCCATCTTGTTTCACTTCACTTTCTTGATAAATATTTTCTTTTAATTTAATATTTAATTCGAATTTATCATTTACATTTTTAATAAATTCTTGTCTATTTTCTAGCATGCTTTGATAAACCGCATTGCATAAATCGTTATTACTTGAAATTTCTTCTTGATTAGTTCTTTCCTTTTTAAATATTTGAGTTTGAATTCCCATAGCATTATACATTTCATTTTTAACAAAATTGTAATAATCAATAAGTTCACTCAATTTTAAATTTTGTTTAATATCAAATTTCTTTACTTCAAATGTTGAATTATCAGCAACAACAATTTTCTTTTGTAACTCAGTAGCTTTAAAAATTTTTTCTATCATAGTTACCATTTCTTTTGGTGCTGTAAAGATAGCCGGTATATCATTATAGAATAATGCATTATTAAAGCTATTAACAATTTTTACAAGACGTCTAATTTTTTCGTCTAAACTAATAAAGGGCGGTATATCTAGTTTATTATCTAAAACTAAAACAATATCATTATAGTTAACATTTTCTTGTAATGTTTTTCCATTAAAACTAATTAAATTAACTTTATTAGGCTTTCCATAAATATTCATATCGCTATTAACAACATAATTGCATAAAACAATTTGATTAATATATTCAATTTTAGCAAAGCATAAATTTGTTCTAAACATTAAAGCCGTTTCTAATATTTGTGTTGTTAAAAGTTCGGGTAAATTTTCATATATAAAGAAATCAAGCCTAATACTCAAAACGTCCTTTAAATATGATAACCAAATATTGCCTTCTTGTTTGATTTTTTCTTTTGAAATGTAACTTGATAAATTATAAAAATCAAGTACATTTATTTTAGGTGTTCCACTATTCATAATATACCCCCTTTCTAGATTTCATCGTTTACATATAAATATGAATTTTGTAAAAATTCTCCATCTTTAACATACCAAAATCTTATACCATTTTCTAAGCGTTGTTTAAAATCATTTCTTATATTATCTAAATTATATTTATCTAAGGAAAATGATAATAAATTGCACTCTACATAATCAAAATAAGCATGATTTTTAATAAAATTATCGATATTATCTTTTAATGTTCCTTTGGTATTTCTAATATCATTAACTTTAAAACCATACATATTAAATAACTTAGCTACATTTTCTATATCATTAACTTTTTCTATCATTAAAATATTATCATTTGCATTAAATATTTTAGTGACAATTGAATTATCATGTTGTCTAAAATTACTTGGTGCATTTTGATTATTTTCTTTAACTGCTCTAATATTTTCGCTAGTTGACAAATAATTAGCTCCCGCATTAAAACCACCATTTATTAAATTTGTTGCGGAATTCATAGCCGATATAGGATTACCCGTTATCATTGCGACGCCCGCTTGTTGTATAGAATTTGACGCTGTTTGAAATAAGCTATTTATTAAATTTATATCACGGATATTTTTAGCTACGTCCAAAGTCACTTTATTTTGTGATAGCCATGTTTTCCAACTATCGTTTTTTAATGTTAAAGTAGATGGTAAACTTACATTATTAATAGTAATATTAATATCTTCAAGTGATCCATTTGTTAAAGCAAAATTAACATTATTTTCATCTAGTGAAATAACTTCATATCCTTTTAAATTATTATTTGTTAAAAAATGTAACGGGTAACTTACATATTCATTTAATTTTCCATAATTTATTTTCAAATAATTTTCGTCTATAATTTGTGGAAAATTTTTATATGATAAAAAATTATTTTTATTTCCTTTAGCAATTTCAAACGGATTTAAAATATCAATTGTATTAATATAATTATTAATATAATAATCAGTAATTAATAGTCCATATGTTTTAATTGTTTTAGTAACTTGATAATTATATTTATCTTTTAACTCCATAAATCCGTAACTTTTATTATCAAAAATAACATTATCATTATTAATTTCAATAACATTAGGAAAATCATATAAATTAACAAGATTAATACTTAAAATATACGGATTATCATTTTCAATTTTGTTAACACTACCCCATTTATATAATTGTTTATAATCTCCATCTTGTAAAGCAAATTCATAATAAGGTAGCCCACTATCGATTTTTGGTTCATCATTAAATAATGGAAATATACTATAAATAAAATTTGTATTATATTCATAGATATTATATTGTTCTTTATTATCTCCATTAATATATTTTAATTCCCTTTCGCTTGTTATTGGATCAACAAAGGGATAAAAATTATCTTTTGTATCAATTGTCGACGGAAAACCCCATTTAACTAAAATAGCGGGTTTATTTTTTCTTTCTTTTACTTCTTTAATAAAATTATTACTTTTCGATAAATTTTCACGAATGTAATTTCTATTAATAGTTCCGTCACTTTTCCATCTTTTAATTGTTTGACGATTAAACATTAATGAATTGATATTTGAAATATACATAAATGTTTGTATTGTATCTAGTGTTAAATTAAATTTTCTTAATGTGTCAGTTTGATATGTTACGGAATTAACAAAATAAAATCTTTCTAAAATATCATGAGTTGCAATGCTATTTAAATCTAAAATGTTTTCGGTTTCGTAAATCGCACAATAGTTAGCTTTTAATATTTCATTATCTTCAATTGATAACGATATATCTTTATTTAAAAATAAGGGATAGAAAATTTCATCACTTTGATAAATTCTAAAACTTGATAAATATTGGTATCTTGCCGTTCTAGAGCTTGAATAAAAAGTATTTGAAAAATCTATCCCATCAATTTTATAAAATTCTATAATCATATTAAACTGATTGTGTCATTTTATAAGCTTGTGCATTTGCGAAAAGTTTAAACGAAATTATAGCCCATAAGTTAGAGAAATAGTTAAAATATTTTCCACGTGGATTATATATGAATTCAGTATCATTTAAAGCTGTATGAATATCAAAGCCATTTTCATCTAATAAAATGAAATCAATGTCACTTGGTGTATCATGATCTCCGAATTCTTCAACAACAATGATATTTGACTTAGGTAAGAAATTAACCTTATCTAAATTATAAACACCGGTTAAAAATTCAAGATTAATTTTATTTAATAATGCACGTTTAATTATTAAAACAACTTTATTCTCTTTAGTGCTTGTTTCAACTTCCGCCTTATTAAATTTATCGCTAGGAATTTGATAAGCCGTTAAAGTATCAATTATTTTAAAAATCGCTTGTTTACCTTCTTCGCCGTCTTGATAACTTACTTCTTGAACCCCGTTTTTATATAATTCACTATTTGATATCATAGCAATTGTAGCTCTATATTTATCGATATCTTTTGCACGTCCCAAACTTTCAATCAAAGCTCTTGATAATTCTTCAAAACCATATCTTGCTAAAACTGCACGTTTTAGTAAAGGATAGAAAATTGTTAAAGGGTATTGCATTTCATAATTAATAGTTGCATAATATGATTTTACGTCATTTTGAAAAATTGTAAATGGGTTTTCTTTTTCCGTTTTTTGTAATTTTGAGTAATCATATCCCTGTGGAATAGGAACAAAAATATTTTCTATGGTGCTACCATATTCAATAGGAAATCCTTCAAATTTTTGAAAAGGATTTTGAAAATCAATTCTTGAAACAACTTGATAAACAACTTTATTAAAAACTTCGGTTAAAAATTCATTTGCTACGGGTTTAAATTCATCGCCCTGTAGTTCTTTTAGTTTAGTTAATGTGTCGCTAGGTAAATTTAACATTGAAATAAATTGTGAATTTGTTTTTAATACTTTAGTTTCCATAATTTAAAATGTAGTCCTCCAATTCTTTATCATTTTCTTTTTTAATTTCTTCTTCACTTTTTTCAAGTGTGATTTTTCCACTATTCAAGATTTTCTTATTATATTCACAAACTTCATTATATTTCTTTTCAAGTTCTTGAATTTTTTCATTTTGTGCTTGAATAGTATCATTTAAAATTTTGATATCTTCCATATTTTTCTCCTTTCTTTATTTAATTATAAATCTAAAATTTAAAAATGTCAATAGAAAAATAGTTCTATTTTATTAGACCTATCAATTTATTTAATACAAAAATTGTATTATTATTATCTACATACAATTTGTCATTAAAATATTTGTTTGCTAGAACATTTGAAAAATTCATGTTCTTTAATCTTCGTACTTCAAATGTATTTATTTCATTAAAGTTTTCTATTAAAAATGATTTATTATCAAGAATTCTTTTATTTGATAATTGACAAAAAATTTCATTTTTCTTATTAATAATATAAATGTTTAAAGTACAATTATTAAAAACGCACCTTAGCATTAAAAATACGTCTTTATTATTTTTTAAATCATAAATCGGTAATTTCTTAGTTATTAGTGTTTCATTTCCGTAATGATATGCATTAAATATCGTGTTTTGTGTTATTTTATATAAAGTCGTTTCTTTTTCTTCTTCAAGTAATTGTCTACTTGGTTTCATTAATTTATATAGAATTCTTCGTTCTTTGTCGTCCCATGTATCCCCGTTAATATATGGCGGAATACCCAAAGTCGTGTTAATTTGATTAAGTGGATCAACATTGTTTGCTAAAAGAAATAATTTAAAATTGTTATTTCTTGCAACCGTAGAACATAAACGCATTAAACTATTGTATTCTTCGGGAAGATATGGAATTTTATCTTTCTCTTTACAATATTCATCATATATAATGCATAATGGACTTGCTAAGTTTACGAAATCTTTAGACTTAAATTTTGTTTGTTGTGATAATGTCAAAGCATATCCAAGTATTCTTCCATTAAATATCCATTCATAGCAACCCGTATAAGGTAGTTTTTTAATAACGACGTCGTCTAACATTTTGTCTAAAATCTGTTTTACACCGTTCGTTTCGTCTTTGTATCTTCTTATATAATAAAATACTTTATTTTCATTTTTTTCTTTTTGTAATTCATAAAGTGCTGTTAAAATACAATTTGTAGTTTTACCAACACCACCAGCCCCACACATTATTATCATGTCGTACGGACTTTTTTCCTCGTAATATCGTTTGAAATCTACATATTTTTTATTAAAGTCTAATTTTAAAGGAAGTTTCACACAATATACACCCACCTTTTACTTGCATCATTTGCAATTTCCCATCAACTTCTAAACCTTTTTCAAATATTTTAAAAGGGTCTTCAGTATTTAGTATTTTTTCTTTAATTTCATTTGTCATTCCACATGCTGTCACATGATATTTTCCATCTTCAAGCGTAATATATGTTTTTTGTCTAATATATTTTGCTTTTTCTTCAATATTTTCTAACTTTAATTTACCTAGTTCTTTATTGTCTACATATTTATCATTTAATGGTATTAAACTATGAATACTATCAGTATCACTATATACAAAATTTTCGTAACCTATTTCTTGAATTAAATCGTGTATCATTTTATGGCCCCAACCGCATATCGCTATTGCAACAGGAAGATAATATTTATTTTCTATCTTTTCGGGAAGATATTCAAATCTAATTTTATCATTATAAATAGGATATTTTCCTACAATTTTATGATTAGTTCCAAATTTGCCATAGGGTTGATTTAATTTTAATTTTTCAATTTGTTTTTTAGCTCCCGTTAACTCATTTTTTAGCTTGTAATGCTCGTTTACGTAATCGGAAAATATTCCCATCATTGTATGAAAACCCCATCCACACTCAAATTTCAAATAGAAAATATCATAATTTCTAACTAACAATTCATAATCTAGATTATTAATTACAATTTTAATGATACTATCACTTTCTATATAATAATTATCATCGCCAAAGATTTTAGATTTCTTTAAAAGCGATGGAATATGCTTATCTTTTAATTTAAAATCAATACTTATTTCAAATATTGAAAAATGATATTTCATGCATTCATCTAATGTTTTGCACTCAATAGGTTTTCCATATGGTAATCGTTTTTGGGCCATAATTGACGGATACATACTGTTAAAATCGTATCTATAAACATTTGTTAAAACTTTACTTTCATATATTGAATTAACGTAACAAAACCCCCCACGATAAGCCAAACGCATTTTATCTAATAATTCAATATTTACGGGCTTAAATATATTTTCAAATCCTTTTATCGATTTACATAATAAATAATATGAAGAGCCACTACTAGTCATTTTTAGCATATTTTCATGTTTTAATTCTTTTAAAGCTCTAGCAACAACCAAACAATCATGATTTAAATATTCTAATGTTTCGTTGTTTACTTCATATTTTTCATAATCTATTCTTTCTTTTAAAACCCCTAAATTAAAATCTTTTCCGATTTTATCAACGCTAAAAGGTAACAACTTATAACTATCTTGAAATTTTATAATTTTACCTTTATATTTAACTTGTAATTGATATATTTGTCCCACATTTCCGATTAATGTATTAAAACATTTTTCTTCAAGTAATTTTTCTTGATAATTATAATTGTTTTCGTAAAGCCATGCGATTAAAAAACAACTATCAAATTTTAAATTATGAAAATAAAATATTTGATTTTTCTTTTTAATTTCAATACATTTATCTAAAAATGTATCAATTGTTTCACCATAGTAAAACTTTTCAGTTTCACTTTCAACAATACCCCAAAGCCAAATTTTTGTATATCCATTCTTCTTATAAAACTTTTCGCTTGTTGTTTCAAAGTCACATATATAAAAAGAATGGTATTTTGGCTCACTAGTTTTAAACCACTTTGGCAAAATACCACCCCCCTTTTTTATTAAAAGTTATTTAATGAATTAATAAATCATAAATTAAATCTAATTGATTACTATTTAATACACTATTTAAGCTATCCCAAAAAATTTGTTCCGTATCTAACATTTCTTCACGATCAAACTTGGAATATAAGCCGATAGGTTTAAATTTACTAGCTAATTCTTGCATTTGCTTTGGCGATATATAATCAACTAAGTAATCAGCGTTTTCTTGTAAAGCCAAACCCAATTCGTTTGCACCAATTTCTTCAAAGAACTTACCATAATTTTCAAGAAATCTTTTATCGTAATTTCTCTCATAAATTCCAAATTGAATTTGTTTATCCCTTTCAATATATTTACTATATCGTTCTAAATTAGCACGCTTTAACTTTTTTAGCTCTTTTTGATTAAGTTGTACTAAATCAAATTTTTTATAAATTTTATCAACATAACTTTCAGCTCTTTTTCTTGTTGTTCCACGCCCATATGCTTTTTTCATAATTAATCCTTAACTTTATAAAAATTAATATAAAAATATTGTAAAAAAGTATCAATTTCAAAACTATTAAAACTCAAAGAAATTTTCTTGTGTTGTTTCATAGCATTGTCTAAGAAATCTTCAAATGTTTTGCAATTTATATCAAATTCAAAATCATCAATTCTTGTTCCGGCTGTATATTGAGATAAAGCAACATTATGATTATAATTATTATCAAATTTTAAAAGATAATAACAATAATCATTATTTTTAGTTGTCATTACTTTTTTAGCTAAATTTTGTAAATAACCTTCAATAATTAATTCTTGTTGATTATTATTGATATTAATTGGTAAATCTTCAATTGTAACAAGCCATTGATAATCACTAGTTCCTTTACTTCTTGCTAAAACCCCATTAAATTTATAATTTTCGCCTTTTTTCCAAGTAAGCGAAATCTCATTAAAATTGTCATTTTGCTTTAATTTGTAAAGTACGGTTGTTAAAGGTTGCTTTCTAATTTTTGAAAAACCTACTTTAAAAATAATCCATTCTCCATTTTTTGATAATTTCATTTCTTGTAATGTTCCGATTAAACTTACTTTAATTGTCATCATGTTTGTTATACCCCTTATTAATTAAATTAAATTTTATTATTATTTCTTGAATTTCTTGTTTTTCTATAGGAATTTGCACTACTAATTGCATATTTTCATTATTTAAAATGTAACATTCTCTTTCAACATATAAACCATATCTTGTCATATAGTTATGATATATCATGTTACATTCGCCAATTGTCAAATCTTTAATTACATTTTTATCTTTACCCAAAATTTCAATATCACACCTAATATTAAAATTCATACCAAATATTTTAGTTCTAATATATTTGTATGATTGCATATAATGAAATAAATTTAAAATTGTCATTGCTTTATTTTCCTTTCATCTTGAGCAAAAAGTAATGGCTCTATTTCATTATTATGATATTCAAATGTTCTTACTACAATTTTATCTGCATTATTTAAATATTCATTAAAGTAAACTTTACGAATTTTAAAAAAATCTTTACATTTATCAAAATTAAATTTGCATATCATTTCATACATTTCTTCAATTTTCATAGATTTTATTATTTTATCTTCATCTAATAAACCATATAAGCCTTCTTTAATATACTTAAATCTAAATATATTTATTTCATCGCTATATAGTAACTTATCTTCCGTAAAATTTACTAAATAAATAAATGTTCGATAAGTAAGTATTTTTACCTCCATTTTCTTTTTCTCCTTTCTTTAAAATTTAGTAAATAAATGGACTAGGTCATTTTAAACACCCCCAACCTTAAAATAAAAGTACGCAAAAAGAAATTATCTTTTAACGTACTAAAATAAACTATAAATAATGAGATATCATGAGTTTTCGGCAATTCCACGATATCATAAGGCAACTCAGGACGCCACGCCCTTTTTTCTACAAACTGCAATTCGCAATAGCTTTAGCCGTGATGCTATTGTTACGGCTAGTATTCTTCTTACTGATATCGTCTAGCCTTTCTCAACCGTGTTTCGGTAATTGGTGCGGGTTGAGCCGCATACGTTCCAATCTTTGCTACCAACATTATTTTTATTATACAATTTCAACTAATTGTATAAGGGTCTCAAATGTTCTAACCCTTCTACTAGATATCAACTAGTAGCAATTAAATTTTACAATAACATTATATCAAACTAACCTTAAAATTAGCTTAAAATAAAAGAGAATTTATTAAATTTCTTTGACAACTCATATATTTGTAAAATTTTCTATGTAATTCTTTTTGTATTTCTAAATCACCTATATATAAAATTTCTCTTATTTCTTTAATTTTAATTTCATATATGAAAATTAATTTTTTTATTTCTTCCTTATTTTCAACAAATAAACTAATATTTCTATCAACAAATTCTAATTCATTATCGTCTAAATCCTTATAATGATTAATTTTAAAAATAATAATCTCTCTTTCTTTAAGTAATTCCTTTTCGTTCATTTTATTTACTCCTTTATTTTATACATAAACATTATATCAAACTAACCTTAAAATTAGCTTAAAATATAATATTTTTATAAAATGATTTATCTTTATCATTTACAATAATATTATATCAAACTAAACTTAAAATTAGCTTAAAATATAATATAGTTTAATATATTATATAATATAGTTTAATATACTATATAATATAGTTTAATAAATTATTTCACTTAGTTTTTAATACTAGATAAGCTAGTGGGGGATACGGGGTATACCCATAGGACTAT
>CANQDC010000034.1 GCA_947591455.1 uncultured Bacilli bacterium | reverse complement strand
ATAATTTATAGAAGTTATGCTGTATACCAGGAGAACAAAAGCTATAATGTAATAAAGGGAACGATCCCTGATTTTGGCTATGATATTAAACTTGCCTATACAATAAATGGAGAAAAAGACAATAAAAATTCTTTTCCAAGTAAAGAAAGTGAATATGTAGGAAACAGTGTAATATGTAAAAATAATGTTACAGCAGAATGGGATAATATTAATTGGGGCTTAAAGAATATAAAAAATACTAATGCAGAAACAATAAGATGTACTGTAGATTTTAAAACCCAAGAAACATTTAGTGAGAAAGTAAAACCAGGAGATTATGTATCTATGACACCAGTATTAGAAAGTTATACCATATCTAAAGAATTAACTGGATATTCAGACAATATAATAAAGCCAAATGAATTAAATTTATGGCGAGTTTTACAAATAAATCAAGATGGAACAATCGATATGATTAGTGAATACGTTAGTAGCACAAGTATCCGCTTTCAAGGAGAAGTTGGATATAAAAATCAGGTTGGTGCATTGCAATTAATTGCAAGTAGTTATGAAAATAGTTTATATACAGTAGGATCAAAGTATCCAGGATATAAAGGAAATACATTATTTATTCAGAATGAATTGTCTATAGAAACATCAGGTCATTTTAATACTGATAATCTAAATTGGGATCCAAGTACTGAACCATATGGTGGGGGGAATAAAAATGTTCATAGTCCTATTATAACGATTATAAAAGAAGCTGGAATTTCTATGAGTGCAACAAGTCCAGATTTAGTAAATAAAGCTTGGTGGTTATCAGGGCGAGGTTATACCTATGTAAGTGAAACGAATTATGGATGGAATTTATATATGATTAATTCATCAGGTAATTTTGGTGGCAGTGGATATGTTGTAAGAGTAAATGGAGATAACAGATCCTTATGGTATTCTGAAGCAGCTAGTTTTCGTCCGATTGTCACTTTAAAAGCAGACTTAGAAGCGACTGGGGATGGTAGTAAAGAAAAGCCATGGACATTTGAATAAGCCCTATACCAAGGAATTTTGTTCATTTTACTTGCAAAAAGCTTATTTTTGTGTATAATAGATAAGCATTAAAGGGGTATTAGTATGAAAAAAGTAGATGAACAAAAGAAAAAAATAGCAAAAGTTGTCTTTTTTGGGATGGCTTTCAGTACAATTTTGGCTTTATTTAAACCAAAAGAAATAAGTAAGTATAATTTAACGCAAAATTTAAAAATAGAAAAAGAAATCGTCAATGAACAAAAAGTGGAATATATAGATGATTATGTTAGTGAGAATGATTTTACTTCGTTAGATGATATTATTGTTTCCTATGAGGAACAAGGCATGAATTTTTCACCATCCGCAAATGAATCTATTAATAATTTATATGCCATTGAAAATGAAAATTCAACAACACCATATTTTAATATAAATAAAGAAATTGTTGAAAAACAATACATGGATTATGTCGCTCAAAGAAAAAATATAAAACATAAAAATTCGCGTTTGTATGATGAAGAAAACAATACCATTTTATGGGATGAAGCGGTAAATATTGTTTTAGAAAATAGTAAAAAAGCGGCAGGGGGAGAATATACATCACTTTCTCAAGAAGAAATTAAATATCTTATAGATGTTTTAAAAGAGTTTATTTTGAATTTACAAAAAGATTATCCTAAATTAGATATAGAAGAAATTGCATGTAAATTAGAAAGTTATGTGTTTTTATACGATACTCAAAACTATACAGTTCATTCAAATCAAAAACTTTTTGCAACCGCTACGCATTTGGAAATTGTATATTATGATGAAAATCAAGATATTCGAACATTTGACCCTTTGAATGTAACAAGTATACATGAATTTTTTCACTTTGTTTGTTTTGGATGTGATTGTAAACATGATCACAATATGTATTATGCTGATGGAATAAATTTAATTTCTCCGCTTTATTTTATAGATAAAAATACAGGGAAACAAGTTAATTTTTATGATTCAAATATGAATAATTACAATTTTACTTTTATCGAAGAAGCTACTGCTGAGCGAGTTATGTATAACTATACAGATGAAATGAGTCTTACTTATACATCGTATAAAAAAGTATGTGATACGATTGAATTTGTTTTATCTTTAAATGATAATTATCAAATTGATAGTTATGTGGAAGATCTTATTTATCATGAACCAATTAAATTTGTTCGTTCTTTTCCAGTTGGAAATGAGAATGAAAAGGAAAATTTTGCTGATAATATTCGTATGTTATCCATTTATGATGCCTTATTAAAAAATACTATAGATTCCAATGGAAATCATGAAATTCGCGTCTGCTTTAATGATTGTGAAAATATTGAAGAAAAAAAACAAAAAATTACTGAATTATTGTCTTTTAGTCAATCCCAATTAACCAAACTTTTCTTCTCCAATATGATTGTTTTAAATGAGAACCATGGCCATGAAATAGATTATGATTATTATTTATTTTTAACCCAAACTTTTTATGGTAGAATGCAACAAATCAATCGAATGGTTGCTAAAAATTGGGACTTATCTGATGAAGTACAATCAGAATATACAGTTTACTTCAATGAGATGAAAAATCAATATGTTCAATATCTATGTAATTATACGAAAAGTCCAATTAGTCAAGGAGTATTTACTTTTGCCAATTGGAAAATTGAAAGTGGACAATTACCTGATGTAGAAGCGTATCCAGAGTATTTACCAAAAGATCGTATTCAATTTTATAATTTTATTTGTAGTGAATTAGTAACTGATGAGTTATCGATTTCCCGAAAATTATCTTTACAAAAAGAATAGAATGGTTCTATTCTTTTTTCTAAACCATGTTATAATATTTCTTGTAGGAGGATTGTATGTTAAAGGTAGAAAATATAACAAAATATTACGGCGATTTTTTAGCAGTAGATCATTTATCTTTTGAAGTGAAAAAAGGAGAAATTTTTGGCTTATTAGGTGTGAATGGAGCAGGAAAAACAACTACATTTCGCATGATTATCGGCTTATTAGAGGCATCTTCTGGAACGATTACTTTAAATAATCATCCAATTGATTATACACTTACCGATAAAATTGGTTTTTTAACAGAAGAAAGAAGTCTACTTACGAAATTAACGGTTTATGAACAAGCCATTTATTATGGTGTTTTAAAAGGAATGAAAAAAGAAACTATTGAAAAAAAATTAGATGAATATTTACAAAAATTTCATATTAGTGAATACAAAAATCGTAAAATAAAAGAATTATCAAAAGGAAATCAACAAAAAATTCAATTTATTACCGCTATCTTAAATGATCCCGAATTGTTAATTTTAGATGAACCATTTTCTGGGTTAGATCCCTTAAATGTTCAACTTTTTATGGATGTTATTAAAGAATTAAAAAAGAAAGGAACCAGTATCATTTTTTCTTCTCATCGTATGGAACATGTGGAAATGTTTTGCGAAAAATTAGTCGTTTTAGTAAAAGGAAAATCCGTTTTAGAAGGAAATTTGAAAGACATAAAAAAAGCGTATCGTAAAAAAAATATCCATATTATTTCTGAATCCTTAGATTTGCAAAAATTAGAAAAAGTTCCTGGGGTGATTGGGGTAGAAAAAAATGAATCAGAAATTATTGTGAAAATTGAAAGCCAAGAAAATGCTAAAGATGTTTTCTTATTTGTAAAACAATATGATGATGTAACAAAATTTGTTGTAGAAGATGCTACTTTAAACGAAATATTTATGGAGAAAGTAGGTGTTTTTTATGAAAACTAAATTAAAATTTTTAATTGGACAAAGTCTTAAGAAAAAAACAGATACAAAATGGTTTAAAATTGCGAACATACTCATTTTTATTTTATTAATTGCCGTATTGAATATGGATCGATTAATCAGTTTTTTTGGTGGTGATTTTCAAAATACGGTAAATGTATATATCGTAGATGATGCGAATGCCTACGATTTATTTAAAAATAATTTTGATACGATGGCTTCTTCTTTAGAAGATTTAGGAAATTATAAAGTAGAAAAAAGCTCTAAAAGTATTGAACAGTTAAAAGAAAATTTAAAAGAAGAAGATGAAATAATTGTTCATATTAAACCGTCTTTAAATAATTTTATTGAAGTAGATACGTATAGTTTTGATCCTCTAGATATGTTAACGCTCCAAGTATTACAATCAAGTTTGAATAATGTCAAAAGTACTTTGGTTATCAAGAATAGCAACATGAGTGAAGAAGAAATAGCTGCATTAACGAGTAATGTAGATATCCATACGACTGTAACCAATCCTAAATTAGATGAAAATGCCGAAGGCAAAGATATATTATCAAGTGGTTTGATTCTTGTATTTATTATCCCTTTCTTTTTGTTAATTACTATGTTAACACAAATGATTGGAGCGGAAATTAATGATGAAAAATCAACCAGAGGAATGGAAATTATTATTTCGAATGTATCTCCCAAAATTCATTTTTTATCTAAAATTATTTCAGCAACTTTATTTGTCCTTGTTCAAGCTGGTTTGTTAATTTTTGATGTTATCGTTGCCTTTATGATTCGTAAAATGCTTGGTAATTCCTTTATTTCTAGTGATGTTTCTGGTTTTATAGGAGATACTCTAGCTATGATTAAAAATACCGGAGTCTTGCATTTATTACTACAAGGGTTACCAATAATTCTTTTATTATTTTTATTTAGCTTTTTAACCTATGCCATTGTAGCAGGTGTTCTGGCTTCTATGACTACAAATATTGAAGATTATCAACAATTACAAACTCCACTTATGATTATTTTGATGGTAGGATATTATATCGCCATTATGGCTTCAACATTCCAAGGTTCTCTTTTTATAAAAATTGTTGCTTACATTCCCATGCTTTCTTTCTTAATAGCTCCCGTAATTTATTTATTAGGACAAATCACCATTTGGGAACTCTTATTATCAACAATCCTTTGTGGCGTCGTATGTTATTTATTCTTCTATTTCGGCTTACGAATTTATAAAGTAGGTATTTTAAATTATTCCAGTCGAAATTTATGGAAAAAAATATTTAAATCCATGAAAGAAAAATAAAAAAAGGAGAGAAATCTTCTTTTTTTGACATTTTTTTTACTTTTTTTGATTAGAATAACCCAAAAAATGAATGGGGAGATTTTATGAAAAAGATAGTGAATAACAAAAATTACTTTGATACTTTATTTTTAAATGTAGAAAATTTAATCGAGGTGAGTAGAAATCGAGTTTATGAAAATATTAATACAGAAATGATTACCTTGTATTGGAATATAGGGAAAATTGTAAGTGCACTAGAGAATCCAAATTTAAAAATATTTGAACCAGAAGTCATTCTCTTACAATTATCGAAAAAATTATCATTACAATTTGGCCAATGCTTTTCGCGCGAGGACTTACTACAGATGAAAAAGTTTTATCTTTACTTTCCAAATCATACGGTTTTATCTCAAAACTTAAGTTGGGCACACTATTTAGAATTGATGAGAATTGACAATAAAACCAAAAGACAATTTTATTATCAAAAAGCCGTTCAATATAAATGGAGTGTTTTGGAACTACGTAAACAAAAAGAATCTTTACTTTTCGAACAATTAATACTTTCCCAAGATAAAGAAACCATTTTAAATATAGCCTTAAAAGATCCATTGATAAAAAAGAAACAGGATATTATAAAAGATTCCTTTGTATTAGAATTTTTAGATATAAAAGCAAGTGAAATTATAAATTGAAATTCTATAGTATTTCTGATATAATAAACTCGCTATAAAAAACTTTTATATATATAGAAAGAGATGAATTATGAGTAAAATAAAAATTTTTAGTTTAGGTGGATTAGATGAAAATGGTAAGAACACCTATTGTATTGAGATTGATAAAGATCTTTATATTTTTGATTGTGGTTTAAAATATGCTACAAATAATATGTTTGGGATAGATTATGTAATTCCTGATTTTGAATATTTAGTGAAAAATAGAAAAAATATCAAAGGAGTTTTTTTAACTCATGGGCATTATGAGAATATGGGAGCAACGAGTGATCTAGTAAAAAATATACCAGAAATAAAAATCTTTGCCACCAAGTTTACGAAATATGAACTTTTACAATCCGGTGTACCAGAGAAAAATATTTATGTAATTACTCCTCATAAAAAACTAAATTTTGGACGAATCAGTATTTTTCCAATCACCGTATCCCATAGTTGCCCAGATGCAGTTATGTATGTTGTAAATACGAAAGATGGAGCAATTTGCTATACTGGAGATTTCATTATTGATTCTAAAATGACCGGTCATTATGATATGGATTTAGGAAAAATTGCTTATGTAGGGAAACTAGGAGTTCTATGTTTACTTTCAGAATCTACCTTTTCAGAACATCCAGGATATACAACACCAAGTCATCGTTTAGAAGAATTTTTTAAAGATATTGTCAATAAATATAACAACCGTTTACTATTTTTAGTTTTACCAACACACCTATATACGATTCAAGATATCTTTAATAGTGCCTTAAATAAACATCGTAAAATTGTTTTAATGGGGAAAAAACTCCAAAATGTTGTAGCGTTTGCTAAAAAAGAAGGGTACTTAAGTTTCCCAGATGATTTATTAGGAGATTTATCAAATATTACCGATGAAGATGCTATTTTACTTATGAGCGATGATAAAGAAAATCCTTATGCTTCTATAAGTAAAGTAATGAGTGGGTATGATCGTTATATCAAATTAAAAAGTAGTGATACAGTTATTTTCGCAGAACCAAGATATGACAACAATGAAAAATTATTAGTCAAAATAGAAAATGAACTGGCTATGTTTGGATGTAATATTATTTCCATTCCTAAAGATAAAAATATCTTACATCATGCTTCTAGTGAAGATTTAATGTTAATGTTAAAATTAATGAATCCTAAATATTATATGCCTGTCAAAGGAGAATATCGTTATTTAGTGGGAAATGCCAATTTAGCAAGTAGCTTAGGAATGCCAAAAGAAAATATTATTTTAAAACAAAATGGAGACATTGTCTTATTTGAAGATGGGAACTTAATAGAAACCACAGAACATTTAAAAGTAAATGATATTTTAATTGATGGTAAATCAAGCGATGACGTGGGAGAATTAGTAATTAAAGATCGAGAAATGTTAAGTGAAAACGGAATCGTTTTAATTAGTGCCACTTTAAGTAAAAAAGATAAAACTTTATTAGTAGGACCAGAAGTAACTACAAGAGGGTTTATATATGTAAAAGACTCTAAAGAAATGATTCATGAAATTAAAAGAATTTCTGAAGAAATTATTACTAGAAATATTGTTGATAACTTAGTTGATTTCAATAAAATTAAAACGGAAATACGTACCGAATTAAGTAAATTTTTATATGAAGAAACAGAATGCAAACCAATGATTATTGCAGTAGTTCAAGAAGTATAAAAATAAAAAAATGATCCATTCTAAGAATGGGTGATTTTTTTGAAAGAAAATAAAAATATGAATTTTTTAAATACTATATACAAAACCAGTGAAATGGGTATAGTAGGAATTAATGATGTTATTGATAAAGCCAAAAAAGAAAAATTTCGAGACTTTCTAGCCAAACAAAGAAAAGAATATGATAAAGTTTTAAACTTAGCAGAAAATTTATATATGGCTTTTGGGGTTAAAGAAAAAGAACTAGGTACAATGGTTAAAATGAATAGTAAAATGATGAGTGAAATGAAATTAATGACCAACAACAGTGATGAAATGATTGCCAAAATGATGATGGAAGGAACAAATAAAGGAATTATTAAACTAAATAAGGCGATCAATGAAAACCCTGATGCTGATGAAGAAATAAAAGAATTAGGAGACAAATTAATTCAAATTATGGAACATAATTATGAACAATTAAAAATATATTTATAATAAACATTAAGTAAAATTAATGTTTTTTATTTTTTTTGAATTTGATATAATGTTTATAAGAAAGGGACTTCCTTATGAAAAATATAAAAAAATGGCTTCCAAACATACTTACCATTTCTAGAATAATTGTAACACCTTTGATTATTTATTTAGGAATAGAAAATAAAATTATACCCTTAATTATTCTGGCAGCATTTATAGCTCTCACAGATTTTTTAGATGGCAAATTAGCTCGTTTTTTTCATGTAGAAAGTGAAATTGGAGCCAAACTAGACGCTATTGCTGACAAAGCCCTAGCGATTGGATTATTAATTATTTTAGTTGTTCATAATCATTTATTTTTTTATATTTTATTATTAGAAGCCTTTATTTCTATGTTTACATTACATGTGTATTTTAAAACCCATATCGTAGAATCTTTATTAATCGGTAAAATAAAAACCTGGGTAATATTTATAACGATTATATTAGGATTAATAAATATATTAATTCCTAATTTAAAAACTTTTGTAAATATATGTGTAACAATCACTGTTTTCTTACAATTTATGAGTTTATTTAATTATATTAAAGTAAACAATAATCGTAAAAAGCAAAAAAAAAAAGTAAATTAGAAGATTTAGAATATTATGAAATTGTAAAAGATATTATTAGAAACAAAGAATTCCAAAAAAGAAAGAAATTTGAACATCATTATAACGAAAGCGTATATGATCATGTATTACGTGTTTCTTATGATTGTTATAAAATTGGCAAGAGGTTAAAATTAGATTATAAATCATTAGCCATTGCTGGACTATTACATGATTTTTATGATAAACCTTGGCAAGATAATTTTACAAAAACAAAATTTTTCGAAAAACATGGTTTTGTCCATGCTGAACAAGCTCGCAAAAATGCCATAAAATATTTTCCAAACTTAGTAGATGATAAAATAGGAGATATGATAAAAACCCATATGTTTCCTTTAAATATCCGTTTACCGAAATATAAAGAAAGTTGGTTATTAACTTTTATTGATAAAGTAGACTCTATGGACTTTTTATTACACCCTTATTTATTAACAAAATTTGGTCGAAAAAAATTTAGAATTAGAAAAAATATAAAATGAGCAAAATTTGCTTGTTTTTTTAGATTGAAATAAAGAAATAAATAAATTATAATAAAGATATAAAATAGGAGGAAGAAGAATGAAAATAGAAAGATATAGAGAAAACAAAAAAGTAAGAAATACCCTCCTAACTCTAGGAATAGCAAGTGTGATCCTGGGGGGGGGGTATAATTTATAGAAGTTATGCTAGTTACCAGGAGAACAAAAGCTATAATGTAATAAAAGGGACAATCCCTGATTTTGGCTATGATGTAAAGTTTGCTGTTTTAGTAGATGATCAAAAAGAAGATAATATTCCAACAGAACCTAAAAATGATAAGGGAGAATATTATAAAGTTAATGTGGATTGTGGAAGTAGTAAAACAACAGGTGAGTGGGATTATAATGCGTGGAATGTAAAATTAGATAATATACAAGAAGGAAGCAGATGTAAGTTATTATTTACATCAAACTTAAGTGAAGCCGAATACAATAAATACATTGAAGCCGGAGTCGCATACCGAAGAAATACGTACCGAGGAAAAGATATAACAGAATTATGGGGAAATGGTAAGTTATATGATCAAATTAAAGATGGAACGTTTGCAGATATCTATGTAGGAGATTATATAAAGGCAAATAATGTTACATGGCTAATAGCTGATTTAGATAATTACTTGTATACAGGGAGTCCAAATAGTCTCACGCAACATCATGCTACAATTATTCCAGCAACGTATTTAACAACAGCTAAAATGAATGAAAGTGGCGGAACAGAAGGTGGCTATTATGAAAGTGATATGGTGAAAACAACATTACCTAACGTATTAGAAACATATATAAGGCCTGCCTTTAAAGATCATATAATTCAATATAGAAATATATTAAGTAATAAAGTAAATATAGAAGCAACAAATAGAATTCCTGGTACAAAAGGAGCTAGTAGTGCCAATGATTGGTATGACAGAGAGCTAGATTTAATGAGTGAAGTAAATGTATATGGTACTACTGTAGCATCATCAGGTATATATGATACCGGAATAGATAATCGTCAGTATGCAATCTTCCGACTAAAACCTGAGTTTATTAATAGTTATGGAACCAGCAGATATTGGTATTGGTTAAAAGATGTAGCGAGTTCGATTTTCTTTGCTGGTGTCTACGCCGACGGCGTTTCCTATGCCAACTACGCGTCCAGCTTGCTTGGCATTCGCCCTAGGTTTCTTATTGACTAAATTAGAGCACAAGCACTTTTTTTCTATTGCAAAGAAAAAAGTATAAGTTTATAATAAAGATATAAAATAGGAGGAAAGAAATGAAAATAGAAAGATATAAAGAAAATAAAAAAATAAGAAATACCCTCCTAACTCTAGGAATAGCAAGTGTGATCCTGGGGGGGGGGTATAATTTATAGAAGTTATGCGGCATACCAGGAGAACAAAAGCTATAATGTAATAAAGGGGACAATCCCTGATTTTGGATATGATGTAAAAGTAGCCATAAAAATAGATGGTGAAGATAGTGATACCATGCCAACAACTACCCAAGGAAGTAATGGAAACTATTATGAAGCAAAAGTAGATTGTGGAGATAAAGACACAGTAGGGACATGGGATTATAATGCATGGGAATTAAAATTAGATCATATAGAAACAAGCAGTCGATGCAAAGTAGAATTCACATCAACATTAAGTAAAGAAGACTATGAAGAATATATAAAAAATGGAGTAGCCCTAAGAAGAAATACCTACCGAGGAAAAGATATAACAGAATTATGGAAAAATAATAAGTTATATGAGCAAATAAAAAATGGAACCTTTGCGGATATCTATGTAGGAGATTATATAAAAGATAATAGTAATCGTATTTGGTTAATAGCGGATCTAGATAATTATTTAAATTCTGGAGATACCCAATTAATTCAACATCATGCGACAATTATCCCTGCAACGCCATTAGAATATAAAAAAATGAATGAAAGTGCCACAACAGAAGGTGGATATTATGGAAGTAAAATGGTAACAGAAACATTGGAAACAATGTATACCACATATATAGAACCAGCTTTTAAAGGACATATAATAAAATATAGAAATTTATTAAGTGATGATATAAATAAAGATTTACCGAATAAATATAATAATATAAAAGGTGCTAGTAATACATGGGAGTGGTATGATAGAAAATTAGATTTAATGAGTGAGATGAATGTGTATGGAACAACAGTGTGGTCAAGTAGTGGATATGATACCGGAATAGATAATCGTCAGTACGCAATCTTTCAACTAAAACCTGAATTCATTAATAGTTATGGAACTACTAGATTTGGTTACTGGTTGAAAGATGTATCGTGTTTAACTAGCTTTGCTTCTGTCTACCACTACGGCAATTCTAGTCACGACGGTGGCGCTTCTGACTCGCGTGGCGTTCGTCCTAGATTTTTGATTGGATAACTTTCTTAATATTCTTAATTTACTAATTTGTATTATATGTGATATATTATATAGTGAGAAAAATAATAAGTTTGTAAAAGCGCAAGAATTACTTTACAAGCTAAATTTATGATAATAGTCTACTATTAAAAATAAAAAGATATAAAATAGAAATTTTTATGATCTTTTAATAAAAGAGGATGAGTATGCAGGAATATTTTGATAAAGCAATAGAACTTGCTAAATTAGGAGTTGAAAATTTAGAAGGTGGTCCATTTGGAGCAGTTGTTGTTAAAAACAATAAAATAATTGGCTTTGGAAATAATAAAGTTTTTAAAGAAAAAGATCCAACGGCGCATGCTGAAATAATTGCGATTCGTGATGCATGTAAAAGATTAAATACGTATGATTTAACAGATTGTGTTATTTATTCCACTAGTGAACCTTGTCCTATGTATTTATCAGCAATTATTTGGTCGAATATTAAAGAAATTTATTTTGTAACGAATCGAAAAGAAGTTGCAAAAACTGGATTTCGAGATGATATAATCTATAATTATTTAGAAAATAAAGAGAAAGATATTTTAGAAATTCATCAAATTGAAAATAAAAAATGTCAAGAACTACTTGAAAGTTATAAT
>CANQDC010000033.1 GCA_947591455.1 uncultured Bacilli bacterium | reverse complement strand
TGGAAAGATATTATAATTTCTTTTACTGACATTTTCAAAAAATTATCTATACTGACATTATCATAAAATTATAACACAAATTAAATTGGCTACTTGACACTCGTTAGGAAAATTCGTATACTAAAAAAGAAAAAACGAAGAACAAGAGGAGTATATAAGAGATACTTTAAAAAGAGAGTTTGTGGTTGGTGAAAGCAAATAAAGTTATCTTATAGAAGATCACTTGGGAGTTAAATATCTGAAAAAAGTAGGATGTTTCGCAAAGTTTTGCGTTATCAAAAAGAGTATAAAATAAAGGTGGTACCACGAGCATTTCGTCCTTTTTGGTACGACCTTTTTTATTTTAAATAAAGTGAGGAGAAACGTATGAAAGATTTTAAAGAGTTAGATAAAAGAAAAGCCACGGAAGTAGAGAAGAGTATTTTAGAAGAGTGGAAAAAAGAAAATATTTTAGAATTAACGATTCAAAATAGAGCTGGTCGTAAAGATTTTGTGTTTTATGATGGACCGATTTATGCCAATGCTCGTCCGGGTATTCACCATGTCTTTGCTAAAACGATTAAGGATGCTTTTTGTAAGTATAAGACGATGCAAGGATATCGGGTTTTAAGGAAAATTGGTTTAGATACCCATGGTTTACCAATTGAAGTCAATGTCGAAAAGAAATTAGGCTTTAAAAGTAAAGCAGATATTGAATCCTTAGGAGTAGAAAAGTTTTGTTTAGAGTGTAAAAAAGAAACGGATAGTAATATTGATGAAGTAAAGAAAATTACAGATATGATGGGGCAATTTATTGATTGTGAACATCCTTATGTAACTTGTAGTAATGAATACATAGAAACAGAATGGTGGATTGTTAATGAATTAAATAAAAAAGGTTTACTTTATTATGGAAATAAAGTATTACCTTATTGTCCTCGTTGTGGAACAGAACTTGCTTCTTTTGAGGTGGCACAAGGATATCAAGAAGTATCTGTGAATACCGTTATTGTTCCTTTTAAATTAAAGAATGAAGATACATATGTATTGGTTTGGACAACGACGCCATGGACTTTAATGGCCAATGTTGCTTTATGTGTCAATCCTACTTTAGAGTATATAAAAGTAAAATCAAAAGAGTATCAATTTATAGTGGCTTCTTCTTTAGCTAATCAAGTTTTAGGAGAAGAGTATGAAGTTTTAGAAAAATATAAGGGTAGTGAACTTGTTGGTTTAGAGTATGAGCAATTTTTACCTTTTATAAAAGTAGAGGGAAAAGCGTTTGTTATTGTTGCGGATGAGTATGTTACTGATAGTGATGGAACGGGTATTGTTCATATTGCTCCTGCATTTGGGGAAGATGATAATCGCGTATGTAAAGAAAATCACATTGCTTTTGTAAATCCTGTTGGTAAGGATGGATGTTATACGACAGGACCATGGGCAGGACGATTGGTTACCGATCCCGAATTGGAAATTGATATTATCAAATATTTAAAAGAAAATGATAAGTTATTTAAAAAAATAAAATTGACTCATGATTATCCTCATTGTTGGAGATGTAAACAACCTTTGGTATACTATGCTAAACCAGCTTGGTATGTTAAAAATACGGCATGTAAGAAAGAAATTATTGAAGCGAATAAAAAAATTCATTGGTATCCAGAATATGTTGGGGCGAAACGTTTTAATAATTGGTTAGAAAATATGATCGACTGGGGTATTTCTCGAAATCGTTATTGGGGATGTCCACTTCCTATTTGGACTTGTGAATGTGGTCATTTTGAAACGATTGGTTCTTTACAAGAATTAAAAGAAAAAGCCGTAGAAGATATCGATATCAATACTTTAGAATTACATCGTCCTTATGTAGATGATATTCATATTCTTTGTCCAACTTGTGGCAAGAAGATGAATCGTGTAGCCGATGTTTTGGATGTTTGGTTTGATTCTGGAGCTATGCCTTATGCTCAATTTCATTATCCTTTTGAAAATAAAGAGCTATTTGATTCGCAATTTCCAGCTGATTTTATCGCCGAAGGAATTGATCAAACGAGAGGTTGGTTTTATGTTTTGTTAGTTTTATCAACTTTAATCAGTGGGCAATCGAGTTTTAAAAATGTTGTTGTCAATGATATGATGCTTGATGCCAATGGGAAAAAAATGAGTAAATCTGTAGGAAATATTATCAATCCAGAAGAAATTATGACTCAATATGGGGCCGATCCGATTCGTTTTTATATGCTTTATGCATCTCCTGTTTGGACACCTCTTAAGTTTAATGAAGAAGGAGTAAAAGAAGTTTATTCTAAGTTTTTTAATCCATTAAAAAATACGTATTCTTTCTTTCAAATGTATGCGAATGCGGATCATATTGATATTGATTTGTGTAAAATTGATGTCAACAAAAGAGAGGAAATTGATAAATGGATTTTATCGAAGTTTCATAAATTAATTTTAGATTGTACAAAATTTTATGAAGCTTATGATTTAAATTTAGTAGTCAGGGCGATTACTAATTTTGTGTCCGAAGATTTATCCAATTGGTATATTCGAAGAAATCGTAATCGCTTTTGGAGTAATGAATTCAATGATTCTAAAAAAGCAGTTTATATGACTACTTATGAAGTGTTAGTGGGATTATGTAAATTATGTGCTCCAATTATTCCTTTTACGACGGAAGAAATCTATAAAAATTTAACCAATGAAAAGTCTGTTCATTTAGCTGATTTCCCAGTTGCTCATGAAGAATGTATCAATGAAGAGATTGAACAAAGAATGGATTTAGTAAGAAATTTAATTCGGATTGGACGTTTTACCCGTGAAGAAGCGAAAATGAAAGTTCGCCAACCACTTTTGGAAGTAATTATTGATGGTAAAAATGAAGAATTAATTTCTGATTTCGTACCATTAATTGAAGAAGAATTGAATGTCAAGAAAGTTACTTTTGCTCAAGATTTAACAGAATATATGAATTTTTCTGTGAAACCAAATTTCAAATTGGTAGGGAAAACTTTGGGCTCCAAAATGAAGTTATTTACTGAAAAATTAGCTCAATTAACAGAGAGTGACATAAATTGTTTAAATAATAATCAAAGTATTACGATTTTATTAGAGAACGAAGAGTTGGAAGTAACCAAAGAAATGGTAGAGATTCGTTGTCTTTCTAAAGAAGGCTTTAATGTAGGAATGGATGATCAACAATTTTTAATTTTAAATACAGAATTAAATGAAGATTTGTTATTAGAAGGTTTAGCTCGTGAATTTGTATCTAAGGTTCAAAATTTAAGAAAAGTTCAAAACTTTAATATCATAGATCGAATTACTATTTATATAGAGGGGGATGAAGAATTTACAAAAGCTTTACATAAATTTGAAGACTATATTAAAAAAGAAACCTTAGCATTCGATATTCTTTCAAAAGAAAATATAAAAGATCAATATGATTTAAATGGACATTGTGTTAAAATAAGTATAGAGAAATAATATTTAGATGGGGAGATAAAAATGGAAAAGGGTCAAATCAGAAAATTAAATAAAGAATTATCTCAAGAATTACTAGATGCTCAAGAGTATTTTATTTATGAAGCAGAGAATCATACGGATTTTTACCTTCAAAATTATATAGAGAGTCCATCTTCTTATAGGGGGCATTATATTTGTGCCGACTTATTTAAAGAGATGTTTCAAAAATATACGGAAAGTATTGATACTCGTAAAAAATATGCGGAAGTGGTTCATAATTCAGCGGCGGTCTTATCGAATGAGATGTTTCATCAAATAGCTAAGAAAGATGAAATAAAAAAATGTTTATTTTTATCTGGGGTTCCCGGAGCTGGTAAATCATTTTTTATTCAATCTTTAATTCTATCACAGGCATTGGAAGAGGATATCATGGTATATGAAGGGGATATCTCTTCTCCTTCTGTTCTTGAGAAAATGCAAGTAGCTAAAGAAAATAATTTGGATATGTATATTATTATTGTGAATCCAACAATTGAGTTAGCCCAACAAAATGCCATTGCGCGTCATTATGAAATTGGTCGCGGAGCGAGTTGTGAAACAATGGCTCGAATTATGAGTCGAATTCCGGGTGCTTTAGAAAATATTCACAAACTTTTTCCAGAAATAGAATTAGGAATTTATAATAAAACAACCAATTATGCTATTGATTATTTAACAGGATTTGAAAATATGAATCTTTTAAATCATGGAGATTATGAAGAAATATTAAAAAAATTATATTATTATCGAGAAAAAATTTTATTGGAAATTAATCAGGATTTAAAAAAAAAGTCTGAAGGATTAGAAAATAGTGAGGTCGATCGATGTGAAAAAAGATAGTAAAGAAAAAAAAGATTTTTTGGCTAAGCTAATGGAAGTTGGAAAACTAATGGCTGAAAAGTCAAAAGATCCAAAAGTTGTAGCAAAAATAAAGGAAAAAGCGAATTATTAAATTTTTTCTTTAGAAAGAGGTGGATGATGGAAAATTGGCTTTTTTGGCTTCTTCTTATTATCCTTTTAATTGTTGTAGAAGTAAGTACTATTAATTTAGTTTCTATTTGGTTTATTGCTAGTGGAGTTATATCGCTTCTTTTATCCCTTTTCCTAGATAATTTATATATAGAATTTGCGGTATTTGTGTTTTTGGGCTTGTTTTTTTTATTAATAACTAGACCGATTATAAAGAAATACATCGATCCTAAAAAGGTTTATACCAATTTGGATCGGGTAATAGAAATGCCAGGGATTGTGACGCAAAAGATTGAAAAGAATAAAGTTGGGGAAGTCAAGGTTGATGGCAAAAGATGGAGTGCCATCGCTTGTGAAGAAATCGAGATGAATACCGAAATCATTGTTGAAAAAATAGATGGTGTTAAATTAATTGTTAGAAAGAAGGAAAAATAAATTATGAATTTTTTGATTATTCTATTGATTCTTGTATTAATCATCGTACTTCCTAATATTAAGGTCGTTCCCCAAGCAAAAAGTTATGTAATTGAAAGATTAGGTTCTTATTATACCACCTGGAAAAATGGTTTACATGTTAAAATTCCGTTTGTAGATCGGGTATCTAATGTGGTTACTTTAAAAGAAATTGTCAAAGATTTTGCTCCTCAACCGGTGATTACGAAAGATAATGTAACGATGCAAATTGATACAGTTGTCTATTTTCAAATTACGGATCCGAAATTGTATACTTATGGAGTTGAGTATCCAATCAGTGCCATTGAAAATTTAACGGCTACTACCTTACGGAATATTATTGGAGAATTAGAGTTGGATCAAACGTTAACGAGTAGAGATATTATTAATGCAAAAATGCGTTCTATTTTGGATGAAGCTACTGATCCTTGGGGAATTAAAGTAAATCGGGTGGAAGTAAAAAATATTTTGCCTCCGAAAGATATTCAAGAAGCTATGGAAAAACAAATGCGTGCTGAAAGAGAACGTCGTGAAAAAATTTTACAAGCGGAAGGAGAAAAAAAATCAAATATTTTAATTGCTGAAGGAGAAAAAGAAAGTGCAATATTAAGAGCGGAAGCAGATAAAGAAAGCAAAATAAAGCGAGCTGAAGGAGAGGCAGAGGCCTTATTAAAACTAAAAACTGCTGAAGCCGAAGGAATTAAATTGTTAAAAAATGCCCAAGCAGATGCTTCCGTTCTTACTTTAAAAAGTTATGAAACGTTAGCTAAAATGGCTGATGGACAATCAACAAAAATTATCGTTCCTAGTGAATTACAATCCATTGCTACTTTAGGTACAACCATAAAAGAAATGATCAAAGATAAAAAATCAAAGTAAATTCTTTGATTTTTTCATCGGTTCAAAAATATATTTAAGAAGAGGTGTTTAAAGGAGAATGGAAAAGAAAAAATATTTTCATCATAGCTATTTTTATAAAGGAATGGAATTAGC
Organism: uncultured Bacilli bacterium; assembly: GCA_947591455.1. GTDB lineage: Bacteria > Bacillota_I > Bacilli_A > RF39 > UBA660 > MGBC108787. Next base: position 6,224 of record CANQDC010000033.1, on the reverse strand, counting down.
GATGGAATTGCGGTTTTCTCAAGCGATTCAACTGTTTGAAAATTATTTAAAGATTTATCCTTATGATTTAGAAGCCTATGCTTTTTATGCCAATACTTTAATTGATTGCAATTCTCTTCAAGAAGCGAAAATGGTCTTAGAAAAAGCTAAAGAAGTTATTAGTAAACAAACTTCTAAATTAAGTTTCGATTATTATATATTATTTACTATTAAATTATTATCTTTTTTAGGACGTTATGAAGAGTGTTATCAGTTGTTTGAGGAAAATATTGATATTTTTAAACGAAAAGGTTGGAATTATAAAAGACTTTGCGTTTATTTAAGAAAAGAAATGGGATGCAAACTAGATATGAATCCGGATACCACACATTATACTTTGAATCAAATTATTGATTATGATGAACAACGGGCTTTAGATCATATCAAATGTCATCAAGATCTAAACAATCAAGAAGCTACTCAATTCATTCCAAATTTTCCATTGGAAAAAATCTATAAACAATTACGGCAGGTCTTACCTTTAGACAACCACTACAATTCTGATTTGTTTACAAATTTATATATCATTAAATACTTAGCTTGTGGGCATGTAAAATCAAAATTAGTGGATTATTTTAAAGTGGTTACTATCTCGAATACGAATGAAATTATTACTTGTTTTCCTTATGCAAATCATACCAATACGTTTCATTTAGATTTAACGCCTGCTCTTAGTGAAGAGCCATCCTTAAAACGGGTCAGTCAAATAGATAAATTTTATCAAAAATATACTAGTCATTTCTAATTGATTTTCATTAAAAATTTCTATATAATAGGAAAAAATTTTAATGGGAGGTTTTCTTATGAGTAAGATGACACAAAAAGAAAAGATGGATTATGTCATTGATTTGGTTAAAGAAGATCCAGATATTCTTTTATATCGTACAGATAAAAAATTTCCAGATCATACTTTGATAAAAGATTTTTGGGTGTATACCAATGTAAAGATTCGAAAAAAATGTGATGCGAAACGTTTAACTAAAGAAGAAAAATATCTCTTTTATGGAGCGGCTTTAATTGATAATATGCAAAGAAAATATGCTAAAATGACTCCATCTGATAAAATTAATCATCTTTATGAATATGTAAAAAGAAATCCTGCGATACAATTAAGTAGTACGAAAGAAACTTTTCCTGATGGGACACATATGGCTCATTATTGGAATAATTTAACTCATTGGATTGTATCAGAGTATGATTGGGAAAACGTAAGCGAACAAGAAAAATATATCATTCATACTGCTGCTCTTATTGATGATTTACAAAGAAAATATAAGAAAATGGATACGATGACTAAAGCCGATTATTTATTAAAATTGATGAGTCAAAATCAAGATTTTTCTCTTGATATGTTAGGAGAAAAGTTTCCAGATGGTACAAAACTTATACATTTTTGGAATAATACACGGAATTTAGTTCATAAAAAAAGGAATGCTCAAGAATTAAGTCAAAAAGAAAGTTATTTAATTCATACAATGGCTTTGATTGATCAAATGAGATATGAAGATCAGGTAAGAAAAAAGGACTTTAAATAAAAAAGTATGAGTAAGAAAGTAAAAATTACTCATGAACTTCCGGCCATTTATCAAAGCGACTCTAAAATATTAATTTTGGGGACCATTCCTAGTATTAAATCGCGTGAAGTTAAATTTTATTATGGCCATCCTCAAAATCGTTTTTGGAAAATTTTAGAGATATTATTTAACGAATCGATAAGCGATAAGAAGGAATTTTTGCAACGGCATCATATTGCCTTATGGGATGTTTTAGCTAGTTGTGAAATCAAGGGTTCAAGTGATCAGTCTATTCGTCATGAAGTGCCCAATGACATTCCAAAACTACTAGAAAAGACGGAAATAAAAGTCATATTTACAACGGGAAAGATGGCTCATAAGTTATATCAAAAATATTTTCAAGAGAGTATTTCTTTAAAAGAAATTAATTTACCTAGTACTTCTGCAGCCAATTGTAAAAAAACACTGTCTGATTTGATACAGGAATATCATATTCTACTAGATTATTTAGAATAGTAATCTAGTGGTTTTTTTTATTGTCTGCTATAATAGATATAAGGAGGAAGAAACATGTACATTGAGTGTTTACTTGAATTAAAAACCAAACAAGTTGCGAATCTATATACGTATAAAGTTCCCAAACACTTGATGGATCGTGTTGCAGTGGGAAAAAGAGTGAATGTACCTTTTGGTAAACAAATATTAGAAGGGTTTATTATTCATATAAAAGATACTTGTTCTGAAGATATAAATGTTTTAGAAATTAATTCCGTAGTCGATGATGAAGTGGTTCTAACTAAAGAACTCATGGCTATAGGGGAATTTATTAAAGAGAATACGCTATGTTCTTTATCTAGTGCTTATCAAACAATGCTTCCTAAAGCTTTAAAAGCGTCTCATAAAACAAAAATTGAAAAAAAATATCAAAGTTTACTTCGTTTAAAGGAAGATTATGGAAAATCTTTAGAAAAATGTACTAGTGAAATTCAGAAAGAATTAGTGGCCAAAATACATGAAAATGGTTTTCTGGATAAGAAAGAAGCCATATGTTTATCACTATCCGCTACGAAAACGTTATTAAAAAAAGAAATTATTTTAGAAGATAAAGATGAAATCTATCGGTTACAGAATAAAAAGAAGGTTCGAGATGTAAAAAAAATATTAAATAAAGAGCAACAAGGTGTTGTTCAAGAAGTGGTTAGTCATTTAGATAAGCCACAGAAGTATTTACTTTATGGAGTCACGGGAAGTGGCAAAACAGAAAGTTATATGCAAATTATTGAGAAAGTGTTAGAAAAAGGAAAAACGGCACTGGTATTAGTTCCAGAAATTAGTCTGACCCCACAGTTTGTAGATCAATTTCAAAAGCGTTTTGGTTCGTTTATTGCTGTTTTGCATAGTGGATTATCGGATGGAGAAAAATATGATGAATGGCGAAAAATAAGTCGAGGAGAAGTTCATATTGTGATTGGCGCTCGAAGTGCTATTTTTGCTCCTTTAAAAAATTTAGGTATTATTATTGTTGATGAGGAGCATTCGGAATCTTATAAACAAGAAAATTCTCCGCGGTACAATGCTATTGATATTGCTGAATTTCGAAGTGAATATCATCATATTCCTCTTGTACTTGGTAGTGCTACCCCAACACTTGAAAAAATGGCTCGGGCTAGTAAAGGAATCTATAAGCTTTTAACATTACCGAATCGAGCGAATGGGGCTCATTTACCTAATTGTTTTTTGGTAGATATGGCTCAAGAAATAAAAAAAGGAAATTATTTATTAAGTGAACGATTAAAAGTAGAAATTGAAAGTGCATTAAGTCGAAGAGAACAAATTATTTTACTTTTAAATCGCCGCGGATTTTCAACTACCATTACTTGTGGTAGTTGTGGATTTACTTATAAATGTCCGCATTGTGATATCACTCTTACGTATCATAAATCGAAAAATAATTTACGTTGTCATTATTGTGGCTATACCATTTTTAAAAAAGATACCTGTCCAAAATGTGGAGAAGATTTAAATTTTTATGGGTATGGTACAGAAAAGTTAGAGGCTGAAATTAATAAAGAATATCCCGATATTAAAGTCGTACGGATGGATGGAGATACGACCAGAAAAAAGAATGGTCATGAAAAAATAATTACGCAATTTAAAAATCATGAATATGATATTTTACTGGGAACTCAAATGATCAGTAAAGGACTCGACTTTCCTAAAGTATCTGTAGTTGGTATTATTAATGCCGATACAACGTTAAATATTCCAGATTTTCGAAGTGGGGAAAGAACTTTTGATTTGTTGTATCAGGCCTCAGGTAGAGCAGGACGAAGCAATATTATTGGAAATGTAATTATTCAAACTTTTAATCCTAAAAATTTTATCTTGTCTTGTGTTTGTGAGCAAGATTATCAAAAATTTTATCAATATGAAATGAATATTCGTAAAAAACTAAAATATCCCCCTTATTATTATTTAGTAAGTATTAAAATTGCTAGTAAAGAGTATGAACTTTGTGGGGAAGAGGCGAAGAAAACAGCAAATTATTTGCGGCAAAATTTATCGAATGATTCCATTGTTTTAGGGCCTACTACAGCCAATGTTTTTAAAATAAATAATGTTTATCGTTTTCAAATTATTATTAAATATCGATTTGATAAAAAATTAATGAAAACTTTACAAGAATTAGATACAATTTATCAAATGAATAAAAAGGTTCGTTTAGAATTTGATATCAATCCTTTAAGAATATAAAAAGAAATGAGTGATTTTATGAAAAATTTAAAAGTAATTTTTATGGGGACTCCTGAATTTGCGGTTCCTGTACTTCAAACTTTACTTGAAAATACAAATGTTGTTTTGGTTGTAACGCAACCGGATAAAGTGGTGGGGAGAAAAAAGGTATTCACTAAACCTCCTATTAAAAGAGTTGCTGAAGAAAATCATATTCCTGTATTTCAACCGGAACATATTCGAGTGGATTACCAACCAATTTTAGAGTGTGATGCGGATATTATTATTACTTGTGCTTATGGTCAAATTATTCCACAAGTGATTTTAAATTATCCAAAAATGGGTTGTATTAATGTTCATGCTTCCTTGCTTCCTAAATATCGTGGTGGGGCACCTATTCACTGGGCTTTACTAAATGGGGAAGAAAAAACAGGTATTACGATTATGTATATGGATGAAGGAATGGATACGGGGGATATCATTTGTAAAGAAGAATATCAAATAAAAGATACGGATAATGTAGAAACGCTTCATCAAGCATTAGCTCAAATGGGCGCCCATCTTTTATTAAAGACTTTGCCAAGTATTATTAATGGCAGGAATTCTCGGGAGCATCAAAAGGAAGAAGAAGCAACGTATGCGTATAATATTAAAAGAGAAGAAGAACGAATTGATTTTTTCAAAGCGGGACGTCAAATCATGAATCAAATCCGGGGTTTATATCCTTGGCCAGTCGCTAATTTTATGCTCGATCGTGAAGAAATAAAAGTTTTAGATGCTTCTTTTTTACCAAAAAAAGTAGAGGAAATGAACAAAATTGTTGAAGTTACTAAAAAAAGTTTGGGAATCTCTTGTAAAGATGGTATAATTTATTTAAATAGGATAAAACCATTTGGCAAAAAAGAAATGACAATCGTAGATTATTTAAATGGCATAAAAAAAGAGGATTTATTCGATAAAAAAGTAAATGGGTGAAATTTATGAAAAAGAGTTTTTTTGAAAAATGTTGGGAAAGTAAAAGATGGCATTCTTTAATTTTATTACTTCTTTGGATCGTTGCTCTGGCCATTTTATTTGGAGTCTTTACACTTATAAATCGTGTTAATAAAGATTTAACAACCCCTTCTCATACAGTCCAAAAAAATGATCAACCATCGCATGAAAGTCAAAAATCTTCTGTGTTAAGTTATACAGAAAAACTAAATGCCCTTGCTTTAGAGGATTATACTTTTTTATATACTATTTTAAATGGAACATATAAAGTACAATTTGAAGGACAAAAAGAAAATAATATTGTGACAGGATATAAACAAGATGAAAATGAAATTATTAAATATCAAATTGAAAATCAAAAAATATATCAAGTACTCTTGGATAAAAAAATCGAGACTTCTAAATTATATGATAATATCGATGCTTCTTTATTAGATTTAAATTATATTATTGGAATTTTAAAACAAGTGAATGAAAATGATATTATTATTACCGAAGAAGAGACGGAAACATCTTACGATTATAATTTAACTAAAGATGAAGAAGCCCTAGAAATTACTGTAATTGAGGATCATGATGGAATTAATAAAATCGAAATTACAAGAGATAATGAAAAATATACCTTACAATATTTTTACTAACTAGAGCTTATTGCTCTTTTTTTGCCTAAAAAAGATATTTTATATTGACATAGTTAATACCAGCAAATATGAAACATTGGCATGGAACAAGACCTGGTTCATGGTTTATCATATTACCGTAGAAGTACCCAGAGAAGAAACGGAGAATGTTTGGTTAGAAAAAGTAACGGATGAAGAATACAATAAATTAGGTGATTAAAAAATTGATGAGCAGACCATTTAAATGGTTTGTTTTTTGTATGAGAAAACCCCCAGATAGTCTGGGGGTTCAGTAGAGCTTTAGCGATGAGTTGAAAAGAAAAAC
>CANQDC010000032.1 GCA_947591455.1 uncultured Bacilli bacterium | reverse complement strand
GTATGTAGCATAACTTCTATAAATTATACCCCCCCCCCAGGATCACACTTGCTATTCCTAGAGTTAGGAGGGTATTTTTTACTTTTTTATTTTCTTTATATCTTTCCAATTTCATTTTCTTCTTCCTCCTAGTATATTTAAATTATAATTCATCTTTTCTATTTTTTCAATTTTTATTTTTAGCTATTAAATGTATAATGAATTGGTAGTAATTATTAAGATAGAATTTGATAAAAGCATGTTTTTGTGTTACTATGTATTCGTCAAGAAATTTCCATAAAATTTTAAAAAGAAATGCTTAATTTTTACGAGTTCGGTATGATTACATAAAAGAAAATAGTAAGAGGAATTTTGGTATGAATATAAACGAAATTAAAAAAAGAATAGAAGAAGAATATAATACAAATTGTTCTAAAATAAATGAGTTAGAAAAAAAAATATGGTTACTGGAAAGAAGTAGCTTTGAAACAAAATTAATACTTACTTGTGCATTTTCCTTACTTCCATGGTTTGTTACTGTTTTAATTGGACCATCAATATTAAAATCAGGATTCATTCCACTAGAATTAACTAAACCTTTATTTGCTATAGTACCTGCGTTATTAGGAACTATTGCATCAACTATTATAAATAAGAAACAAAAAATTGATGAAAGAATAAAAAAATTTTCTAAAGCATCTAAAGAAAGAGAGAAAATAGAAGAAGAAGCTAAATATAAGATTCAACAAAAAAACTTAAGAAGTTATAATACAATGTTAGAAAAGTATTATGGGGATTTAGAATCCAATGAAAGATTAATTTCTTCCCTTTCCGATAAATATAATATTACAGCAAAAGAAAATGATACGAGAAATAAAGAAGAAATAGAAAAAAATGTGGAAAATTTAGAACAATTATTAGAGGAAAAAATAAATGATTTAAATATTGCCACAACCAGACATACTTTAACTAATTTATTTTGGAAAGTTAGAAGTAAATTTGATAGAGTTATTGATGTAAGTGTATTTGGAGGGCTTGGAATGGTATTTTGTATGATGCTATATAATTTGCCAATGCTTCAAGCAAATTCTATAAAAGGTATTCAATTTTCAACAAGTATTTTAGGTACTTTTGCACCAGCAATTATTGGAGGAATTATTTGTTCAGGTTATGGGCTTAAAAGAGGGCATGATAGATTATGGGCGTTTAAAAATATAAATAATGAACTAGGAGAAAATGCTTTTGCTGAAAATGAAAATTTTAGTATACGAGACTTAGAACAAGAAAAAAATGAAATGATAAATAATGTTTATGCCGTTAGAAAGCAATTAGATACTGATACACAAAAATTAGAAAGTTTAAAGAATGAAGCGGAACAAATTCATAAAAATGATCTAGATAAAAATTTTGAACCAAGTTTGGATGGTGTTCTAGCAGAAGAAAAGAACGTGGTCTTAAAAAGAACATTATCAAAGTAATATTTGATAAAATATTGAAACATGCAGGTGATGGTATGAATAAAGTATCTCAATTACAAAAGATTATTGATAATTCTATGAATATTGTAATCTTTAGTGGAGCAGGAGTTTCAACGGATAGCGGTTTAAAGGATTTTCGAAGTAAAAATGGTATTTATAATTTAAAAAATCAAAAATCTCCTGAAGAAATGTTAAGTTCTGAAATGTTTTATCGTGATCCTCAAGCGTTTTATACATTTTATCGAGAAAATTTAAATAGTTTGCATGCTAAACCTAATGATGTTCATTTCTATTTAAAAAAATTGGAATGTAGAGGAAAATTGAAAGCAATTATTACTCAAAATATTGATGGTTTACATACGCGAGCTGGGAATAAAAATGTTTATGAAATTCATGGAACCATTTATAAAAATTATTGTACGGGGTGTGGTGAATTTTATAATGCCGATTTTATTTTTGAAAATGATAAGTTACCTTTATGTGAAAAATGTGGTCATTTAATCAAGCCAGATGTAGTTTTGTATGGAGAAATGTTGCCGGATTGTTTTTTAGAAGCGCAACAAAGTATTAAAAAGGCGGATACACTCATTGTAATTGGTACGTCTTTATTAGTTCAACCAGCTAGTAGTTTAGTTGATTTATTTCAAGGAAAAAATCTGGTTATAATTAATCAAGAAACTACACCATTCGATATGAAAGCTGATCTAGTCATTCACGAGAATTTAAGTACTGTTTTTAAACAATTGAAATAATTTTAACTTTTCTGAAATATGATTTATACTTTCAAACGAAAAAAGGGCTTCATAAAGCTCTTTTTTGTTTTTTAACAGAATTTTTTATTATATACATAAAGTCCAACACCAGTAACTGCTAATATAGATAGTAAAGAAATCCATGTAATTATTCCAGTAGAAGATTTTGTTTGAATATCAGCACTTTTTTCCTCTATTTTACTTGTTCCTTTAGCGGATTCTGTTAAATAATCATCTACTGATTTATTAAATTTTCCTCCTGAAATAAAATTTTTGAAATCTTCACTATAAACTGTAGATACTCCATCGGCCGTTCCTACAAAATTTCCCCCGGTTATTTTTAAACTAATTTTGTTAATATCTTCTGTTCCATTTTTATGGGGATTCCATTCATAGAATGCATATTGCCCACTAATATCTCCGCCACTAATTGTAACATCAATGGCTTTTTTCGTTGTATGTTGTGCTACTGCTACACCTACTCCATTTGTTGTTGATCCATCTTTAGCTGCTACTTTTACAAATTTTGGAGCCGTTGCTTTAATTGTTCCATTTATTATGTTTAACGTACCAGCACGCATTTCAATTCCTGTACCACCACTAATGGTTCCATTATTCACCGTTAATATTCCTTCTTGAGGATGATAAATTCCTAAACTATCTTCATCATTTAATCCTACAATATTGCCACCGTTAATCGTAATTTTTGTATTATGATATTTACCATATCCTGTAATGCCATAATAATACCCTTCAATGGTTCCACCATTTACTACTAATTCAGAGGTTTTAGTAGAATCTAAATCATCATTTGCTAATTGAATTCCACCCCATACATTAGAATTGGTTTTTGCTCCTGTTGATATTTTTCCTGTCCCTTTACTATCATTGATGGTTAATTTTCCTCCTCGAGCTACAGTAATAAATCCACCATTTACTTTTAAATCGCTACTTGGAGTTATGCTTTGACCATTTAAATCAAGAATGACTTCTTTTTTTACATCTAAGATATTACTTATTTGAATATCACTACCTAATTTACATATACCACTTGTTTGTAAACAATCTATTAGCGTTCCTTCCGTATTTACAATAACGCTGCCATCATCACTGGCCAAAACATAATTTGGTATTAAGAAGACAGCTAATAAAATGATTACAATTTTAACTTTTTTCATTTTATTTCCTTTCTTTTTCATTACCTTCATGATAATGAACTATGCTTTTGTTAAATAGTATGATTTACATTTTTTTTCATACATATTTTCCTTTACTTTTCTTTCTTTTTTATACTATTATAATTTTATTAGGTGGTTATTATGTTTCCTTTTACTTTAGATAATAAAAGATATCATACTTTAAATTATTATTATCAAACCCTATTTCACAAAAAAGTGTTTAAAGTCAGTTTAAATGCTAATTTTACCTGTCCTAATTTTGCAAATGGTCATGGTTGTATTTTTTGCTTACATGGAAGTAATGATTATGATATTTCAAAAAATAAAAATTTAGTCACTCAATTTTATGAAGTGGCCTCAGTTTTAGAGAAAAAATGGCCGGGAAGTTATTATATTGGTTATTTTCAAGCAAATACGAATACATATGCCCCTGTTTTGGTATTAAAAGAAAAATTTGAAACTATTTTAAAATTACCAAACGTAGTTGGTTTATCTATTGCGACTCGTAGTGATGCTATTACTAAAGAATGCTATGATTATTTAGAAACATTAAATCAAAAAACTTTTTTAACGGTGGAACTAGGTCTTCAATCTGCAAAAGAAAGTACCCTACAATTCATTAATAGAGGCCATGATTTAAAAAATTTTGTGACTTGTGTACAAGAGCTTCAAAAAAGAAATATTAAAGTGGTTGTTCATATTATTAATGGACTTCCTTATGAAACAAAAGAAGATATGATTGAAACAGTAAAATTTTTAAATGATTTAGGTATTGATGGTATAAAAATTCATATGCTTTCTATTTTAAAAGGAACAGAACTCGAAAAAATGTATCAAAAGAATCCTTTTAAAATATTAACCAAGGAAGAATATGTTGATATTGTATGTACGCAATTAGAATATTTGGATCCTCACATTGTGATTCATCGAATTACGGGAGACCCGAAAATTGAGGATTTGATTGCTCCCCAATGGTTGATTAAAAAATTTGGCGTTTTAAATGAGATTGATAAAGAAATGGTCAAAAGAAATATTTATCAAGGCGATAAACTTTACATACAAGAATAAAGTTCTATTTTTTCAATTTTAAAACCTTTTACATTGGCTTCAATGGCTGCTTCTTCATTTTTTCTTTTAAGATACTCCGTGTGCTTTTTTGTAAGTTCTGTGATATTTTGCTTGATTGTAGAGGATTGAACTATAACACATACATTCATGGAACATATTTTATGAACAGAATCTAATAAATTTTCGGTTTGTAAAAAAGTATAAAGATTTTGTGAATTTAAATTGTTTGGATAAATGACATTTGTACATTTATTTTTACTTACAGCATCCATTGTATTAAAGAATAAACAAGTTAAAAAAAGTATAATGAAAATATATTTTTTCATGTTGCTCACCTATTTATAGTTTAAATAAAATATATCGTTTCATAATATAAAAAAGTGAATTTTATTCGCCATTTTCTGGTAATAAATTTCACTTTTTTAGTTTACATATCGAATATCAATATCTACTGGTCCATCAATTCCATCAACTACTCCATCATCGCAAAGTTGCCAATAAGTGTAGTTGCCTTGATAGTTTGTATTTTTTGTATAGTGAGCAAGCCAGGTATCATATTCAATAGGTAACCAAAGTTTTTCTAAATAATTTTTGCTACTATAAAGCATCCCTTCATATCCTGCTTTTTTGACAGTATCTAAAAATGTTTTCGCCATATCTGAGAGTCCAAAAAAACTTAAATCATACTCATTAAAATGATTCCAATTTTCCCAATCAAAAGCAATAGGTAATGTTACTTTATAAGGTTTTATTTGTTCTAGTAACCACTCGGCATCTTGACGCGCTAATTGATTAGAATTAGCATAGGAATAAAAATATACACCCACATCTATTCCGTATTCATTTGCTTTGGTTATGTTTTGAATAAATTTTGAATCTATGTAATATTCTCCGTTTGTTTGTTTTGTTCCGCCAACTTTAATGATCATAAATTCTACGCCAGCATTTTTTATTTTTTCAAAATCAATATCTCCTTGCCATCCGGAAACATCTATGCCTATTTTCGTTTTTTCGTTTTTATAAGAAGCATATACATCTGAAAATAAGGTAGCCTTTTTTTCTTGGGTAGAATTGGATGTATTTTTTTTAGGCTCTACAACATGAAGGATAAAGTCTTGTAAAGTTTCATTCCCACTTCTATCAATTGCTTTAAATGTAAGTGGATACTCTCCTACGGTATTAAAGTCATACTCTCCTTCTAAAAAACAATTAGGATTTTTATCTTCATCATCGCCACATAAAATAGTAGACGCTATATCTACATCGTTTCCTTTATAGATTGTATAACTATTATTTAACCAAATAACTGGTTTGGTTACATCTTTCACTTCTATTTTAAAACGATAAGGTACTTTTATACCATCCTCATTTATAAATTCAAAATTAATATTTTTTTCACCAATTTTGGTAGTATTTATTTTTTGATCATGAACAATATTCCCATTCATATGAATGATAAAATCAGAAATTTTTTTCTCACTTAAAAAAGGAGTCGTTAAATCGTCTTGCAAAACAATTTCCACTTTGGCCGTTTTTACTCGAATATACATAAACAACTTATATATTCCAAAAAGAAAAATACATAAAGCTATATAAATTAAACTTATTTTTACTATTTTTCTTTTTTGCATGTTCTTACCGTCCTTGTTTACTTATCTCTCTTACTTGAGGATAAACATATTTTTCGTAAAACTCATTTATACTTCCTACACGATCTACCGTATTTTTTTTGGAATCAATAATTCTTATGGTATGTAACCATGGTTCAAATTGCAATAATTCTTCTTTCTTTTCAATCATTTTTTTAATTTGTTCTTCACTCATGGCACTAGGAAAAAGTAAAAATATATTGGGTACTGATGGGGTAAAAGAGCCATCTGTTTGGTTTAAGCCAACAATTATTCCGTTTTGAGCTAAGAAAGGACATTGACTGGTTATGTCAAAATTTTCGTTTAATAGAACTCCTAGCTTTTCATACCTTTTGGTAGCAATAATTTGTTTTTGAAAAGCTTCGGTATGATAATCTTGCTCATCCATTCTACGAATCGCTGGTTTCCAATTTCCAAATTTCATTTCTTCTCCAGTTGGAGAAATAACAAATCCTAGTTCTTGCATTAATAAAGGATATTCTTTTTCTTCCATAATCCACATCCTATTCTTTTTTATTATAACTTTCCTATTTCTTTTTGGTCAATATATCTTTTACTGGATTAAATGACTTCCCCCAGTTTTATAATCTATGGCAATTCCTTCTTCAACATTATATACATACACGTGAAATTGCACTCCCACTCCATTATCTTCCACAGATTTTGCTTCCATTTCAACTCCACTAGCTACTAAATCATCTTCTTTAAAAATGGGAGTAACACGATAAAGAACATGGTTGTGCGTTTTTTTAATATAATCTGCCACTTCATTTTCAAATTGTAACATGCTTTTTGTATTCATTGTTCGAGTACAGGTAATCAAATTTTTTTCATTGGCATTTTCTCCTGTCAATTGGTAGCCAATTAAATGACAACGATTGTAAAGATATTTGCCCTCTACTTGATCATATTTTACCGTATGCCAGCCACTTGGTTTTATACCACCAATACTTTCTCGCTCTTTATTGGGCATAAGGTCCTCACCAATATTTGCAAAAGCCACTCCACATCTTCCTAAATAATCTAAATCACTATAGGATTCAAAACTTTCTGTGGTCATTTCTTCTGATTTAAAATTGGGAATATTATCATTAATAATAACATAGGGTTCCTCTTTATAATCAGGAACACTTTCTACTGCATAAGAAATGATTTCTTCAGGATTTATATATTCTTCATAAATAAATGTCGATGCAGTAATTAAAAAAAGTACGGTTGAAATAATTATTTTCTTTTTTTTCATTATTTATTCTCCCATTTCATTTTTACAGAGCGTTAAATAAATTGAATACTTTAGGGAGAAAAATAATCATCCCTGTAATACTTGCCCCTATCGCTACTATTAAAACAGCTCCGGCAGAAATATCTTTCGCTAATTTTGCTTTTTCATGCAACTCTGGCATTGCTAAATCGACTGTATTTTCAATCGCTGTATTTATCATTTCAGCAGAAATGACAACGGCAAACCACGTAATGCAATGGAGCCATTCATTTGTATTTATATGTACTACGATCCCTAAAAAAATGACACATAACAGAATAAATATATGAATTTTCATATTTCTTTCGGTTTGAAAAGCTTTCACTATTCCTGAAAATGCATATTTAAAACTATTCAAGATCTTTTTATTTTTCATCCAAATCACAACCTTTTTTTAAGTACTTATCATTCATTCTTTAAAGAAAACATTAAAAATAAGATCGTCAAAATTATACTAATAAATACTCTAATAATAAATTGATTCATAATGGCTTCGGCTATTGTCATGGTATTTATAACACCAATATTGGTAATTAAAGTAAATAATGCGGCATCTAAAATTAAAGAAATTAACATTGATAAAGAAGCAGCTAAAATATTCATTGTGTATTTGTTAAAGATTTCATATAAACTAGCATTAATTATTTGTGAAAAGAAAAACGAAAGTAAAGATCCAAACATTAAAGAAAATGCTGGATGATATATATTGTTAGTTTTTTCGGGAGCTAATATTGTTTGCAAAGCTCGAGAGGTAGCAATCGTAGGAGAACCATTGGGGATATTACAAATAATTATACTTAAGCAAAAACAAATGCATTGACAAAATAATGCGATACATATACTTTTTACACCTTCTTTATAACCATATGAATGAATAATTAATAACACACATAAGAATGTAAGTGCATAAATAAAGACACTACTACTTACAGGTAATTTTGCTATTAAAGTAATTTTGGAAGCAACTACATTGGAAAAAATAAATAATATAGACAACAAACTTGTTAAAAATATTTTTTTGGTATCTTTCATTTTTTATCCTCTTTTCTATTTTTTATTATACATTATATTTTTTTAAACTTGTATATTTTTATTTGAATAATCTAAAAAAACAAATCATATGCTTTGATTTGTTTCATTTATTTGTTATTTATTAATCTTTTTTATATATTCACATATCAATTCAGCGGTTTTTTCTTTTCCAATACTTGAATCAATACATAAATCATAATTTTCAGGATTTTGCCATTTTTTATTTGCTATTATTTCATAATAACTAGCTCTATGTTTATCTGATTTTTCAATATTTTTCTTAGCTTTGCTTTCGGTATCGTGATACATTTCCATTACTTTTTGTATTCTGTATTCTTGTGGCGCATAAATAAATATTTTGACAACATTCGAGTAGTTTCTTAACACATAGTCTGAGGCTCTACCAACTAGTACACAAGAACCTTGATCGGCAATTTTTTTAATTATTTTTTCTTGGGCTTCAATAGCATATTTAACTGGAGAAGTAGTTAAATATAGATCATGTAAAAAATCTTGACTACGATTAATATTTGATACAAATTCTTGATCCAATCCACTTTCTTTTGCAGCTAATGCAGTCATTTCTTTATAATAATAAGGAATATTTAATTTTTGGGCCACTAAATTTCCAATTGCTTTTCCTTGACTACCATGCATTCTAGCGATAGTAATAATTACACCTTTCTTAGAATGTTGTAAATTAATGTTTTTCTCTGCATATTCCCCATGAGCGTTGACATTTTTAAAAAACTTGATAATTAAGAAAATGGTTACAAATATTCCTAATAAATCGGCAATCGGAGCGGCTATTAAAACTCCTTTTATACCAAAATATTTTGGTAAAATTATTACTAAGGGTACAAAAAAGAGAATGTCTCTTGTTAGTGATACAATTGCTGATTTTAAAGGTTCCCCTACTGCTTGAAAGAAGATAGAACTCATTTTAATTAAACATGTAAATGTCACAAATACTAAAAATAAACGAAATGTTGCTACTGCAAATTCAAGATATAAAGGATCATTAGAACCAAAAATACGAATAATGATCTCTGGATAGAATTCAAAAATAATTGTAGATAAGACACCAACGATAGTAGATAAAATGACTACCTTCTTAAACGTTTCTTTTACTCTACTCATATTTTTCGCTCCATAATTATATCCTAATATTGGTTGGGCTCCTAAAATAATCCCAACGACAATATTAATGACAATGGAAAACACTTTCATTGTAATTCCAATTACAGCAATTGGAATATCAGATCCAAATTTACTTAAGGCCCCATATTTGGCTAACATAATGTTACATACTAAAGAAATAATTACGATACTCATTTGTGTAATAAATGTTGATATTCCTAATTTTATTACATTTTTAAATAAAGCGAAATCTAATTTAAAGCTTTCTTTCGTTAATCGAAATGTTTTTGGTCTTGTGTAATAAATAATTGAAATCACTAAAGTGGCAATTTGTCCAATAATTGTGGCATAAGCAGCTCCTTTAATTCCCATATTTAAACCAAAAATAAATATAGGATCTAATAGAATGTTTATGATGGCTCCCACAGCGGTTGCTAACATAGAAAAACCTGGAGAACCATCGGCACGAATTACTGCATTCATCGCATTTCCTAACATATAAACAGGAATCGCAGATAGTATAATAACATAATAATCTCTTGCTAAAGTGATGCTTTTCTTGCTAGCTCCAAATAAATAAAGCAACTGATTTTTGAAAATAAAACCAAAAATTAAAAATAAAATACTTATAAAACAAGTTACTACTATACTGTTTCCAATTGATTTATGGGCATTTTTGGTATCATTTCGTCCTTGGCATAAAGATAAATAAGCGGCCGTGGCATCTCCAAAACACCAGGCAAAAGCAACAGCTATAATCGTAATTGGATAAACGACTCCAGTGGCAGCATTTCCTAAATATCCTAAATTACTATTACCGATGAATATTTGATCCACTATATTATATAGAGAACTTATCAACAATGATAAAATACATGGCACAGAAAATTTAAGCAATAATTTAGAAATTTTTTCTTCTCCTAAAAATTTGTTATTCTCTTGATTTTCCATTTTTTCCCTCCTTTTATATGGTAAATCTGTAATTATCCGATTCAAAAAAGCAAAAAAATATGCGTAAAAACAGTTGTCTTGTTTTTACGCATATTTGCTGGATCAGACTTATTTATTATATAATCTTTTTTATTTTTTTTCAAACATTAATTTTGCATAAAGATCTTTTGACCTTTTATTAATTCATAATTAATTAAATCTGTACCATCTAAATTTTCTTTATACATATCAATTCCCGTAATTTGACTATTTTCATACGTTGTATAATAGTATATTCCTTTATCCATATTACAACATGAACTATAGATTGTTATTTCATATTGATCTTGGCCCATATGAACACATCCTCTTTGTTGATATACTGATTCTAATATATGAAAAAATTGGCTAATACTTTCTGATTCTGATTCTCCTGATAAAGAGTTCATTTTCGTAAACGTTGCTTTTACGAATCTTGATGCAGAAGACAAATCTCCAGGTAAACCTAACGCTCCCATCCCTCTACTGTAAGTATCCAAATTTAATTTTTTAGAAAAATTATTTATTGGTGGTTCTATTGATAAATGCATATAATTATTTAAATTAAATAATTGAACATCAAAAGTAGGATTATTCGTTAAAACTCCCACGGGATTATCATAAATTTTCAAATCATCCTTTACACATTCAACCGTAATTGAGTTTTCTTTATCCGAAATAATCCAATGTAAGGGAGAAGCAGGTAACTGCTCACTAAAATTTATATTTGCAATATTAATTTTTTTTAACAATTCTCTCACTTCTAAAAGAGTAGCACATTGTGATAAAACCCACGGAATAAACTCAAAAGGTGCGATATTATCTTTGTTGCTTTTTTCCTCTTTATAAATTGCATTACTAGGGAAATTCAAACCAGCCATACCAAGTCCTTTTTCATTTATGGCATCATAATATAAAGGATAATTTTCTGCTACGTAGGCCATACCAATTATCGCATAATGATGATTTACATCGCTTACTTTTCTAAATTTAAATGGATAATTTCTGGGCGTAATTGTTACTGTTTCTTTATATGAAAATTCTAAATCAAGATTTCTTCCAAAATAATGATCTTTTGTATTATAAGTAATTGCTGTACACATATATTATCTTTCCTTCCAATTTTATTTATAAATCTATTATAACATGTAGTTTGTTCACATTAAATAAAAAGCTAATAAAAAAAATGACCTAGTCTCATGACTAGGTCTTCAGGGGGCTATTAAATTTTAGTCCTTTATGTATCTTACTAGCATTTTTTACTTTAAAATAAAATGATTTTTCCCTTTTTCGATTATATTAATTTAAAACTTATTTATACTTTTAATAATGTTGCTACCTAAAATATATTTTCTTTATATAGCTACTGGTACTATTATGTCAATAAATTCTTCTAAGCATTTTATAGTTTCATCAAATTCTAGATTTCTAGCATAACTATTCTTTCTAGAATAGCTTGTCCATTTATCCCTTAGTATCTTACTATCCTTAAGTAAATTTAAATTTGCAATCAAATCTTCATCAAATTTTCTTTTTTCAAAAGTTTTCTCTACTGCTCTCCTAAACTCAGTTTTATTAATTTTATTGAATTTAAATTTATGAATTAAATAAATATCATAATAGTCTTTCATCCTACTGCTTGTTTCTAACTTGCTAAGTATAGTTTCTATTTTTTCAG
>CANQDC010000031.1 GCA_947591455.1 uncultured Bacilli bacterium | reverse complement strand
TAGAAAGAAGTTTTGGAGATTCAAAACAAAATCATGGATATAGATATACATTATATAAAGGTGTGGAAAAGAATCAAGCTTATACACACTTGATTTGTGCTGCCCAAAATATGAAAAATATAGCAATAAAGCAAGATAAAGTAAATGGAATACCTCTACTAACTTCTAATTTATTAGGCAAAATTTCTAAAAATATTAAAAATTTTTTAAAATTTCAATTTTTAAAAATTGCATAAGAAAACCCTTAGAAAAAATCTAGGGGTTTGTCTACACTCTGAAGAACTTGCGAGTTCTTTTTTTTCTTTTGCATTAACAAGTTGTCGTTTTTTTAGTTGACGGCAAAAAAGGCACAAGGTATAATAAATGTATGATATACATAATAGGAAGCTAGAGGTCTAGATGAAGAATGAATAAGTTTTTGGTAACTATTATTATTCCTACGATTGAATTAGAATTTAGTGCTTATGTACCAAATAATAAAAAAGTAGGAACGATTAAAAAATATTTATTAAATATATCTTATGAACTTTCAGAGGGTACATTTAATAAAAATATGAATGATGTTTTACTTCTTGATCGAGATACAGGCAAAGAGTTAGATTGCAATATGTATGTCAAAGATTCGGGAATAAAAAATGGGTCAAAATTAATTTTTTTATAGGAGGGAAACGTATGGATTTAAGAATTAATTATGAAGAAACAAAAAGTACAGGAAATCAAGTAACAAGCAAAGGCGAAGAATTTGATAGTTTATTAAGACAAATTACCAATGTCAATAATGAATTACAAAGTTATTGGGAAGGCCAAGATGCATCTAAATATTCAAATGCTGTAGCTGAACAAGCACAAACTATGCAACAATTAGCTGAAAAAATCAATGAAATTGGAGCATTTTTAGTTAAAGTTGGAGAAGCTTACGAACAAGCAGCTAATGATAATGCATCCGCAATTAATTAAGAGGAGGAATATAAATGAACGGATTATCAAAATTATCTTATAATCAAATACAAGAAAAAGCAGAACAATTAAACAGTGCATCACAATCTATGGAAAGAATATTGGATGAAATTAAAACTTTATTTGCTAAAGTAGGAACGGATGATGTATGGAGTGGTACGGCTGCTTCTACAACGAAAGAAGAATTTGATGCTTTAAGTGCAAAATTCCCTGAGTTTTCACAAGCAATTAATGATTGTTACAAATACTTATTATCTGTAGTAGAAACTTACAAATCTGTTGATAGTGCTATTACTGGAAATTAAGAGTGTAACAACTCTTTCATAAAAAAATAATGAATATTATTTTTTTATGAAAGAAGGAGATGATGATTGTTTGAATATTCAATTAAATAGTTACAGTTTGTTGAGTATTGAAAATAGATTTGCTACTGAATTAAGAGATTTGGAAACAAATATAAAAAAATTATCGAATCTGATTGATAATTTAGGGAATGATTGGCAAGGAAATGATGCAACAAGTTATATTCGAACTATGAAAGAGAGAAACATAGAAGAGTTATTCACTTTGTTAGATATCTTAAAAGAATACAGTAACTATTTAAAAAAAATACCCAATGTATATGGATCGTTAGATGAATCATTTTCTTCTCGATATATAGGATAGGTGAAAAAAATGAAATTTTCATACAGCAAAATTGAAATGGATTGTAATGAAATGCAATTGATTGTAAATAAGATTAAAGAAAATTTAGATGTCATTCGCTCTGTTAAGGAACAAATTGCTAAGAATAGTGTTTGGCAAGGACAAGCTTGTGATAGTTATGTGGCTAAATTTAATCAGATCGTTAGTGAATTTGAAGCGATTCATTTTGAATTAACGAATGATACGAATTATTTAAAAGCTCAATTAAATAAATATAAAAATCTTGATAATGATATTATTGCGGCAGTTACCAATGCTTTTTCTTTAGGTAAATAATTATGGCTTTTGAAAATGTAAATGTTTCCTCGTTAAAACAAGATTTGACTCGTTTTAAAAATGCCATTAATTATAGTGCCAGTAAAAATTTATATCAAGAAACCGTAAGTGCTAGTAATTGGCAATGCAATGCCAAAAATAATTTGAAAAATAGTCTTTCTAATCTTATGAATACCTATTATAAAGATCTAGAAAGGATGATTGATCAATATAAATCCATTCTTGATCAAATAGCACGATACAAAGATTTACAATCTGAAAATACCAATTTGCAAAATGAATATAGTAGTTTATCGGGCCAACTTTATAAAACAGAAACTTATACCGAAAAAAAATATAATAAAAAAACAAAAACCTATGATAAAGTAAAGAAGACAAGAACAGTTAAAGATTATACTGTTGAAAATAAAATGAATTCTATTCAAGATACAATTTCAAGCAATAAAAATGAAATGAGTACGTTAGAAAATAGGATTAAAAATTCAATATAAGAAAGAGGGAAAATATGAAATACGAAAAATATTTGCCAGTTGGCACAGTGGTGATGCTAAAGGGTGGAACAAAACGGGCAATGATTATTGGCTTTTGCGCGTATGAAGATAATGAAAGAGGAAAGTTATTTGATTATACTGGATGTTTATATCCAGAAGGCTTAATTGCCTCCAATCAAACCTTATTATTTGATCATAGCCAAATTGACAAAATTTATCATATCGGTTTAGTAGATGATGAAGAAAAGGAATTTAAAGAGAAATTAAATAAATTTGTACAATCGATGAATACGACAAATCCAGATACAACAAATAAATAAAAAAGTATAGGAGAAAGATTATGAGTGACGTAATAAAAATTAATGTACCAGTTTTAAAAAATCATTTGAATAATTTTAAAAACGAAAAAAATAATTTTAAAAACGTTACTTATAATACTTTTATTTCCAGTGGTTTTTATCGTTGCTCTGATTCAACGATTTTTTCAATGAAAAACAAATTAACCAATCAATATAATAAAATAAGTACTTTATATACAGCTATAGATAATTTTTTTACTTCCTATATCAATGATGCAGAGAAAATAGAAAGTTCACTAGCTAATTCTGTAAATTCAGTAAGTGATAGTGCCACTCGAGCCAGTATTAATCAATTACCAAATTTAAAAAGATATACGAATAATATGTATCATTTTATTGGAGAGAGTGTATCTGCTTTTACTATGGCTCATACAGCGAGTAAGATTGCTAATGAGAAGATTGTGAGTAGTGCGGCTAAAGGTTTTTCTAGCTTACTTTCTAAAGCAAAAGCGTTTGAAAGTAATGTTAGTTCTTTTTTAAACAGTACGAAGGCTGTTTTTGCGAGTACCACATCTGCTCTTTATAATGTTGGGAAAAGTCTTCTTACGGATACTTATAAGAAAGTAAGTGCTTTTAATAAAGAAGTTATTAATTATCAAAAAGATTTTATAGAATCTTCTGTAAATGCTACGAAAAGTGCTATTTCGAGTAGTTGGAAAACTTTTAAAAATTATTGGAATACCGATTTAAAACCTTTTGTTAAAGAAAAATATACTGAGTATAATGAAGTAATGAATCGGGTGAATGCCACCGCCGGAACATTTTGTGTTTCGCTTTTAGAAGGTTTAGCGGCTTTTGGAGAATCTTTAGTTGATGGAACTGTCATCGTAGGTGGTATTATTAGCTCCTTACCAATGGGGTTATGTGATTTATCTAATTATGTAGGATGTAAAATTACGGGGAAAGAGTATAAAAGTGTTACTTCTGGTATGTGGGATTGGATTATGGATTTTACCAAGAAAGAATATGTTCATGGAGCTGTGGATGATTTTTATGAAAGTCATCCTATTGGGCAATTTTTAAAAACAAATTCCTATGGATTTAATACCACAAGACAAATTGGGGACGGCGTTGGTGAAATTGCTGGTATGATTGCTTTGACGATATTTACTTGTGGAGGAAGTCAAGTTGTTCAAGGGGGAAGTAATATAGCCAAACTTGCTTCAACTGCGAGCAATGTTAGTAAAGCTTCTACTACAACGGCTACTATTATTTCAACTGTTTCGGGAATAGGAAAAGGTGGCGAAAAAGCTTGGAATGAAGGAGCTAGCTGTACAGAAGGTCTCGCATATGCTCTTTCTTCCGGAGCATGGCAAGGACTTCAAACATTTGCGGGATTTAAAATTGGAAATTTAAATGTATTTCCTCCTGGGGCCTCTTCTTCTTTGACCAAAAATTTTGTAAATGCTTTAACACGAATTACTTTAGATACAGCTGATTCCTCTTTAGATGGCTTTGTAGATCCGGCTTTAAAATTAGTGTATAAAGATGGTTATGTAAATGAAGAAGGACAATACATTTCTTATAATAAAAATGGCTCTTATTTAAGTGATTTTTGGAATAATTATCAAAAATCCTTTGAAGAATCCGGTGGTTGGGGCAATGTTGGAACCAATGCTGTGATAGGTGGAATTTCTTCTGCTGGTGGAGAAGCCTTTGATGTGGCTGGAATATTAAGAAATGCTGAAGCAGGAAAATATCGTAATGTAGAAGCAGATGTAGATTTTTCAAATACCGTGAGACATCAAAATATATTTGATTCTAAATTTGTTTCTATTGACGATCAAATTAAAAACATTAACGCAAGTAAAGCTGGCGAAGTATCCAATTTATATGTGAAATCTTTTGATGATATTGATAATGCTACGTTAAATCAAATTAAGAAGAGTGGTAATGAAGTTTATATAAATACAAGCGATGGACAAAGAAAATCATTAAATTCAGTTCAAAAAGAACGAGCCGATCGTTTATTTAAACAAGTAGAAGAAGAATCACTAACAAAATTTAAGAATTTGTCAGTAGATGATCAAATTAAAAATATCAATGCCAGTAAAGCTGGAGAAGTATCGAATTTATATGTTAAATCCTTTGATGATATCGATAATGCAACATTAAATCAAATTACGAAAAATGGTAATGAAGTTTATATAAATACAAGTGATGGACAAAGAAAATCAGTAAATTCACTTCAAAAAGAAAGAGCAGATTCTTTATTTAACCAAGGAGAAAATAATTCTCATTCAAGTTCTCAAACTTTAAAAGACCAAATTGATTTTATTAATACTAGAACAAGCAAAGGAAATTTTGCTAATATTCGCGTTAATTCTCTTGATGAAATCGATATGAATCTTTTAAATAAAATCCGTGATCCAGATTTAGTTATGTTTGTTACTAGTGATGGGAAACATTATTCTATAGAACAAGTACGAGGAAATTTAAAAAATTCTGAAGTAACTGTCGATAATAATTTCAGTAAAAATTTATCTGACACATTCAAAAATACGCAAGGTCATGTTACGAATAATCCTGAATTTGCTATTGAATTTTTACAACCTAATGATTTAGATAGACAATTAGGATTAAAATCAAATGAAGATTTGGATATCACACAAGATTTGGATATTACTCAGGACTTGGATATTACTCAAGATTTAGATATTACAGCTGAAATACCAATTATGAATAAAAATACAGTACGAAATAAATTTGCTAATGCCTTTGGTGATTTTAAAAAACAAATGAATGATATAGGAGCAAAAATATCTAATCAATTCACAACATTATCATGGAAAATAAAAGGTATAGATGTAGGAGATCTTACTATAGGAAATAAAAAATTTAATTCATTATCAGATACAGCTTTTTATTTTGGAGATTCAAAGCAATACATGTATCAAAGTTTAGATTACTTGCAATTTAAATATAAGGATAATCCTGAGGTACTTGCTAAAGTAAATAAATGGAAAAATGTATTTGATAATTGTAGAGTATCAGAAATTCCAGAACAAGAAATGTATGATGATTTATTCAAATTATATGATAGAAATGAACGAAACATATTAAGAAAATTACATTATAGTAATGATATATCAGAAGATGCGAAAAAATTAATAGATGTATATACTGCCTATGCAGGACCAAATATAACAGCTTATTTAAGAAAAACAAAAACAAATTTTAAAGGAACTATAGTTGATGGTACCGATTTACAATGGAATCAAAATGCTATTGCTAACGCTTTTCGACAAAGAAATTATGCTGATTTAGCCGATGTCTATGATATTGATTCTTTTGTCAAAGGTATGGATGAATTAATAGAGTCTTCTACTCCGTTAAAAAATGATATTGTAGTTTACAGAGGGGTAGATGGTCTTTATTTGAATAAAAATCAAATAGATTTATCAAAATTAGATATTGGTCAAAGATTTAATGATCAAGCCTATTTATCTACATCTACTAATTTGACTAATATTGCTACTTCTAATGATATTATTTTAGAAATTGAAGTACCTAAAGGAACAAAAGCTGCTTATTTAGAAAAATATACTGGAATAAAACGTTATGGGCAACAAGAATTGTTATTAGATAGAGATAGCGTATTAGAAGTTACAGGGTTACCAACTGATTTTACAGTTAAAAAAGTAGTTGATGGAGAGTTAAAAGAAGTAAAATTGATAAAGATTAAAGCAAAGTATGTAGATAATATAAAAGCATCTTAGAATAATAATAAAATTTGTAAAAAGGAGAATTTTTAATTATGGATGAAAGATTTACAACTAAAATGGAAGATATAAATTTTATAGATTCTGAAGGTAATAAAATATCATATGAAGAATTAAAACCTAAACAACAAATATCAGATAATACACAATATAAAGTTGGAGATTTAGTAATAATCAAAAAAACAAATGATGTAGTCAAAATTTTATATGTTGATTATAATGTTACAGAAGCATACCATTTTGATTATGCTGGTCAATTTGTAAATAAAGAAAATGAGGGGTTAACATTAATTAATCAAAAAGATATTTTAGGGCCATATTTAGAAGAAACAATGAAAAGATAAGATATAAAAAAAGAGGTTTTGACTATGAAAGTATATATAATAAAGCCAAATAAAATAAGAAAAATTATTTTACCAGCTAAGGTTTATGGTAGCTATTGGATTGATGATACGGATTCTAATGGTATAAAAAGAAACTTAATTTCAATTGAAGCAGAAGGAAATCGTTGGAAGATTAAAAGTAATGCAGAGGTATTTCTAACCAATGGAAAAGTTATGCAACCTTATGCTTATTTAGAAAATTATAAATTTTTACAAATTCATAATAATTTAGAAGATGAAAATATTTTATTATATGCATCAGAAATTGAACTTAAGTTTACACCTTATGATGTTAGTAATACAATTGATCAAGGAATTACGTTCGGATCGGATGCAAAATCAACTATTAGTTGGGAATATTTTGATAAATTGGCTTTTCAAATTAAAAGAGAGAATCATAAAATCTATATTTTGGATAATAATTCTAAATATGGAATCTATGTTAATGATGCTCGAGTAAAATCAAGAAAAGAAGTTAAAAGTGGTGATTTTATTTTTGTAGCAGGTATTCAATTTATTTTGCTTTTAAATGTGAATCCTAAAAATGAAGTAGCTGTTTATATTTGTATGGGTAACCAAAATATTGGAAAAATTGGTATTAATTTACTCTCTACAACCTTAGCTGCTCCTTTAATGACTCAATATGTAGAAAGCGAAGAAGAATTAGAATTTCCATTATATGATGAAGGGGAATATTTTCATAAAATGCCACGTTTTATTTCGAAGATTGAACCTTTAGAATTACAAGTCGATCCACCTCCTGGAAAACCTGAGGAACAAAATAATTCTCTTTTAATGACTATTGGACCTATGATTACTATGTCAATGACTTCTATTGTAACTGGATATTCTGCCGTCAATAATGTTTTATCAGGGAATACAACTTTACAAAATGCTATGCCTTCTTTAGTCATTAGTGGGGCTATGATAGCTAGTGTCTTTGTTTGGCCATTGTTTAGTAAAATTATTGAAAAGAAAAATAGCTTACAAAATGAACATAAACGGCAAAAAAAATATAGTAAATATATTGAAGCGAAAAGGAAAAAAATTATTGAAGCTAAAAAAGAACAAAGTGCGATTTTACATAATAATTATCCGGATTTAAAAACGTGTCAGGAAATTATATTAAATAAATATACGAATTTATGGCAAAGAAGATTAGAAGATGAAGATTATTTAAAAGTAAGTTTAGGTTTAGGAACTACACAAATGCAAATTGATATTCATTATCCGGAAGATCATTTTTCAATGGTGGAAGATAATTTGAAGGATATGGTTTCTAATTTAGGAAAAGAACCAAAATTACTAGAGAATGTACCTATAGAATATTCTTTTATTGAAAATTATATTTCAGGCATTATTGGTGATGAACAAGTCGTTGGAGAATATATGCGCCGAATTCTTCTTCAACTGGTTACTTTTCATAGTTATGTAGATTTTAAAATAATTATTTTAACGGATACAGAACAAGAATATAAATGGAAAGTTTTTAAAGATTTACCACATTGTTTTACCGATGATTCTTCTTTAAGATTTTTTGCTACTAATAATGATGAATATAAAGAAGTTTGTTATTATTTAGATCGTTTATTTAAATCTCGTGCGGAAACTTTTAAAGAGAATCATGTATCTTTAGATCAATTTGATAAAATTTACTTTATTATTACCGATAGTTTCAAAAAGATTCATGGTTTTGATATTGTTGATGATATTTTAAAAAATAAAAATTATTATGGCTTTCATTTATGTATTTTAGATAATAAGATTACTAATTTACCTGATCAATGTCAATCGTTTATTACTTTAAATAATGAAGTAGGGGAATTAAATAATAATTTAAATTATAAAGATCCAGTGAAATTTACTCCTGATTTTTCAAGTGAAGTAGATTTTGATGCTTGTATTAAAAAATTAGCCAATATTCCTATTGAAATTGATACAACAGAAGAAGGACAACTTCCTAATAAATTAGGTTTTTTGGAAATGTTCGATGTCGGTAAAATTGAACAATTAAATGCTGCATTACGTTGGGAAAAGAATAATCCTATTTTGAATTTACAAGTTCCTGTTGGAAAAGGGAAAAATGGGGAAGATATTTCGATTGATTTACATGAAAAATATCATGGCCCACATGGTTTAATTGCTGGAATGACTGGTTCTGGTAAATCTGAATTTATTATTACTTATATTTTATCGATGGCTGTTAATTATCATCCTTATGAAGTACAGTTTATTTTAATTGATTACAAAGGCGGAGGACTTGCTGGAGCTTTTGAAAATAAAAATATTGGTTTAAAACTTCCTCATTTAGTAGGAACGATTACTAATTTGGATGCTAATGAAATTAAAAGAAGTTTGGCTTCTATTGAATCAGAGTTGAAAAGAAGACAATCATTATTTAATAAAGCCCGAGAAATTTCTGGGGAAAGTACCATTGATATTTATAAATATCAAAAATTGTATCGGGAAGGAAAACTAGACACTCCAGTATCTCATTTGTTTATCATTAGTGATGAATTTGCTGAATTGAAAACGCAACAACCAGAATTCATGGATCAATTAATCAGTACAGCTCGTATTGGTAGAAGCCTAGGGGTTCATTTGATTTTAGCTACTCAAAAACCAAGTGGAGTGGTTGATCCTCAAATTTGGAGTAATACTAGATTTAGAGTTTGTTTACGGGTACAAGAAAAAAGCGATTCTAATGAAGTCATTCAATGTCCAGATGCTGCCTTTTTAAAACAAACAGGAAGATTTTATTTTCAAGTTGGTTATAATGAAGTATTTGTTTTAGGACAAGCCGCTTGGGCAGGAGGAAAATATATTCCTAGAGATAAAGTAAAGAAAAACTTAGATACTTCTATTGAAATTATTGATAATATTGGCTATACCATAAAAAATATTGAAACAAAAGAAAAACAAGAAGTTGTCTCCTCTTCCGGAGAAGAGTTATTAAATTTAGTCAAATATTTAGATCAATTAGCCAAAGAAAAAAATATTAAATGTAAACCATTATGGTTAGAGAAAATACCAGCATTTATTAAAGTAGAAGATTTAAAAATTAAATATGATTTTAAAAAAGAGAATTATATTTTAAATCCAATTATTGGAGAATATGATGTTCCTAATAAACAAGAACAGCGTTTACTTACACTGCCTTTTTCTAAAGAAGGAAATGCTATTGTTTATGGAGTAAGTGGCAGTGGAAAAGAAAATTTTATAACTACCTTAATCTATTCTAGTATGCTTTCTTATGAAGCCAATGAAGTAAATTATTATATTATTGATTTTGGTTCAGGGGCTTTAAAATCTTTCAAACAATGTAATTTAATTGGAGATATATTATATAGTGATGATACTGAAAAATTACATAATTTATTTAAAATGTTAAATAAAACCATCGAAGAAAGAAAAGAATTGTTTGCTGAGTACAATGGAGATTATTTAAATTATTGTGAAAATAGTGGTTCTTCTGTTCCTAATATTGTTGTTATTATAAATAATTATGAATCTTATCAAGAAAATTTTTCTTTATTTGATGATGATTTAGTTGGAATTACCAGAGAATGTAATAAATATGGTATTTACTTTTTAATAGCTTGTAATACTCCAAATGCTATGCGCTTTAAATTAAAACAAAACTTTAGTTTAGATTATGTATTACAACAAAATAATGAAGATGATTATACAACTATTTTAGGAAATGTAAATAAAACATATCCTTCAAAAATATTTGGTCGAGGAATTATTAAAAGGGATGGTATTTATGAATTTCAAACGGCTTTGGCAACGAATAGAAATGAAATTCCAAAGTTTATCAAAGAAAAATGTTTGGAATTTAATCAAAATACTAAGAATAAAGCGAAATTAATTCCAATATTACCAAAAGAAGTAACTTACCAAGATATATATAAAGAATTTAATAAAGATAAAAAGTATATTATTGGTATTGCGAAAAAGGATTTAAGTATTGTAAAATTTGATTTTCATAAAAACTATACTAGTTTAATTACTGGATTAGATATTATGCAATTTACTAATTTTATCAATCCATTTATTAATCAAATTTTAGCAACAGGACATCAACAATTAATTGTAATCAATGCCGAAGAAGTACCTATTGATAAGAAATATGTAAAATATTATCAATATATAGAAGAAAATTATAATGAAAATTTTGAAAAAATTTATCAATATGTTGTTGAGCAAAATGAATTATTTAAAGAAAATAATTATAATAAAAAGATTTTTGCTAATCAAAAGAAAAATACAATTCTTATTTTAGGATTTGATTCTTTTAAAAATAAATTAAATGATAATAATAAAGAAAAAATAAGTGAAATGATGATGTTAGGAAAAAACTTAGGTATTCTTGATATTATTTTGGTTGATAATATTGAAGGAATTAAAAAATTTGAGTTTGAATCATGGTATAAAGAATGTATTAATCCAAATAATGGTATTTGGATAGGAAATGGTATCAATGATCAATTTACTTTAAAAATTAGTCAAAGAATTGAGGAAATGAAAGAAGAAATACCAAATAATTTCTGCTTTGTCATTGAAAGAGGTAGACCAATTTATGTAAAATATGTAGAAAAATTGGATTTACAGCTTCCAGAAAAATAAAAAATGGGTCATATCCATTTTTTTATTTTTTTAGAAAATTATTTAATTTTTTGAATGATTAAAGTTACTACAGGGTTTATTTTGGTTGAATAGGTACTTAAATAAGTAATGCTTGGACTAATTAAATAAAAATCACGAGGGCCAAGATTTACTAATTCAAAATTGAGACCAGAATTAGGAATGGAAACAAATCCTTTCCCACTAATTAATACAGCAGGAGAATCTTTATCCCAAACAGTTCCTCCAGCATAAATAGATTCATCATTAACAATTCTAAAACCAATGGAAATAATATCGGTATATTCATTAAACTCATTTGTATTTTCCAAATTGGCCGAAACTAAAAAATCAATAAAATAGGTACCAGATTCTAAAAAAGTAATTGTATTATCTGTATTTAATTGAAATAAATTATTGGTGTCTAAAAGTTTGAAATTAATGGGTAATCTATCTGTTGCTTCTACATTTTCGCCAGGAGAAGCTAGATTGTTAAAAGTGATAAAATAAGCAGAGGGGATTTCTAAAGGACCGGGTATTCCTTGAGGTCCTTGTAAACCAGGTTCTCCTTTAAGGCCTTGTATGCCAGGAGGTCCTTGTAATCCTGGATCACCTTTTTCACCTTTCTCTCCCTTAGGACCAATATCTCCTTGAATACCTGGATCTCCTTTAGGCCCTTGTATCCCTTTTTCTCCAGGTATTCCCTGAATTCCTTGAGGACCAGTGGGCCCTACATCTCCTTTTTCACCTTTAGGTCCCGTTATTCCTTGGGGTCCCATATCTCCTTGAGGGCCTTTGATTACTCCTACATTTTGCCAATGATTATTTTCTTCTGACCAAACATAAAGATTGTTTCCTATTAAATAAGAATGACCAATCTTTCCGGTAGGATGATTTTTTAGTAATTCATCTAAAGTAGGGTAAGAGCCTAAAATTGTTACACTAGTACCAGCAGGTCCAGTAGGTCCAATTGGTCCTTGATTTCCTGTAGGTCCTGTTGGACCTGTTGGGCCATTTAAACCTTGAGGTCCTTGAATTCCTTGTGGACCTTGTATTCCTGGTTCACCTTGAGGTCCTATTTCTCCTTGAGGTCCTGTTGGACCCACAATATTTACATTTGGATTTATAAATGGCCTATAGAAATAGTTACATTCATTATATTTTTTTTGGGCGCTTTTAATTTTTTTTAAGGCTTTTTGATAACTTTGGTTCATAAAATCCTTCTTTCTATTATAAAATATGATCAAATATTAATAATGGGAATTCATGATATTTATGAATAAGTGTATTGCAAAGAAAAAAAGATAAGTTTATAATGGAAATATAAAATAGGAGGAAGAAGAATGAAAATAGAAAGATATAGAGAAAATAAAAAAGTAAGAAATACCCTCCTAACTCTAGGAATAGCAAGTGTGATCCTGGGGGGGGGGTATAATTTAT
>CANQDC010000030.1 GCA_947591455.1 uncultured Bacilli bacterium | reverse complement strand
ACATTATATAAAGGTGTGGAAAAGAATCAAGCTTATACACACTTGATTTGTGCTGCCCAAAATATGAAAAATATAGCCATAAAGCAAGATAAAGTAAATGGAATACCTCTGCAATCTTCTAATTTATTCGGAAAAATTTCTAAAAATATTAAAAATTTTTTAAAATTTCAGTTTTTAAAAATTGCATAAGAAAACCCTTAGAAAAAATCTAGGGGTTTGTCTACACTCTGATAAGTATTTCTACTTATCTTGTAATATATTTAACAAATCAATTTTAAACATATCTTTAGAAGCATTTGCTTTAGAAATCATTACTCCTTTATATGTTGTTAATTCAGACATATGCCCTTCTAACAAAATATCTTTTGGAGTGATTGAATCAAGCATAACAACTCCCTCTTTTTTATAAACAGTATAAACTAATTTTACTTCTCCGTGAATTTGAACAAACATTTTATCACTAGGTAATTTTAATTCATATGTCTCCGTTCCAGCTTTTTTATTTTGAGAAACTAATTCTCCTAAAAATTTACCATTTCTTAAAGAAGGATAATATTCAAAATTCAATTTTTTGAAAGCTAACATATTGTATTTTTTTAAAGCTCTTTCTAATTTATGGTATTCATTTTCATCAATATAATCTAAAACATAACCTTTCATTTTTATACCCCCAATTTCTTTTATGTACCTAGTATAGCACAAAAAGATGCAAATGTCAAATTGGTGTCCAATTTTCTTATTGCTCCGTCATTTTATCATATTTTATTTTTTTTGTCAAATATTAATTTCTACTACGGTCACACCTTGGTTCCAACAATGTAAATAAAATCGTTTCACTTCTTTCATATTTTTTAAAATAGAATGTATTTCATTTTTCAAAATTCCATTGCCTTTCCCATGTATTATTATAATGGTTTTATTTTTTAATTTTATGTTATCAAAAATAAAATATTTAATTACAGTATATATTGTGTCTCGCGTTTCTCCATGAACATCAATTGATGGATATTTATTTAATGGTAGAAGCATTCTGTTCGATACTTCCTTGAGCTGTATTCGCAATTGGTTGATTTCCATTATTAGGAGATGTTAATTTACCAAATCTACTTTCGTAATAAGAAATGATCTCACTTAAAAGTGGAATAGATAATGTTGCTCCTACAGTATTTTTAATTAGACTGCACGCTATTGTAGCCATTCTTATCGTTGTTTCTATATCATATTGATTGGTTAATCCATAGGCAATACTCGCCACAAATATATCATGTGTTCCTGTTTTTGTTACCCCATCACTTTTAATATCAGCCAAAACTTTAATTTCTCCGTTCAATTGATATATTGTACCTTGATTATCGACTTTAATTAATAAATTTATATTAGGATATTTATCGGAAATTTTTTTATATACATTTGATAAAGTAATGGGATTATTAAAATCTATTTTCATCCCTGTCATCGCTTCAGCAACTTCTCTACTTGCTATAACATATTTGGCATATTTAAAGAAATCAAGTAAATTTGGACGAGGAGTTTTCGCATTTAAAATCGTAATATTATTCGCATACTTATTAAAAGCATAAACAGACGCATTATATTCGTAACCATCTGCGATTACACAATCCATAGGTTGATCATATTCATATTTTTTAATATGAAAATCACTTGTTTGTGCCGTAATTGTTGTTGTCGTATTATTTTGTTTATTAGATATGATATAAGAAGTAGGTGTTTTAATATCATAATTTGTTTCTAAATAGGTAGTTAAAACCTTATTTGCCTCCATATCTTTGCGCATGGAATTTCCTATTTCATCATACCCTACAACTCCAGAAATAAAAGATTCTTCGTTCCATTTAGCTAATGCATAAGAAACTATATTTGTTGATCCTCCACTACAACTAATTAATTCTTTGGTACTCGTTTTACTCCCTTCTACTGGAAAATTATCCACTAAAATATTAATATCATATGTCAAATGACCAATACTCAATACTTTCATTTTTTTCACCCTATTCTAAAATTTATTATACATGATTTCTTCGTTAAAAAAAAGTCTTTACATCTTTTTAGAGGATTTTTCTTTTAAATTTTTTTATTCATCAAATAATTTTTTAATCATACAGTTTTTCTACATTTTCACACTTTCTTAAGTGTAATAGAAATATATGAAGAAAACTCTATTAAGCAATAGCCAAATATTTAATATCATAATGTAGAATGATTTTACGAACTATTTGTTCTATTTTTCGCGTATAGCAGTTTGTACAACTATCTCATTCGGAATGAATAAGATTAAATTTATAAAATATTATTTTTAAAATGTCTTATTTGCAATTTACTTTATTTCTTCTAACATTTTTTCTTTTAGTTTATCTATATCCGTGAAAAAGACTTTAATTCCTCTATTGTGAAGTTTTATTAAATTTTTAAAATTTTTAAGTATTATTTTTTCTAATTTTTCAGGAACTCTAGCTGGTTTACCATCTACTGTATGTACATGATCAATGTATTTTTCTAAAGTTGGAAAAGCATTTTGGATTAAAATAACTGAATTTTTATCAAAGATTTTTTCAATTAATATTGTATTACAAAAACCATATTTTTCTATTTTCTTATTAACTACTTTTTTATATTTATCAACTTTAGAACTAATTGGAATAAACCATAAAATGTCGTTATCTTTGATTGTAAAATAAGTAGGTCTTTTCTTTCCTCTTTCATGATTTTGCATTAAGTTTTCATCATTAACGACATCAAAATATTTATCTTTGATGTGATATAAATAACCTGTTTTTATTTTCATTGTCATCAACTCCATAAAAAATATACCATAAGGCAAAAGAAAACTCCATCTTATGATGAAGTTATTCCACATTTTCAACCGGGATCATTTATTACTCGCTAGCCACCCGGAAGCGAGAAACATTGTCGACCGGGATTATTTATTACTCGCTAGCCACCCGGAAGCGAGAAACATTTTCACACTTTTTCAAGTGCAATGTAAATATACTATATTTTTATGAAAATGTCAAATAGTATACATTAACAATATATACATTTTATTAAAAAGAATTCCATTTTACAAAACAACTTTACTGACTATTTGTTCTTTTTTTCACATATAGCCGCTTGAGCTGCAGCAAGTCGAGCGATAGGAACCCTATATGGTGAGCAAGATACATATTGAATGCCAATTTTTTGAAAGAATTGGATACTGTTTGGCTCT
This sequence comes from uncultured Bacilli bacterium, assembly GCA_947591455.1. Classification (GTDB taxonomy): domain Bacteria; phylum Bacillota_I; class Bacilli_A; order RF39; family UBA660; genus MGBC108787. The sequence continues at coordinate 9,763 of CANQDC010000030.1, read as the reverse complement.
CCTCCTTGTTCTCCACATACCCCTAATTCTAATGTCTTGTTTACTTTATGAGCTTGATGGATAGCTATTTCCATAAGTTTTCCTACACCTTTTTCATCGATTCTTGTAAAAGGGTCTTGTAAAAATATTTTTTTATCATAGTAGGAATTTAAAAATTTACTTGCATCATCTCTACTAAACCCATAAGTCATTTGTGTTAAATCATTTGTTCCGAAGGAAAAGAATTCAGCAGATTTAGCAATTTCATCTGCTAAAATTGTTGCCCGTGGTACTTCAATCATGGTACCAACTTTATACTCTATTTTTATATTTTCTTTTTGCATAACTTCCTTGGCTGTTGTATCAATAATTGCTTTTACATAAGAAAATTCTTTTTCATCCCCAACTAATGGAATCATAATTTCTGGACTTAAAGGAACGTTTTGTTTGATCATTTTTGCTGCTGCTTTGATAATTGCAATCGTTTGCATTTGAGCTATTTCTGGGTAAGTAATCGCTAATCGACAGCCGCGATGTCCCATCATAGGATTTATTTCTTTTAAATCAGCAATTCTTTTTGTAATCTCTTCTTCTGTAACATGTATTTCTTTTGCTAATTCTTGAATTTCAAGAGTAGTTTTGGGTAAAAATTCATGTAACGGAGGATCTAAATATCGAATCACAATTGGATTTGGGGAAGTAACAAGAAATAATTGTTCAAAATCTTTTTCCTGAAACTCTAAAATTTCTTTTAAAGATGATTTGCGCTCTTCTAAAGTGTTCGAAAGAATCATTTTACGAAAAGGTAAAATACGTTCTTTGGCAAAAAACATATGCTCTGTTCTACATAATCCTATTCCTTCTGCTCCATATTTCATAGCCATTTTGGCATCTTGTATGGTTTCCGCATTGGCTCGAATTTTTAAGTTTCGTATTTCATCTGCCCATTTCATAAACATCTCAAAGTCACCACTTATATTTACTTCTTCGGTTGGCAAAATATCTTTATATACTTTTCCAGTACTTCCATCTAAAGAAATTGTATCGCCTTCTTTAAGAATCATTCCATCTTTGGTAATAAGTGTTTTTTTCGCCTCATCAATTAGTAAATCGTTACATCCACAGATACAGGTACGTCCCATACCTCTTGCTACTACGGCAGCATGTGACGTCATACCTCCGCGAATTGTTAATATTCCTTCTGCATAATGCATTCCTTCGATATCCTCAGGACTTGTTTCTAAGCGAACTAAAATAGCTTTCTCTCCTTTTTTGGAGGCTGCAATAAGATCATGGGCATGAAAATAAATATGGCCACTGGCCGCTCCAGGAGATGCCGCAAGTCCATTAGCAATACAAGGGGTATTTTCTATACTTTCTTTTTTAAATGTAGGATGAAGCAAATCATTAATTTGATTAGGCTCTACCCGCAATAAAGCTTCTTCTTTCGTAATCAATCCTTCTTTTACTAAATCTACTGCTATTTTAATGGCAGATAAAGCCGTTCTCTTGCCATTACGGGTTTGTAAAATATACAATTTACCATTTTCAATTGTAAATTCCATATCTTGCATATCTTTATAATGTTCTTCTAACATTTTTGCTATTTTCTTAAATTCTTGATAAATATTTGGCATACTCTGTTCTAAAGAAGAAATCGGTTGTGGAGTTCTTACTCCTGCTACCACATCTTCTCCTTGGGCATTCATTAGATACTCTCCATATAGTTCATTTTCACCAGTAGATGGATTTCTAGAAAAAGCAACTCCTGTCCCTGATTGTTCATTTAAATTTCCATAAACCATTTCTTGAACATTCACTGCCGTTCCCCAATCCTCGGGAATGTTATTCATTTTTCGATAATAAATAGCTCGTTCATTATTCCAACTTCGAAAAACTGCTTTTATTGCTTCTAAAAGTTGAACGGTAGGATTCATTGGAAATTCTTCATTCGTTATTTCTTTATAAATCTTTTTAAAGTCTGCTGTAATTTGGCACCAATCTTCGGCATTTAAATCTAGGTCAGTTGCTTTCTTTGTTTTTGTTTTATATTCATCTAGAAAACGTTCAAATTTTTCTTTTGGATAGCCTTTTACAACATTCGCATACATCATAATAAGACGACGATAAGAATCATATATAAAACGTTCTTTTTCTTTGGTTTTAATCAATTTGTTAACTACCTCATCATTAAGTCCTAAATTTAAAACTGTATCCATCATTCCAGGCATACTTGCTCTAGAGCCACTTCGAACACTTACTAATAAAGGGTTTTGTGCATCCCCAAAAATTTTTCCAGTTTTTTCTTCTAAAATATGTAGATTTTTTAATATTTCTTCTTCCATCTCTTTAGAAAGTTCAGAGTGATCCCTGTAATATTTTTGACACGCTTCTGTTGTGACAGTAAATCCAGAAGGTATAGGTAACCCAAGATTAGTCATCTCTGCTAAATTTGCTCCCTTACCTCCTAATAATTCGCGCATATCTTTATTGCCTTCTTGAAATAAATACACATATTTTGCCATTATCTTTTCTCCTTTTACTCTAAAAGTATTATACAACATAAAAAAATTAGAACAAAGTAATGGTCCTAATTTTGACAAAAAATATACAAAGAAGCATTATTTTCTTGGATGAGCATCTAAATAGACTTTTCGCAAACGTTCATTAGAAACATGCGTATAAATTTGAGTGGTCGATAATGAGGAATGCCCTAACATTTCTTGAACACTGCGAATATCTGCTCCATGATTTAATAAATGTGTTGCAAAACTATGACGCAATGTATGGGGGGTCACTTTGTTTTTTAAAGCAATAAAAGTTACAATATTTTCAATAATTTGAGCGACTCTACGAGTCGTTAATTTCCCACTCTCTTTAGATACAAATAAATAATCACTTTTTTTACCATTTAGTATTTCTTCACGAGTTTTGAAATATTTAGTCATTATCTCTTCGGCATATTCGCCATAATAGACCATTCGTTCTTTGCTTCCTTTTCCTAAAACTCGGATTTTTCTTTCTGTATTATCTATATCCTTTAATTTTATTTGAACAAGTTCATTTGCCCGACATCCGGTATCATATAATAGTTCCACAATCAATAAGTCACGATACGTATATAAATTTGTTTTATAATTTTTTTCATCTTTAAAATGCAATAAAGTATCCATATCCGTTTCTGACAGAAAATTTGGTAATTTTTTATCAATTTTGGGATTACGAATACTACCAAAAATGTTATGACCAATTTTTTCTTGTCTAACTAAATATTTATAAAAAGAACGCAATGTACTTAAATTTCTCGATATACTTGAATTTTTGTATTTTAATGAATCTAAATATTTTAAATATTCTCGAACTTTTTCTTTATCAATAGATAAATAATTAATATTTTTTATTTCTAAAAATTCTTGATATTTTTTTAATTCTATTTGATAAGAATGAATTGTATATGTACTGTAATTTAACTCCACTTGTAAATAATGTAAAAAATCATAAATGTCTTTTTCCATCATTTTCTTTGGGCATTAAATTTTGGTACAATTTCGATATTTGCTTCCGTCTTTTAATAGCATTGGCATATGTACTTTTTAAACTTGCCATATTCATTCTAGCTAAATCTGTAACCGATTTTTCTGGATAAACCGCTAGAATTACTTGAATCATTTCCATTTTCATATCTAGAAAATTGGCATCTTGTCGATTTTCTCGATCCATCATTTGTCTTTCAATTTCTTCTTCGGAAAAATAGCCCATAATTAGCACCTCTTTTTTCATTATCATTATAACATTAAAAAAAGAATAGCTCAAGAAATTCTATTCTTTTATAAAATCACAATTCGAGCAGACGATTTGTTTTTTCTTTTCAATTAATAAATGATTACATTTTGGACATAATTCTTGTACTGGTTTATACCATAAGGCAACTTTACAGTCTGGATAGTTACTACATCCATAAAAAACTTTTCCTTTTCGAGTTCTTTTTTCAATAATTTTCCCACCACATTCAGGACAGTCTACAATCTCTATATTACGTTTTTCTTCTTTTTTAATATATTTACAAGTAGGATAATTACTACAAGCAATAAATGTTCCGTATTTTCCATTCCGTATAACCAAGTCATTTCCACATTCTGGACAAGTTTCTCCTGTTTTTTCGGCTTCTTTTTTCTCCATCTTATGAAAAGCTTCTTCGACACAAGGTTCAAATTTATCATAGAAGTCTCTTAATACTTTTATATTATCTTCTTCTGATTCGGCAATTTTATCTAAATCGGTTTCCATGGCACTCGTATATTCAACATTAACAATATCACTAAAAAATTCTTGTAATTTATCTGTTGTTTCCATTCCAATTTGGGTAGGAACCAATTTTTTATCTTCTAAAATGACATACCCTCGTTCTATGATAGTTGATAAAATCGTCGCATATGTACTAGGACGACCTATTCCTAAGTTTTCCATTTCTTTGATCAAACTACTTTTTGTGTATCTTGGTTGTGGTTTTGTAAAATGTTGTTCTTTATTAATTTTATTCGCAATTATCGTGTTACTTTTATAAGAAGCAAAGTCAGGAAGTAGGGTATCATTTTGTTCTTCAAAGATTTGATAAATTTTTAAATATCCATCAAATTTTAACACACTTCCCGTTACTTTAAAGGTATATCCATTATTTTCTAAAATAACATTGGTTTGCAAGAATTTAGCATTGGCCATTAAAGAAGCAAGCGCCCGAATATAAATTAAGTGATAAAGTTTATATTCATCTGGCGTTAAGTATTTTTTGACACTTTCCGGAGTTCGATAAATACTCGTAGGTCGAATTCCTTCATGAGCGTCTTGGGCCATTTTGTCTTTTTTACCAATTTTTACGCTTCCAATATATTCTGGACCATAATTTTTTTTGATATATTCATACGTTTCCGCTACAAAAACATTGGATACTCTTTCTGAATCCGTACGCATATAAGTGATTAATCCGACTGTTTCGTTGCCAAGATCAATTCCTTCATATAGTTTTTGAGCGATTTTCATGGTTTTTGATGGATCAAAATTAATTTTATTGGCAGCCATTCTTTGTAAAGTAGAGGTTTTAAATACTGGTTTTGCTTTATGTTCAGTATCGCTTTCTTTTACAGAATCAATTTTAAAAGCATTACTTAATTTAGCTAGAATTTCATTTGCTTCTACTTCAGAGGCTATTTCAATCTTTTTGCCATGATATTTTTCTAAATCCGCTTGAAAATCTTTAAAATCCGCCATAATTGTCCAATATTCTGTAGAAACAAAAGCTTGTATTTCTCTTTCGCGATCAACAATTAATTTTAAAGCAACACTTTGTACTCTTCCGGCACTTTTTCCTCCTGTTTTTGACTGCATGAGTTTACTCAATCGAAAACCAATGATACGATCTAATATTCTTCTCGTTTCTTGACTTTTTACTAAATTTTCATCAATTTTACGTGGGTTTTTGATGGCATCCATAACTACATCTTTGGTAATTTCGTTAAATACAATTCGACTATAATTATCTTGAATTCCTAACGTATCTTTTAAATGCCAAGAAATGGCTTCACCTTCCCGGTCGGGGTCGGTTGCTAAATAGACAAAACTACTATTTTGAACATCTTTTTTTAATGTATTAATATCTTTTGTTTTTCCTTTTATAGGAACATAATTTGGTTTAAAATCATGTTCAACATCTACACCTAGTCCAAATTTTCCTGTGGTAGCTAAATCACGGATGTGTCCTTTACTAGATACTACTTTGTAATCACTGCCTAAATATTTTTCTATCGTTTTGCTTTTCGCAGGGGATTCCACTATAACTAATTTTTTCATCGTTATCCTTTCTAATTATTTATATTTGTATTTTTATTCATAAGCCCTTCATTTAGATATTTAAAATAATTGGTTTTTATGGCTAAATTGCTCATTTTAATCATATTATTAATTTCTGTATTATAGGAAATAATTTCTTCAGGCGTGTATGTTTGATCCGTTAAATAAGTAATTTTTCCATTTGTTGCATTATAAATAGCCTTACTATTTTCCCAAGAACCATCTGCTAATATAACGCGATTTTTATAAGAATTAATATAATCTGGAGATAATATATCTTCTCCTGCATACCATCTTGGATCGTAATCTAAATCAAATAAATTCGCAATCGTTGGCAAGATATTCATGTAAGAAGTGTATTGATCAAAGTGTTTTGCTTCTAAAGTGGAATTATAAATAACAAATGGAGTTTTATCTACGTTATTTTTTTCATTAACATCATAATCTAACGCTGTATTAATATCTGAGGTACTTAATCCATATGGATAATGATCCCCATACATCACAATGACCGTATCATCTAAAACACCGCGTTCTTCTAGTAAGGATAGCAAACGTTCTAAAGCTAAATCTAATTCTTTTAATTTAGACATATACCGTTTTAAAGAAGTTGAATACTCCGTGTCTTGGAATAAATCTAAATGTTTATCCCCCATCTCGCTAGATAAATAATATGGTTGATGACTTGTTACGGTCGTAATCCAAGCCATAAAAGGATTATTCGTATCAATTCTTTTCATTGCTTCTTCCATTAAAAGTATATCACTTGGCCATTCTTTATATGCTTCATCATAAGCAATTCCAAGGTCACTTACTCCATAATACGCTCCACTTCCCATATTTTTATGTATTGTTGATCGATAATAATATTTTTCAGTATAATTATGATACGAAGAAGTTGTATAACCAGCTTTATTAAATAAATTAAAGATACTTTCAAAATATTGATTGTTTTTATAATTATTTGCTGTACATGTCCGATATATACTAAAAAGACTAATCATTCCACTCATCTCATTATTCCCTGTAGAACATGAATTTCGAGGAGAATAAGAATTTTCAAAACTCCATCCTTCTGTATACATTTTATAAAATGTTGGATAATATTCAGGATGAATAAAAATTTCATTTACACTCTCTAACATAATCACAATAAGATTTTTACCAGCAAATTTACCCGTATATTCATTTTTAGCGGTAATTTCTTTACTCATAAAATAATTATTTAATGTTTTATAGTTAGCATTCGTTGTCTCTTCATTCAATAAATTCCAGTTTGTATCGTCAAAATTTCGTGAATAATCGGTTATTTCTTGTTCTTTTTTGTCTTTAAAAACAAGAACTTCTTCTGTTTGTGGTTTAATTATCGTGGTTTTGATATCTAAAAGGCCAAAAGCGGAAATACCAAATTGATTCACACTAATATTCGGATTACTTGGATTTTTAAATAATGCAGAAGTACTCTCAAGTTGAAGGGCATTTTGCATAAAATTTACGCTTAAAGTTTGATAATAAATCCCACTTATAATTACTAATAAAAGAATGGTCGTATAACAACTTTTTCGATCTAAACGTTTTTGAAATTTACTATCCATTTCTTTATAGAATTTTTTAAATACTCTTTTTTCTATTACTATTTTATAAATCACATAAAGGAAAAAAGGAACACTCATAATATAAAACCAAGGATTAAAAGAATCAAAATAGTCTTTTATATATTCCTTTACGGCCCCTAGTTGACTACTCGTTCCTAAAGAAACATATACACCTATATAATTTTCAAAACCAGCTTGTAAAATAGCATAAATAGTTGCTATTAATAGTACTATTCCACTTACAATATTACTCGTTTTATTACTACAAACATTGGTAATTAAACTAACAAATAAGGCAATTATATTACAACTTAAAAAAATTCGAAATGTAGCCCAATCTAATATAGACATATTCGATAAAATTTTAAATATAATTTCAATACTAAATAAAGGTATTAATAAAGATATATAATTTTTAAATAGTTTGTTTTTCCCTATTTTTTTCATTTTCTACTTCGCCACCTTTATCTATTAAATCACGAACTGGCTTATATGTAAATCGGTAATTTTCTAAAGGACCATATTTTTTTAAACATTCCAAATGTACTTTTGTAGGATACCCTTTATGTTCATCAAAATGATATTGCGGATATTTTTTATGCAGTTCAATCATCATTCGATCTCTAGTTACTTTAGCAATTACACTCGCCGCTGCAATGGATAAAGACAACGCATCGCCATGAATGATGGAAGTTGTTGGAACCTCTAATTCTAGGGGCATGGCATCAATTAAAATATGTTCTGGCTTGACTTTTAAATTTTGTATTGCTTCGATCATAGCTAATTTGCTCGCTTGATAAATGTTTACTTCATCAATTTTTTTTGCAGAAACCTCTCCTATACCAATTGCAATGGCATCTTTTACTAAGATATCATAAAAAAGTTCACGTTTCTTTTCGCTTAATTTTTTAGAATCGGTTAAGCCATCTAACTTGTAATTTTTTGGTAAAATCACTGCTGCAGCAACAACAGGACCCACTAGTGGTCCTCTGCCTACTTCATCTACTCCCGCTATTCGATTAATTCCCTCTTTATATAATTTTTTTTCATATTTTAATAAATCTTCCATTAGCGATCAAACGTTACTCCTTTAATGTATTCCATTTTCATATCATTTACTATTTTTTTACTGACTTTATCATAATTTACTTCGCCATGCTTTATCGCTCCAATGTTTTTTCCAATGATTTCGTATACTTCTTCTATATCATCAACATTAGAGACATGATATCTTTCTTTTAGAATATCAGGATAATATTCAGCTAACATTTTTAAAATATGACCAGCCACTTCATCTATAGGTAAAATTTCTTCTTTAATACTAGAGGTAGCAGCTAAATTTAAGGCTACTTTTTCTTCACTTAACTTAGGCCATAAAATACCTGGGGTATCTAAAAGTAAAATATTATAAGGAGTTTTTAGCCATTTTAAATGTTGAGTAATACCAGGTTTATTTCCTACATTCACCACATGTTTACCAACCATTTTATTAATTAGTGTACTTTTGCCAACATTAGGTATCCCGATGACTAATGCATGAATCTCTTTAGGTTTCATTCTTTTTTCTTCACGTTTTTCTTGAATACTTTGGGTTAATTCTTTCGTTAAATCAATAATTTTCTTAAAGTCTTCGGGATCGTTTAAATCAACCATTAATACTTTAGCCCCTAAATTTTCATAATACTTTACCCAATTCATGGTAACATTAATATCACATAAATCTTTTTTAGTCATAATAACTATTTTCGGTTTATCTAATATTAAATTATATATATCTTTAATTTTTGACGAATAAGGAATCCGTGCATCCACTAATTCATATACGACATCTATTAAATGAAATTTTTCTTGTATTAGTCGTCTTGTTTTAGCCATATGCCCTGGATACCAATTAATATTTGTTTGATTTTGTCGATTATTCATTTTTACCACTTTCCTTTATTTTCGTAATTTTTTCATACATAACATATCATAAATGAATCCTATGAATATTATTTCAATTTTATTTTTCCTTATATAAAGCACTGAAATACAAAACAAGGATAATTTGTTTTTATACACCAATATTTTTTTAATTAAATTTAGTTATTTATATTCTTAATGCCTACCTCTGGTATCATTACATCTTTAGGTGTATCAATTATAAATTGAACTAGTCTTACAACCTCTTTTGTATCAACACCATTTGCCATATTTTTTTGAATGTTCATTTTATTAAACATATCTGTTTTCATCATACCTGGCATTAAATTAGTAACCCTTATGCCGTATTTTGCAACCTCATCAGCTAATGATTTAGAAAATCCAGTTACTCCCCATTTCGTAGCATTGTAAACAACTCTTTC
>CANQDC010000029.1 GCA_947591455.1 uncultured Bacilli bacterium | reverse complement strand
GCAAAATTATCTAAAATTGATTTAAACAATATAATTGCTACCGAAATAAATTCTACTAATGCTCCTACTAATTCTGGAGATAGCGAAGAATACATTAAAAAAGTTGTGGAAAATGGCTTTAATGATGATAAAGTTAAAGTAGTTGTGTATAGTGGACCTCGTAGTGATATATATAACTTTGGCTTTACTAGGAAAGATGTATTAATTTTCAAAAATGATATATTATATGCTGAAACTAAGTTTAATTCATTTTATATGCCACAATTAACTATACCTGCTAATATTTCAGAAGAGGAATATATAAATTATGCTATGCCACTTATAAAACAATATGTTGAAGAAAATTGGTCTGAATATTACAATGGAGAAATTACTAGTTTTGAAAAAGTCGACGATTTTGGGAAACTTATAAAAGATGAGATATCAACTTTTGATATTGGCTATAATAATGTAGAAAATGTTTATAAAGTAAAATTTGCCAATGCTAGTGATGACTTTATTATATATTTGAAACAAGATGGAGTTAAAAGCGTTGTAAAAAGTGTATACTTTGATGAAATTGACGGTGTAGATTTAAGCGGAACTACAATTGATGAATCATCAAGTATTTATAGCAAATTAAAAGATAAAATGCAAGAAAAAGGTTATGAAAATGTTTTTGGAGCATTTGAATTAAAAGTTGTAACTGGAGATATTACTGGCGGTTTAACATTAACTTTTAATGTTGGAAGAGAACATAATGGTAAGAAAGCATTTGTCTTACACCAAAAACATGATGGAAGTTATGAAGAATTTACAGGAATAGTTGAAGATGGAAAAATAAAAGTAACAGTAAATGAATTATCACCATTTATGGTAGCCTTAGGAGATGTAGTAGTTGAAGAAAGTACTGAACCAGTTTCAACAACCAATAATGCGAAAACTGGAACTACAAATATTGTGCTAAGTGGAGTTCTTGCTCTAAGTGCTATGGGTGGAATGATCTATTTAAAAAAGAGTAAGAAACAAAATTAATAGGTAAGAATGAATATCATGAATTTGGTGTTCATTTTTTGTTTAGACTACTTATTTAATAAACTTTTAAAAAGTATTATAATGGTATGAATAAAGGGAAGTGGACTTAAATGGAAAAAGAGAAAAAAACAACAAGGAAAAAATTAAAATTAAAAAAGAAGAATGTTTTGTTTTTCTTCTTATTTTTGGTGTTTTTATTTTCAGTCTATCAAATAACTTCCTTTTTTTTAGATGCTCATAAAAATGATAAGGAAACGAAAGATGTTGTTGATGCGGCCACTAAAATAGAAGTTCAAGTGGATGAGGATGGAAACGAACAAGAAATATTTACAGTGGATTTTAATAAATTAAAACAAATGAATTCAGATACGATTGGTTGGATAAGAACCAATGCTGGGAATATTAGTTATCCGGTTGTTCATACTAGTGACAATGAATATTACTTGACTCATTCTTTTAATAAGAAAAATAATCAATTAGGTGCTATCTTTATGGATTATCGTAATTCTTCTTGGGAGAATAAAAATGTGGTTGTTTTTGGTCATAATGCTTCTGATAAATCTATGTTTGGGCTTCTTCGTAATGTTTTTAATAAAGGCTATTTTGATGATGAAAAAAATCATTATATAGAAGTTTTTGATTGTGATCATCATACGTATACTTATGAAATTTTTTCTTACTATGCTATTGAAGCAGAAGAGTATTATATTACTACTGATTTTTCTTCTGATCAGGAATTTTTGGATTTTTTAAATACAATCAAAAAGCGTAGTTATAAGAATTTTAATCTTTCTTTGAATGCTACTGATCGAATTATTACTTTATCTACTTGTAATGGAAGTGGAAATACGAATCGTCGTACCGTAATCCATGCAAAATTAGTAGAAGAAAATTGACTTTCTAGGTATTTTAGTTTATATTTATTATGATAGTAGGTGTGTTTTTTCATGAACAAACTTAATAATAAGGGGCAGGCATTAGTGGAATATATTCTGATTGTTGCTATTATAAGTGTGATAACCGTTGCTATTGTAAGTTATTTTGGGGGATATTTAAAAGATTCTATCACAAAAACTGCATGTTCTTTGGTTGGACAAGTTTATGTGGAAGGAAAGAAGCCAGGAGATGGATTTTGTGAGGTGGAAAAAGAAGAAAGTTAAATAGGGGACGAGTATGAAAAAAAGAACTAATAAAGGGCAAGCTCTCATTGAATTTGTATTCATTTTACCGATTTTTTTATTTATGATGTTGGCTATGTTTGATATTGGAAAAATATTTTACTTTAAAAGTGAACTAACGAATTATTTGGAAGATGTTATTTCTATGTATGAAACACAAATGAGTAAGAAAGATATTGAAAAAAAGATTCAAGGACAGGATCAGAAGATTGATCTCGTATTTGAAAAAGATGGAAAATATACGAATATTGAACTTACTAAAGATATTGAAATCATTACACCGGGACTTAATTTGATTTTTGAAAATCCGTATCAAATTAAAGTGAAAAGAGTCGTTTTATCATGAATTCTAAAGGCCAAACATTAGTAATGTTTATCATTTTTGTACCTATCTTTTTGCTCTTATTTGCCTTTATGGTAGATACGAGTTTCTTGATAGAAGAAAAGATAAAACTTACTCATGTGACTAAAGATATTTTGAAAACAACTTTTGATTTAAAAGACCAAGAAACGATAAAAGCGTTATATGAAAAAAATGAGATACCCATAAAAAACTTGAAAATTACTTTTGATGATGCAGAAGTACACCTAGCAAATTCTTATGAAATATCTAGTATTTTTGGTCAAATTATAGGACTTAAAAAATACAAAGTAAAAGTACAAATGAAGGCAATTTTAAAAAACGATCAGCTTGAAATTTATAAAGAATAGAGGGATAAAATGGCAAAAGGAAAAACAATGTGTATATTTTCAGCAAAAGGAGGAGTCGGCAAGACGATTACCGCTATTAATTTAGCTGGAATTTATGAACTTTTAGAAAAAAAAGTGCTTCTTGTTGATTTAGATTTATCTAATGGAGGTATTGCTAATGCATTAAATCGACCTTTTGAAAAAACATTATATCAGTTTGCTGATGATTATAATAATCATCGGTATAAAAACTTTCAAGATTATATTACAAAATATGATGATTATATCGATATTTTGCCATGTCCAAAAGATCCTAGACAAGCGAATAAAATTGATTCCAAATATGTTGAATTGTTTTTAGAAAAAGCTAGTAATTATTATGATATTGTATTAATTGATACAAATCATACTATTAATGAAATGAATTTAATTGCTTTAGATAAAGCGGATAGTATACTTTTTGTTTTAACGAATGATCCTTTAGATATTAAAAATATGAAATCATTGCTTAGTATTTTTAAAGAAAATCATATTACTAAATATAAAATTGTTTTAAATAATAGTCGCGATCCATTTAAAAATTATTTTTCATTATATGATATAAAAACCATTATTAAAGCAAATATAGATTATACATTATCTTCTAGTTTTTTTATAAAAAATATAGATAGTTATCTATTGAATGGAGAAATTATTACTTTACAAAAAAGAATGCCTAGTCTTTTTAATAAAGATTATTCCACGTTGATGACAATGGCTTTAGATATATTAGATAATACTGAAAAAGAGGAAAAGAAAAATGAAAAATAGTTTATTAGATGCCTTTCAAATTGAACGGAAAAAATCTTCTTTGAATACATTAACTGATTATGAAATTTTTCCTGATAAAAAATTGTTGGATGATTTACGTACTCGTATTGTAGAAAATATTATTGATCAAGAGATTCCTGAAGAGCAAAATTTAACTGATTTTATCAATAATGAAATAGATAAATCGTTAGAGGGATATGATTTATCTAATTTAGAAAGAGATCATTTATTTAATTTAATTGATAATGAAATTAATGGGTATGGACCGCTTACGGAATTATTAGAGGATAAAAATATTACGGAGATTATGGTCAATCGTCCGGATGAAATTTATATTGAAATTGATGGGAAACTTGTAAAAGATGAGAGTATTTCTTTTATTAATGATGAGCACATTATAAGAACCATTAAGAGATTAATTGAACCTTTAGGAAGAACGATTGATGCAACAAATCCTATGGTTGATTCAAGACTTTTGGATGGGTCAAGAATTAACGCCATTATTCCTCCTTTATCTACCAAAGGACCAGTGATTACGATACGGAAATTTAAACCAACGATGACGAATATCGAGGATTTGATTCGTATTGGAACGTTGACTCCTTATATGGCCCGTTTTTTAGTAGCTGCTGTGAAGGGAAAATTAAATATTGTTGTGTGTGGAGGAACAGGAAGTGGGAAGACTACGCTTTTAAATATTTTAAGTAGTTGTATTCCGGATGATGAAAGAATTATTACGATTGAAGATGCGGCTGAGTTAAAACTTTTACAAAATCATGTTATTTCTTTAGAAACAAGAACGACAAATTATAAAGAAGCGGGAGAAATTACGATTCGTGATTTAGTGATTAATTCTTTAAGAATGCGTCCGGATCGAATCATTGTTGGGGAAGTAAGAGGAAGTGAAGCTTTCGATATGCTTCAAGCCATGAATACGGGTCATGATGGGTCTTTAACTACCTTGCATGCGAATGGAGCTGCAGATGCTTTGAATCGCTTGGAAACTATGGTGTTAATGAGTGGATTAGATATTCCTGTTCCAGCCATTCGGGAATATATGGAAAATGCCATCGATTTAATTGTTACTATTGAAAGAATGAATGATGGGAAAAGAAAAATTACTTCCATTGTTGAATTAGATGGGTTTGATGAGGATCGAATTGCCTTAAAAGAAATATTTGCTTTTCATCAAAAAGGTCTTACTGAGCAAGGAGAAGTGGATGGCGAATATATTCTTTATAAAAAAACACCGAAAGCTCTTAAAAAAATTGTGGCTCGAGGAATTAATGATTTAGAAGATATATTTAGTCGAAGTAAAAATTAAGATAGAAAGGAAAAAGATGCTATGGATCAAGTAGTTTATAGAGTATTGCTCTTTCAAATTGTTGGTATTGCCTGTCTACTTTTGGCTCTCATGTATTTTATAAAATATATTGAAGCCTATAAATTTGAAAAGCGATTTACTTCTTTTAGTCTATCTTTTAAACAAGAAAATGAATTATCCATTTTAGATAAAATTGTTTTGATGGGTTGGAAAGGGATTCATAGTCTATCCTTTCTATTAAAAAAGTCAAAAAAATTAAGACAATATAGTCATAAGTATGATCGATATTTAACTTTAGATGAACAAAAAGAAAGAGAAGCGATGGATTATGTCTCTTTAAAATTTAGTTTAGGAATATTATTTGTTCTTTTTCGAATGGGGACAGTTTTTTTACAATATTCAAAGAATTATTTCCTTTTGTATCTTGTGGCCTTTTTGCTTGGCTTTTATTTACCAGATATTGCTTTCTATTTACTATTTCGAAAAAAACGAAAAAGAATGGAAGAGGATTTATTAAAGGCCATTATTATGATGAAAAACTGTTTTCAATCCGGTCGGAGTATTCGTCAAACGATTCAAATCGTCAAAACTGAATTAACGGGGCCTTTAAAAGATGAGTTTAAGAAAATTGATTTAGATATTCAATATGGATTATCGATTGATGTTGCTTTTAATCGCTTTTATGACCGAGTAAAACTTCCTGATGCTCGATTGATTGCTTCTTCTTTAACCATTCTTAATAAAACAGGGGGAAACATTAGTCAAATATTTTCGTCTATTGAAAGAACAATTATGGATAAAAAGAAATTACAAGAAGAGTTAAAAAGCCTAACAAGTGCCAATGTATTTGTATTTCGTTTTTTGCTTCTTCTCCCCATTTTTTTTAGCGGTTTTATCTATATAGTGAATCCAACCTATTTTACTCCTTTATTTAAAACAAAAATAGGATTATTCATTCTTTTGATCCTGCTCTGTTTATATAGTTGTTATATTTTGATAATTCATAATTTATTGAAGGTGAAATCATGAATAAAAGTAATTATTGGATGCATAAATTATATCGAAAAAAAACAATTGCTCGGTTTGAAAAAAAAGTACAACTTTTGGGTCCCAACTATAAGCATAGTGTAGCCGAATTATTAACGATTCGTTTTTTAGGAGCTATTTTATTATTTGTGGGTACTTTCTTTCTTTTTCAATATGGATTTCTTTTGGCTTTTTTGTTCGTTTTGCTTTTTTACTACTCATTTGAAAAAGTTGTTTTGGATCGGAAAATAAAAAAAAGAACACAAAAATTAGAAAAAGAAGCCATTTTTTTCTTTGAAGTTTTAAGTATTTCCTTAGAGTCTAAAAGCCATTTACTGCATGCTTTAGAATTAACTGCCAAAAATATTTCCGGTGAATTTTCGGATGAATTTAAAAAAGTTTTATCAGAAGTGCATATGGGGAAAAGTTTTACCGAAAGTTTAAAATCCATGAAAGAACGGATGCCTAGTGAGGCCATCCAAAATTTGCTTTTAAATTTGATTGATTCGAATCTATATGGAAGTAGTATGCTTTCTACTTTAAATACCGAAATAGATTATCTAAAAGAAAAACAAATCTTTGAAACCAAGGCGTATATATCAAAATTACCAATTCAAATAAGTATCGTTTCTGTTTTGTTTTTTATTCCTATTTTGTTTTTACTGATTTTATCACCAGTTCTTATCCAATTTTTTTCGAGATAAGAACTTTTTTATTGGAAACTGAAAATTTCTATATTATAATAAAAAACAAGGTGGGTGGAAGTATGCAAAAGCAAAGGGATTTAGAAGAATTAAAAGAGGTATATAGTTATTTATCTCTTAGTGAAAAAGAATGGGATAATATGTATGAAAATGCTTTACATGATTCTACAGAACAATTCAACATAGCTTTTTTTATTCAAGTAAAAAAATATTTATCTAATCATATGACGATCGATATTTTAAAAAATTATTTAGAGTCTCTTACCCGTAAAGGGGATCATACGCCTTTTTTAGAAAAACGTTTAAAAACATTTTTAGATTTTTTAGAATCGATACAGTATACATTAACGATTGAGGATGCTAAAGAACTTGTAAATGATTCTTTTATTAAAGAAGTTTTTGCTACTACATTTAAAAATACTACACAAGTGAGTGAGAATTTTTTAAAAAACTATCTTCAAAATAATGAAAATCTAGAGGTATTATGTAAAAGTTATTTAGAAAAACATCACATTGTAGTAAATAGGGATCCCATAAACCATGACTCTGTCGCTAGCCAAGAAGCAACTTTTCATCAAAATATAGAATTATTTATAAAGTATCAAGAGGGAGATCAAAAGAGTTTTGAAGAACTTGTCCAAATCAATCAAGGGTTAGTTAAGAAAATTGCTTCTTGTTATCATAATTCTTTTTTAGACTTTGATGATTTAGTTCAAGAAGGAAATATTGGTTTAATTGAAGCTATTAAGCGTTTTGATTATAGTAAAGGGTTTCAATTTTCTACTTATGCCACTTGGTGGATTCGTCAAGCGATCATTTATGCCATATCTCATCAATCCCGTATGATTCGATTACCAGTACGAAAAATAGATGGGATTCGTAACATACTTAAAATCAAAAAACAATTACTTCTAGAATTAAAACGAGAACCAACAGATCAAGAGATTGCTCAAAAAATGGGTATGAAAGTAGAAAAAGTTCAAGAATTAATGAATATTAGTCAAGAGCCACTTTCTCTCGAAACCCCAATGGATGAAGAGGGTATGTGTTTAAAAAATATTATTAAAAGTGATTCTTTTGAAGAAGATGTTCTTAATAAAATTTTTCAAGAACAATTAATTTCCGTTTTATCCATATTACAAGAGCGAGAATTAGATGTAATTAAATTGCGTTTTGGTTTTATTGATGGCAATTGTTATTCTTTAGAAGAAATTGGTAAAAAATATCATGTAACCAAGGAAAGAATTCGTCAAATTGAAGTCAAAGCATTAAAAAAATTAAATCATTCCTATATTTTTGATGAAAGTTAGAATTAAAAAATAGAAATAAAGATTGGTTTATTCTTTTTAAAATGACTGGAAAGAATAGACTTTGAGGATAAAATTTAGTACAATAATTCTTGGTGATATACAAATGTTTAGCTTTATTAAAGGAAAAGTTATTGATGCAGAAAAGAATTATATAACTCTTGAAAATCAAGGAATTGGCTACCAAATCTATGTAGCGAATCCTTTTCGGTTCTCCATAGATAGTGAAGTTAAAATTTATATTTATACGCATATTCGAGAAGATGAATTTTCTTTATATGGTTTTTCTTCTCTTGAGGAAAAAGAGTTATTTTTGCGTTTAATTAATGTTAAAGGTTTAGGACCTAAAATGGCTTTACCGATGTTGGCAACAGGCAGTGTAAATGGTATAATTGATGCCATTGATCGAGAAAATATTTTATATTTAACAAAATTTCCTAAAATAGGTGAGAAGATTGCTCGTCAAATTATCTTGGATTTGAAAGGCAAACTAGCTACTCAAGATGAAGTTTCTAGCAATGGTTTAGAAGAAGTGGTTGAAGTATTAGAAAGTTTAGGATATAAAACAACCGATATTAAAAAGATCTTACCTAAATTAAATGCAAGTGCTCAAGTGGAAGATCAAATAAAAGAAGCTTTACGTCTTTTATTAAAATAGAAAGGAAACCTATGGAAGATAGAATTGTAGATGCAAAAGAAAAAAATGAAGATTCTTTTGAATTAAATATTCGGCCATCGACATTAGATGAATATATTGGTCAAAAAGAAATCAAAGAAAATTTACGTGTTTTTATTAAAGCGGCTTTAATGCGTAATGAACCTTTAGATCATGTCTTATTATATGGGCCACCAGGACTTGGAAAAACAACACTCGCTCATATTATCGCGAATGAATTGGGGACAAATATTAAAACAGCGAGTGGTCCTTCTATTGAAAAAACAGGAGATTTGGCAGCGATTTTGTCTACTTTAGAACCAGGAGATGTTCTTTTTATTGATGAAATCCACCGGATGCCTAAATTTATTGAAGAAGTTTTATATCCCGCGATGGAAGATTTTGAAATTGATTTAATTATTGGTACGGAGGGAAAATCAAGAAATATTAAAATTGATTTACCACCTTTTACTCTTGTTGGAGCAACGACTCGTGCCGGTGATATTTCTAGTCCATTACGAGATCGTTTTGGAATTATATCAAAGCTTGAATATTATAAAGAAGAAGAGTTAGAAGGAATTATTAAACGGACAAGTCGAGTATTAGATATGGAAATTGAAGATGCTGCGGCGAAAGAATTAAGTAAACGTTGCCGAAAAACGCCTCGAATTGCTAACCGTTTATTTAAACGAGTTCGTGATTTTGCCCTTGTTTCAGGAGAAAGTTATATTTCAAAGGAATTAGCGATGGATTCTCTACAACGTTTAAAAGTTGACAAATACGGGTTAGATAATATCGATATTGAATATTTAACTTCATTAATCGAAAAATTTAATGGGGGACCTGTGGGCGTAGAAACCATTGCCACCAGTATTGGGGAAGAAGTATCTACTATTGAAGATGTGGTCGAACCTTATCTTTTACAAGAAGGTTTTATTAAAAGAACTTCTAGAGGACGGGTAGCTACTGAAAAAGCTTACAAACATTTGAAAATTGCATTTAAAGATGCCTTATTTTAGGAGAAAAGCTAAAAATAGAAAGGATAGTATGGCCAATGAATATTAACGAATTTGACTATCATTTACCAGAAGAATTAATTGCGCAAACTCCTTTAAAAAATCGTAGTGCTTCTAGAATGCTTGTTTTAAATAAAACAACTGGAGCAAGTAAGGATGATGTCTTTATCTCATTACCTAATTATTTAAAAAAAGGGGATGTCTTGGTTCTTAATGATACGAAAGTGATCCCTGCTCGTTTAATTGGTACGAAAGAAGAAACAGGTGCTACGATTGAATTATTACTATTAAAAGATCTGGAAGATAATAAATGGGAATGTTTATCTCGGCCAGCGAAACGTTTACAAGTAGGAACTAAAATTGTTTTTGGAACGAATGACTTAGTAGCAGAAGTTATAGAAAAAAAAGATGAAGGAATTGTTCGTGTTCAATTATTCTATGAAGGTATACTAATGGAAATTTTAGATAAATTAGGAGAAATGCCTCTTCCTCCATATATTAAAGAAAAACTAAACGATAAAGATCGTTACCAAACGGTGTATGCGAAAAATTTGGGGAGTGCTGCAGCGCCAACCGCCGGGCTTCATTTTACGAGCAAATTACTAAATGAATTAAAACAAAAAGGTATAATTATAACCAATGTTACTTTGCATGTGGGTTTGGGAACATTTAGACCTGTTGAAGAAGAAAATATCCTAGAACATAAAATGCATTCAGAATATTATGAAATGAGTGAAGAAACAGCAGCTATTTTAAATCAAGCCAAGAAAGAAAAGAGAAGAATTATTGCTGTTGGTACAACTTCTACAAGAGTATTGGAAACAATAGCTAGTAAATATAATACTTTTACATCTTGCAGGGGAAATACCAATATCTTTATATATCCTGGTTATGAATTTAAAGCAATCGATTGTCTAATTACTAATTTTCATTTACCTAAAAGTACTTTAGTTATGCTAGTTTCTGCTTTGGCTGGTAGGGAGAATATATTAAGAGCTTATAAAAAAGCGATTGATTTAAAATATCGTTTCTTTTCTTTCGGAGATGCCATGTTTATTACAAATGATTGACTTAAATGTTTATATTCCAATTACTCGCAAAAGAAAGATAGGAAACTCGAACTTTTATTTCGAGTTTTAAATTGTTTAAAAGCATGTTATAATAATCCGTAAATTTAAATTTATTATTTGTCAATTAAGATAAAATACACTTGCATACCGATATCATTACTTGTGCAAAGTAATCAATTTATTCAAAGTTATAATGCAAGGTGATTTTTAAGAGGTGGTTAAAATGATAGAAAATTGTATTACGGAAAATACTAAAATATTTACAATCAACGTTGATTGTTTGCCTGAATTGTCTGAAGATAAATATGATTATTATGATAAATTAGCACATGAGATGAGTCTTGAAATGGGAGTTCCGAAGGAGTTACTTTTTGTGGCACCACATTTTTTCTTTATAGATCACTGGCATAAAATAGATGGGAAGTGGTACTTCTATAAAAGTAATGGATATGATTTTTATTTTATCAATGAATTACTTGGTGAAGTTATATCAGAATATTTTGAGCTAGATACAGTACATTATAAAGTTGCACAATTAAAGGTAGCCGGGGAAAAAATAGAGTATGGCTTGATATCAGAAAATTTTTGTTCTCCTGACTTTGTTTATACAAGATCATGGGATTATAATTTAGATAGTGTAGATATTTTTGGATTAGATAAATTAATGGAAATTTGTAATAATTCTGAGGAGTTTAAAAGTTTATTATCTGATATGAAAAAATTTATTATTCGTGATTTTTATACTTCTCAGTTAGATAGAAGTGGTAATAATTTCTTATTTAAACAGAAAAAGGATAAGAGTGAAGGGAAAAGATTAGCTCCTTTATATGATTACGAAAATAGTTTTGAATCTATTAGCCCAGAAATTTATCGTAATCAAATACTATATTTAAATATGAAGGATCCTGAATTGCCGAAATTCTTTAAAGATGATTATGAGTATCAGGAAAGTTTGTGCAAAATTAGAGATGCCCATATGGATGAATTTATGAAAATTGTTGAGGAAAGACATAATATTTTAATTCCAAGAGATATGAAAGAATATTATAGAAAAAGGGATGAAGAGAAAAAAGATATTATAAAAACAAATAGATTGGTTAAAGTATTAAAACCTCAAAAATAAGATAGGAAATTTAGTTAATATTTGTTTGGCATCTTTTGTTTTAAAAAGTTGTCGTAATTCTTCCATTAGGACACCATTGTCGAATTTGTTTTAAATTCTATATAAAGAACTTGCATAAAATAAAAAAGGGAACATTCAGTTTTAGCAAGTTGAATGTCTACCTAAAAAATCAGATGGACATTTAATTCATAGAATTAAGTGTCATTTTTTTATAACTGTGATTACTAAAAAACTCAGTTTCTAATAGATTATAGTAACAAAAGATAAATATAAGTTTTATTGTCTGAAGTTGTCATACTTAACGTTTCTATTTGAACTTTTTCGAATATCTTTATCAAAATGTACAAATATATAAAACGCGCTTGATAAGAGTACGTTTTTATGTTATGATGAATATGTCAAGGATACCTTGCATAAAATAAAAAAGGAATACCTAGTTTTGATGAGTTAGGTACTATTCCAAAATTTTAGGTCAGTACCGACTTATACAGTTGGTACTATTTTTATTAATATGATTAAAATCACAATAATAAGGAGTATTATGATAGAACAAAGATATTTCTCTGTCTTTCTCATAACTTCACCTCCTTCCACTTTAAAAAAGTAAAGGAGAATAGTACCTAAACTAACTAAGTATTCCTAAAATAATTATACCAAACATTTGTTTCTAATACAATGAATTTTATAAAAATTATGACAATTTAGAAAACACACTTTCATATTAATTTATCAGAGATCTAAGGGCAAAATATTTTGTTAAAGCATAGTAAATATGATATAATTGTCATCAAGGTGGTTATTAGTTATGAAAGAATCTACATTAAGAGAAGCAATGAGAGTAGAATTATATAGAAAGCAAAAAAATTGTAGATAATTTTTTCAATTATACAAGATTGATAGTAACTCGGGAGGTTTGAGTTATAATATAAAACATAATATAAAACGTACTTGATAAAAATGCTTTTTTATGATATATTGAATATGTCAAGGAAACTTGCATAAAATAAAAAAGGAATACCTAGTTTTGATGAGTTAGGTACTATTCCTAAAATTTAAGCTTAGTACCGACTTATACAGTTGGTACTATTTTTATTAATATGATTAAAATCACAATAATAAGGAGTATTATGATAGA
>CANQDC010000028.1 GCA_947591455.1 uncultured Bacilli bacterium | reverse complement strand
GGAAAGATATTATAATTTCTTTTACTGACATTTTCAAAAAATTATCTATACTGACATTATCATAAAATTATAACATATTACAAAAATATTATTGATTAATTGTTGTGAAAATTTTATAATAGGAAATGTATAGATAGATTTATTATAAATGAATTTGTTATATATAAAATAATGGAGGGATATTATGAATGTAAACTTGGTATCCATTATTTTAACTTTGATTATAGGAATTTTTGTAGGGGCAATATTTATTTTAATAATGGATTTTGTAAAAGGAAATAATGCAGAGAAAAAAGCTGAAAAATTATTAGCAGACGCTAAGAAAGAGGCAGATAAATATAAGAGAGATTCTTTGTTAGAATTAAAAGAAGAGTCTTATCAATTAAAACAAGAAGCAGATAAAGAAATCAAGCAAAAGAAAGAGGAAATTAAAGATTCAGAAGCTCGATTAATGCAAAGAGAGCAAACTCAAGATAAGCGCGATGAGATGCTACAAAAAAGAGATGCTTTATTGGATGAGCGTGATAATAATTTATTAGCAAAACAAAAAGAACTATCTGAAAAAGAAGTTAAAATGGATGAAATGTTAAAACAAGAAATGCAACAATTAGAGGAAATTGCTAAGTTTTCTCGTGAAAAAGCTCATGATTTAATTATGAAACGAGTAGAAAATGAAATGGCTTTGGAGGTAGCTTCTTATATTAAAGAAAAAGAAAGTGAAGCGAAATTAATTGCCAATGATAAGGCGAAAGATTTAATTGTTTCTAGTATGCAACGTTATTCGGAAGATGTAGCTAGTGAACAAACCGTCAGTACGATAACGTTACCAAATGATGAAATGAAAGGACGCCTTATTGGTAGAGAAGGCAGGAATATAAGAACCATTGAGTCTGTGACGGGGGTAGATTTAATTATTGATGATACACCAGAAGCTATTGTAATTTCTAGTTTTGATCCTTATCGAAGGGAAATTGCTAAAATCACAATTGAGACTTTGATTAAAGATGGTCGAATTCACCCATCTCGAATTGAAGAAATTTATGATAAAGTGTCTAAAGATATTAATGAAAAAATTACCGAAATGGGAACGGATACTTTATTTAATTTAGGGCTTACTAATGTTGAACCAGAATTAGTTCATTTAATTGGAAAATTACATTTTAGAACGAGTTATGGGCAAAATGCTTTACAACATTCGATAGAAGTTGCCACATTAACCGGTCTTATGGCCTCAGAACTTGGTGAAAATGTGGTGTTAGCCAAAAGAGCAGGGCTTTTACACGATATAGGTAAAGCGATTGATTTTGAAATTGAAGGCTCTCATGTAGAAATAGGAGTTGAAATTGCTAAAAAGTATCATGAAGATGAAGTTATCATTAATGCCATAGCTTCTCATCATGGGGATGAAAAACAAGCTACAGTTATTTCTACTTTGGTTCAAATTGCTGATACCTTATCGGCTGCCAGACCGGGGGCCAGAAACGATTCTTTAGAAAATTATATTAAACGTTTAGAACAATTAGAAGAGATTGGCAATTCTTTTGAAGGGGTAGAAAAAACGTTTGCTATGCAAGCCGGTCGTGAAGTAAGAGTTATGGTTAAACCTGATGAAGTTGATGATTCAAAAAGTTATAAATTAGCACGAGATATCAAAGAAAAAATCGAATCAGAAATGCAATATCCAGGAACTATTAAAATTACAGTGATAAGAGAAACTAGAGCGCAAGAAGAAGCAAAATAGTTTCTTTTTTTATACTAAAATAAAAAAATTCAATCAAATTAAAGATTGAATTTTTTTCACTTTTAATCATTTTTTTTAACTTCCATAATTACTGGTAAAATAATTGGATGTCTTCCCGTTAATTCATTAATATAAGGGTGAAGTTCTAAAATGATTTGATTTTTTAAATCTGTATAATTGTAATTATTGTTTTCTAAAGTAGTATTAACAATATAGGTGATTTTTCTTTCAATTTTATTAATTAATTCACTATTTTCATTAACCATAACAAATCCTCGAGTTGTTACATTCGGTTTTATTAATAATTTTTTGGTAAAAGGATTAATGTTTAAAATGACTAATAGAATCCCATCGTTGCTCATTAATTTACGATCTTTAATTACTATCGAACCGATATCACCAATTCTTGATCCGTCTACATATACATCTCCTGCTTGAACGGGTTGCCCCATGTGAGCACCATTATTATCTAAAATAACTGTATCCCCATTTTTACAGATAAATATTTTATCTCGTGGTATGCCACACATTTGTCCTAAGTCAGCATGTTTTTTTAGCATTCGATATTCTCCGTGACAAGGCATAAAGTATTCGGGATTAATTAAGCGAAGCATTAATTTTTGCTCTTCTTGTTTTCCATGTCCAGAAGCATGAATATCACTAAATTCACTATTGGTAAAAACTTGAACACCTTTTAAATAAAGTTTATTGATTACGCGATTTACACTATTTGCATTTCCTGGAATGGGATTAGAAGAAAAGACGACTAAGTCATCAGGCATTAAAGTAATTTGTTTATGAACCCCATTAGCAATTCTTGATAAAGCAGCCAGTGGTTCTCCTTGAGACCCTGTACATAAAATACATACTTCATTTTTTTTCAATGTTTTCGCTTTATTATAATCAATAATGACGGTTTTATCTTCTATTAAACCATTATTTAAGGCAAGTTCAATAGTTGTTTCCATTGAACGACCAAAAACAACAATTTTACGATTATGTCTTTTACAAGTTTCGACGATATGTTTAATCCGATATATATTAGAAGCGAATGTAGCAATAATAATTCTGGCTGGATGTTTATTTACAATACTTTCTAAAGCTTCATCGACCATGCTTTCACTTGTGGAAAAACCTGGAGATAAAGCATTGGTAGAATCACTCATTAAAATTTTTACGCCCCGTTTACTTATTTCCGCCATTTTATGTAAATCGGCGGTTGGTCCAATAGGAGTTAAGTCAAATTTAAAATCACCTGTTTCAAATATTGTTCCATTTGGTGTATGAATAGCCACTGCATATGAATCAGGAATTGAGTGTGTTGTGGTTACAAATTCTACTTCAAAATATTTGGTTTTGATCATAGAATTTTCATTAATTATCTCGACATCTTGGTATTTAATATTTTGGTCAAGAAGTTTTTTATTAATTAAATCTGCAGCAATTTTGGCAGCATAGATTTTAGGAATTTTTACTGTTTGGAGTAAATAAGGAATTCCTCCAATATGATCTTCATGACCATGGGTAATCACAAGCCCCACAATTTTATCTTCATTTTGTTTTAAATATGTTACGTCTTGAATTACCGCATCCACACCCAACAAATCTTCTGTAGGGAACATAACTCCGGCATCAATAATTAATATTTCATTTTTGTGGGTAACTACATACATGTTTTTACCTACTTCTCCTAGACCTCCTAGGGCAGTAATAGACGTACTTGTACTATCTTCTTTCATATAAATTTTCCTTTCAAATAAAAAAATAAAGTTTTCTCTTCGCTTGTTATTATAACGCAAATTATTTTGTTTGTCCATACAATTCTATGGTATACTGATAGTGGTGAGTAAAGATGGCTCAAAATAAAAAAGGATTTACATTAATTGAATTAATGGCCGTTATTGTTATTATGTCCGTTGTCATTACGATTGCTGCAACAAGTACAATTTCTATTATGAATCGTACTAAGCAACAGACAACCAAAGAAATGCAACAAAATTTACAGGATGCCGCAATTAGCTATGTTTTAGCCAATGTCCATTTAAAAAAATGTTCCGTGAGTTTTTCAAGTGAAATGCTAGCAAAAAATCTTGCTCATTTATCTAGTAACTCTGATTGTGCGAAACAAATTACGGTCAATACTTTAATTAATGAAGGTTTTTTTGAAGATAAAAAGGGATATTGTAAAAAAGAAGATTCAGTGGTTGTCTATCGATCTGTTGATAGTCAACAAAATAGTGAATATAAATCTTATGTAGACGAAAAAGTGTGTACAAATTATTAAACTGGAGGAAAGTTTATGGGTATTTTTGATAAATTAAAAAAAATAGTAAATAAAAAAGAAACGACAAAAGAAGAACAAGAAATTCAAGACGTTTATGAAAAAGGCTTAGAAAAGACTAGAAAAGAATTTGTATCTAAATTAAGTTTATTAGGAGTGCAATTTACCAAAGTTAATGAAGAATATTTTGAAGCTTTGGAAGACTTATTAATTTCTGCCGATATCGGAGTAAATACGGTTGTACAATTTATAGAACGTTTAAAAAAACGGGTGGGTAATGAAAAAATTGAAGATACGAAAACATTAAATGAGATTATTATTGATGAATTATTTATTATTTATGTCAATAATGAAACGTTAACTACGAAAATCCAAATGAATGAAAATGGTCCAACGATTATTTTAATGGTCGGGGTGAATGGTGTTGGCAAAACGACAACGATTGGAAAGTTAGCTCATAAGTATAAAGAACAAGGAAAAAAAGTCATGATGATTGCTGGAGATACTTTTCGAGCTGGAGCAGTGGAACAATTAAAGATATGGGCTGAGAAAACGGATTCGCTTTTTTATGGTCAAGATCATATTGATCCAGCGGGTGTGATTTATGATGGATTAGAAAAAGCAAAAGAAAATGGAGCAGAAATAGTATTTATAGATACGGCTGGTCGTTTGCAAAATAAAGTGAATTTAATGAAAGAATTAGAAAAAATAAATAAAGTCATTGATCGGATTATTCCTGGAGCTCCTCATGAAACTTTACTTGTTATTGATGCTTCTACGGGTCAAAATGGGATTATGCAAGCGAAGGCTTTTAAAGAAATTACGAATATTACAGGTATTGTTTTAACCAAGTTAGATGGTACTGCAAAAGGAGGAATTGTTCTAGCTATTAAAGAAGAAGTAGATATCCCGGTTAAATTTGTTGGTCTGGGCGAGGGCATGAGCGATTTACAAACTTTTGATATTGAAGAATATATTTATGGATTATTTAAGGATATGATGTAGATGGATAAAACACAAATATGTATACATTATAATGATTTATTTGATGTCTATGGGCCTTTACTTACGGATCATGAGCAGGATATTTTTAAACTTTTTTATGAAGAAGATTTATCCTTGCAAGAAATAGCCAATGAAAAAAAGGTTAGTAAAAGTGCTATTGGAAAATCGATTCAAATAATTAATAAAAAATTAGATCATTATGAAGAAAAGTTACATTTTTTAGAAAAAGAAAGATCTTATTTACAAAAAATTGCCGAATTAAATATAAAAAAAGTGTCTAGTGATGAAAAAAAATAGTTGATATGAGAAAAAATAATGTATACTAAGAATAGAATAGGGTGAGAGAATGAAAAAAATAACAATTTTCATTATGTTTATGACTGCGTTGTTAATAATAAATACTCGGAATGTATATGCATCATTAAGTTATGGAGAGGGACTAAAATGTCAAGTATCAGAGGACAAAATGAAACATAACTGTACTTTACAAATAGAAATTACAAAAGAGCCTTTTAATATCAATCGGTTTCAACTGACCTTTGATTTTAAAAATGTTACAATAGATATTGGCTCTATTAAACCTTCCTCTGATTGGAATTTAATAGGAATACCTAATGTGGGATCTGATAAAGTAGTATTTACGATTGAGAATAATGAGAAAGCTGTTCTTCCTGTAGGTGTATATGTTTTAGGTACATTTACTTTGAACACGGTGGAGGTTGCTCAAGAATGTAATTATACATTAAATGTTGTTCCTCAAACTGTAAATAGAACATGTGAACACTATTTGGATCAATATTATGGTAAAAATGGTGGAATTGTAGATTATTTAACTTTTCAAAAAGAATGCGAAACTCATACTTGTCAAGTTTTATCCGATGGAACGAGATATGGTAAAAATGGTACAGTAGTCAATCAATTAAATTATCAAAAAGAATGTGAAAAAAATGTTTGTACTATCTTATCTGACGGAACAAGGTATGGTAAGGATGGTAAACAGGTAGATCAATTAACTTACCAAAAAGAGTGTAATAAAAATGTGTGTAAAATTTTATCTGATGGTACGAGATATGGAAAAGATGGTAAAGTAGTGGATCCATTAAATTATCAAAAAGAATGTAATAAAAATGTTTGTACTATTTTGTCCGATGGAACAAGATATGGAAAAGATGGAACGGTTGTAGATACATTAGCTTATCAAAAGGAATGTAATAAAAATGTGTGTGCTATTTTATCGGATGGAACCATTTATGGAAAAAATGGTACGGTCGTTGAACAAAGTGTCTACGATAGTGAATGTGGCGATTATAAA
Source organism: uncultured Bacilli bacterium (assembly GCA_947591455.1). Lineage (GTDB taxonomy): Bacteria > Bacillota_I > Bacilli_A > RF39 > UBA660 > MGBC108787. The sequence continues at coordinate 6,841 of CANQDC010000028.1, read as the reverse complement.
TATTGTACGGTTATTAAAGATAAATATTATGATGCCTCTGGGAATGAAACAGATGAAATGAATTATTTAAAAACATGTTTTACCAATACTTGTAAACAAATTGGAGATACTTTTTATGATAAAGAGGGAAAAGAAACCACTGAATATAATTATTTAGCTTCTTGTTTTGTAAATACTTGTAAGCAAATTGGTGATGTATATTATGGACCAGAAGGAACCGTTGTAGATGAGAATACATATATGTCTATTTGTATGAATGAAGTAGACAATCCAAAAACAGGTATTATTATTCCAATATTTACTTTAGTTGGATTAGGAATTGCTGGTTTGGGGATTTTATACTATACGAAAAAACATAATCGTTTTATATAGAAAAGAAGAAATTTTATTAAAATCTTCTTTTTTTTGTTATAATAGAGAAAGGTGATTCAAAATGTTTGAATATATGGGAGATCGTATTAGTAAAGCAATTAAAAATATTCGGGGAATGGGCAAAATTACTGAAGAAAATATTGGGGAAGCTTTAAGAGAAATTCGTATGGCTTTATTAGAGGCGGATGTCAATTATACTGTTGTAAAAGAGTTTATTTCTCATGTTAAAGAAAAGGCTCTTGGGGCCGAAGTGGAAAAAAGCTTAAAACCGGATGAATTGTTTATTAAATTAGTAAAAGATGAATTGGTTTCTTTATTAGGGGGAGATTATGTTCCTTTAGAAGTAAATAAAAAGCCAACTCTTTTAATGCTAGTGGGTTTACAAGGAAGTGGAAAAACGACCACTTGTGCGAAATTAGCTAATTTATTACGAAAAAAATATAATAAAAAACCTTTATTGGTTGCTTGTGATGTGTACCGACCTGCTGCAATTGATCAATTAAAAACGTTAGGAAAAGAATTAAATATAGAAGTTTTTAGTGAAGAAAATCAAGATCCTTTACAAATTGCAACGGATAGCTTACATTATGCAAAAGAACAAGGATATGATTATATTCTTATTGATACAGCTGGTCGTTTGCAAATAGATGAAAAATTAATGCAAGAATTAAAAGATATTACGAATCTGATTCATCCTGATGAAACGCTATTGGTTTTAGATGCTATGATGGGTCAAGATGCCATTCATGTTATTGAAGGCTTTCATGGCGCCCTACATTTAACCGGAGCGATTCTAACTAAATTAGATGGTAATACAAAGGGTGGTGTGGCTTTATCAGTACGGCACTTAACAAATATTCCGATTAAATTTGTTGGGGATAGTGAGAAATTGGATGGTATAACCGAGTTTTATCCTGAAAGAATGGCCAATCGAATTTTAGATATGGGTGATATTTTATCAATAGCCGATAAAGTAGAAAATATTATGAGTGAACAAGAAGCATTAGATACGGCGAGAAAAATGAAAAAAGGAACTTTTGATTTGGAGGATTTTTTAAATACTTTAAAGCAAATAAAAAAATTAGGGCCTTTAGAAAATATTTTAAAAATGCTTCCTCAAGCAAGGAAGTTGGGAATTAATCAAATTACTATTGATCCCAAAGATATGGCCCATGTAGAAGCTATTATTTTATCTATGACTCCTTATGAACGAAAGCATCCGGAAATACTTAAAGCGAGTCGTAAGCAAAGAATTGCTCAAGGATCTGGACGGACGGTTGAAGAAGTAAATCGTTTGTTAAAGCAATTTGAGGAAATGAAAAAAATGATGAAAATGGTGAGCTCTGGCAATATGAAAATGCCATTTTAAGAAATGCATGGTGTTTATCATAAACACCATTTTTTTTATGGCATAAAATAGACTAGAAAGGAAATGGTATTAATGAAAATGAATCGTTGTATGGATGCCAATATGTATAAGGAGGCCCAAGAAATGCCCGTTTATGGAATGGATATGCCAGAAGCTGGTATGTCACCAAGAATGGGAGCTTGTTGTCCTCAATCTCAAGTTATGATGTGTCCACCAATTATGGAATGTCCACAAGTACAATGTTGCCATAGAGTGATCAATTATGAGGTGCCACATATTATACCTTGCCATACAAAAGTAGTGAATCATCATATTTATAAACATACTTATCAACCATGTTATAGTTATTCTGAAGAAGATGAAACTTCTGAAGTTTATGAACCAAGATGTTGTAAATAAATCTCGATTTCGAGATTTTTTCTTTTCAATCTTTCATAGGAATGGTATAATTAAGTATAGTAAGGTGGTAAACAATGAAAAATAAGGAAGGGTATACAATTCCGGAATTGATCGTTGTAGCGGTTCTTTTAGGAATTTTTTCTATTGTAACAATTAATAAAGTAAGTTATGCATTTTTAGATACGAAAGAGATGAATGAAAAATCAGAGGAAATGGTTATATCAAAAAGTGCTTCTATCTATGGCAATGATCATAAAAATGATTTGAAAGAAGAAAAAACAAAATATGTATTGGGTAAGGATTTAATTGAAGCCGGTTATTTAGCGGATATCGAGGATTATAAAAATATACGAGTTAAATTAGAATATGTTGAAGCAACAGACAGTGTTTCAGCTGAGATTATGAAATAAATATGGCGATTACTAAGACAAATTTTATCAATTTTACAAGATGTCCAAGATATGCCAGCTTAGAAGAAATTAAAAAGGATCGACTGGATGCCGATGTTAGTTATCAAGAGTATAAAAAACAAGAATTACAGGAAAATATTAATGAACTGGTTACTTCCATGTATGAGATCAATGAAGAAAGTCAGGAAGAAACGGATTTAGTTGATAAAATAGATTGTCAAATGGAAGCTATGCTTCCTTATTATAAAATTGTGGAACAAGAAGCCGGACGAATTAGTGAAAGTATTTTTGGGGGAAAGTCAATATATGCAGAAAAAACGAAAGATCAAGAATGTTTTGATTTTTCTTTGCATGGTATAAAATATATTTGTTATGTAGATATTTATAATGAAAATGAACAAGGGATTAATATTATTGAAGTTAAAGCAACTACCAGTAAAAAATATATGGAATTAAAGTCCGGTCATAAAAAAGGTGATAAGTTTTCTATTTGGCATCGTATTCATAATATTAATTATTTAAAAGGAGAATTGCCTTCCTATCCTTTGGAAGATGAAATGCCTTTAGATTCTTATGAAAAGCAAAGAAATAAGTTTTTTGATCGCTATCGTTTAGGACAATATGTTTATGATTTAGCAATTCAACGTTATTTTATCGAACATGAACATATGAGTACGCATACGGAGGAAAAAATAGCCCATTATCATTATTATTTAGCAGTTTTGAATGCCGATTATATTTTTGATGGAACTTATGAAGAGGGGAAACCAGTTTATCATACGGATGAATTTGGGAATGAATTAATTACTTTTTTTGATTTTACGAAAATAACCGAAGAATATCAAACTTACGTTGAGATGGACTCTAAAAAGTTGGAACTTTATTTGGATCAATTGGATGCATCTAGCTGCCCTTTAAGTGATGCTTGTGGCTATAAAAAGAAGAGTGGATGTAAATTTTTTGGACCGATTTGTGGGAAAAAGATTCCTTTGAAAAATTCGAGTTTAAGTTATATTCATAATGGATTTGGCTTTGTAAAAGAAGATGGTACAAGAATTAAAGGGTTAGATTTAATTAATGAAGGATATTATAATTTAATGGATATACCAGAGGCTTGGATTACAAAAAAGTCTCATCAAATTCAAAGAGATTGCTATTCGTTTGATCAAGAATATATAGATAAAGAGAAAATAAAAATTGGTTTAAAACAATTGCAATATCCAATTTATCATTTGGATTTTGAAACGATGCCTTGTCCGGTACCAAGATTTCGTGGGGAATGGCCTTACATTCAATCTCCGTTTGAGTTTAGTTTGCATATAGAAAGAGAAGCTGGAATTTGTGATAAAGATCAGGACAATATTGTTTTTTTAGCTAAAACTCATGAAGATGAAAGAGAAGAGATGATAAAACTTATGCTTAAGTATATGGATCCCGATCGGGGAACTTTATTTGCTCAAAACGTCTCTTTTGAAAAGGGAAGAATTAAGGAAATGGCGAAGATATTTCCACAGTACAAAACAGATTTGATGAAGTTATACGATCGAGGCTTTGATTTACTATGGCTTGTAAATACAAATTCTAAGATGTATATGGATCTAGGCTTTGATGAAGAAAGAGCAAAAACGTTTAATTTTTATGATAAACGCTTGTCAGGATCTTTTTCCATAAAAAAAACTTTACCCGTGTTTAGTAATTTAAGTTATGACAAATTAATTGTTAAAAATGGTACAGAAGCCATTGTAGAATATGCCAATTACTACAAAATGAGTAAAGAAGAATATAATTTAAAATATCAAGCATTGGTTACTTATTGTAAGCAAGATACTTGGGCCATGGTGGAAATCTTAAATGCTCTTCGCAAACTTGTAAAATAATTGTCAAAAATTGTCAAAAGAATTGTATGGTTTACACAATATTTAGTATGATATTATTGTAAGGACGTGATAATATGTTATATCCATCTATTGATAAGTTACTTAATATTGTAGATTCAAAATATAAATTGGTTCATGTAGCTTCTATTCGAAGTAAACAAATGAGTGAAAATAATCATTTTCAAATGAATGAAAACGAATATTACAATAAAAAAGAACTTGGTAGAGCATTAGAAGAAGTCGAAAAGGGATTAATTACAATTAAAGAAAAATAATCCAAAAAAATACTTGATTATCAATATTTCTTATGATATTATAATCTTGTTCTTTTGGGGAATTAGCTCAGCTGGCTAGAGCACCACGTTTGCACCGTGGGGGTCAAGGGTTCGAATCCCTTATTCTCCACCAAAAAAGATATTGTGCCAAGAGTAAAACTTGGCTTTTTTTATTAATAAAGGAGAATCTTAAAGATGAATAGTCAAAAAATTTTTTTAACCAGTGATCAAAAACAATTAATTACTCTTATTATTCATTTTCCAGGAATTTCATATGCAAAATTAAAAGAATTATTACATATATCTGATGAATTAATCGCTTATGATCTTCAAACTTTACGAGATTGGAAAATTATTAAAGAGAATACAATTGATGGACAATCCTTTTTTTGCATTAATGCTTCTTTTAATAAATCATTTCCTAATTTTGTTTCGGCTCATATGCAACTATTCTCTTTAGAAGATCAACAAAAAATATTTAATTCTGCTTTAGAAGAAGAAGTGAAACAAGTGGATTCATCGAATAATTCTAAAATTGTCATTCGATTATTATTAAAAAATTTACTAGCTAATTCTTCTAATCCGCAAGCTACCTTTATTTTAGAAAATTTTGATTCTTTTATGAAAGAATTTAATTTAGAAGAGTTTGTTATGATTTTATATATGTTGAAAGTTTGTAATGGTTTTGGAGCAGATTTAAGAAAAATAGTTTTTTGGGAATCGAATTTAAAAGATGAGATAGATAAGTTAAATAAAAAATATTTTGATTTTGTTCTTTATTTAAAGGAACAAAAAGAACAGTTAGATTCTTCTAAAAAGAAGTAGAACATAATTTTAAAGAGGTGTTTTTAATTGACAAAGGATGATGAATTTCGCCTTTTAGTAGGTGGATATTTTGGGGTTCTAGAAATGGATACATATATATTAAAAGAATATGTTTTGCAATCTATTGAAGAGTATATAAAAAAATTTTTACAGGATAATCAAGTTAGTTTTATAAATATTCGTTCTGAAGCAGAAAAATTGAGTAACGAATTAACTTTAAAAAGAAAACTACAAGATAGTTTATTAGTGATTCGAAAAGTGAAAGCTCCTTTTGAATTAGAACATATGATTAAATTACGCTTGGAAGAAATGAAACAAGAAAATAGATAGAGGTTTTGGTTGTGATATTAAACGTAAGTGGAAGAACGGATATTGTGGCTTTTTATACACCCTGGTTTATCAATCGTTATCGAGCTGGTTTTGTCGATGTCAGAAATCCTTTTTATACTAAAAAAGTAAGTCGTATTTATTTTTCAGATGTAGATTTAATTGTTTTTTGTACCAAAAATCCTCTTCCTATTCTTCCTTATTTAAAAGAAATTAAACAACCAATTGTTTTTCATATTACTTTAACACCTTATAAAAAAGATATAGAACCTAATGTAATTGATAAAAATTTAATTATTGATGGGATTAAAGAAATTGCTAAAATCATTGATATAGATCAAGTATTTGTTCGATATGATCCAATTTTAGTGAATGATAAATATACTTTAGAGTATCATATAAAAGCTTTTGAAAAAATGTGTTCTCGTTTATCTGGGGTCGTGAAACACATTATTATTTCGTTTATAGATTTCTATAAAAATGTCGAGCATCATGCAAATGATTTGCAGTTAAAAAATTTACAAAATGCTGATTATGATTTTTTGGCTAAGAATTTTTCTTTGATTGCAAAAAAATATCATATGACTATTCAAACTTGTTATGAAAACTTTGATTTTTCTCTTTATGGAATTAGTAATGAAGTGTGTATGTCTAAACAATTTGCCTATTTATTAACTGGGAAAAAATATAAAAAATGGCAAGCTAGACAATGTGGTTGTGTTCAAATGGTGGATATTGGTGTTTATAATTCTTGTCATCATTTATGCAAGTATTGTTATGCTAATTATAATGAAAGACAAGTTTCTAAAAATATTTTAAATCATGATTTGAATTCAAGTTTATTAATCGGTCATCTTAGTGAGGATGATGAAATTGTTTGTAGAAAATTCTGACTGAAAATGAAAAAATAAGGTGAATTTTGGAGAGGAAATCCGAAATAGAAATCCGAATTTTAATGATTAGTAACCAATAAAGATAAACTTTATT
>CANQDC010000027.1 GCA_947591455.1 uncultured Bacilli bacterium | reverse complement strand
ATAGTTTATTTATTTCTTGATTTCAATCTAAAAAAATAAACGATTTACTCGTTTACCTTTTTATATTCCTGACAAGCTTGATCTAAGTCTTTTAATAAATTTTCAATATCTTCTTTTTCTGAAGTTCTTGCACCACTTGCAAATTTATGTCCCCCACCATGATATCTTGAAGCAATTTCATTAATAATGGGCCCTCTACTTCGTATATTTACTTTATATTGTTCATTTTTTTCGTCATAAGTAATAAATGTCCATACTAATACATCCTTAATATAATTAAAATCATTAATCATATTGGATGGAGTAGCCGTATCTACTCCAAATTCTTTTAATACTTCAGGAGAAATTTTTATATAAGCTAATCCACTTTCTTGAAATTGTAAATTTTGAGCTAAATAGCCATGAAATTTAATTTCATTAATTGGGCGTTCATATAATTTTTCATAAAGATTTACAAAATCGATTTTACTTCTTTCTAATAATTTGGTAATAATTTGAAATGTTTTGACACTGGTGTATGATATTAAAAAACGATCACTATCAGATACGATTCCTAAGAATAAATTTCCTGCTACTTGTTGGTCCATCATTAAATTTGTTTTAAATAACATTTCGGTAATAATTTGACAGGTACTTGATGCACTTTCATCAACTAATTCAATAGTAGCTACTTTTTGATCACAAGGGTGGTGATCAATTTTAATAATTTCTTTATATTGTAAATCTTCAATACCATCTACCCGTTCCATAGTGGGAACATCGGTGATAATTAAAAGAGCATCTTTCATGTCACTAAAATCTGATTTGTCTAATAATCCAAATTTTTTAAATTTAGATACCCCTGCTCCAACTGCTAAAACTTTTTTTTGGGGAAAAGTTAAACGAATCGAATCTCTTAAAGCAATTTGGCTTGCTATGGCATCAGGATCAGGGCCAATATGTCTAGCAATTACAATATTTTTATATTTTTTTATTTTTTTATATATTTTTTTGTCAATATCCCATGCCATACTATTCACCTTTCTTAATTAATTAAATCGTAAGTATCAAGAGCAATCATTAATTCTTCGTTAGTTGGGATTACATAAATTGGTACACTTGATTGTTCATTTGAAATGATTCCTTCATCTTTGGCCTCATCGATAAATCCAGCCACATTCATATTTTCTTCTTCATCTAAATAAATTCCTAGAGCATGTAATCCTTCAACAACATGACTTCTAAATTCTCTGGCATTTTCACCCAGGCCTGCAGTAAATACTAAAGCATCTACTTTGCCTTCTAAGCGAACATAATATTTAGCGATATAATCAACAATGCGTTCAATATACATTTTATCTGCTAATAAACTTTGTTCATTTCCCTCACTAATTTCGATTTCAATATCGCGATGATCTGCAGATGTTTTACTTATTCCTAATAATCCACTTTGTTTATTTAATATTTGATCAACTTCTTGTAAAGTAGCCCCACTTTTTTCAATGTAATAAGGAATAATTGAATAATCAATATCTCCAGAACGAGTGCCCATCATAATTCCTGAATTTGGTGAAAATCCCATGGTTGTATCTATACTTCTACCATCTTTAATACAACAAATACTTCCTCCACTACCAATATGACAACTAATTAAATTGACTTCTTTTTTATTTAGTTTTTCTTGCATTTTTCTCGTTATATATTTATGACTTGTTCCATGAAAACCATATTTGCGAATTCCATATTTTGTATACCATTCATAAGGAACAGGATATAAGAAAGCTTGCTCTTTCATTGTTTGATGAAAAGCGGTATCAAAGACTCCCACCATTGGAGTATTAGGAAGTGCTTTTTTAAATGCTTTTACTCCTAATATATTGGCGGGATTATGAAGGGGAGCAAGACTTGAGAGTTCTTCAACAGTTTTAATCACTTCATCCGTAATTAAAACAGACTCACTGTATTTATCTCCTCCATGAACTAAACGATGCCCTACACCATCAATTTCATCTAAAGAATTTATAATATGATTCGTTAAAAGTTCTTCAATTAAATATTCAATGGCCACTGAATGATCTTTTAAATCCACTTCTCTTTTGGTTTTGGTTCCTTCCATTTTAATTGTATAAAAACTTCCATTATCACCAATTTTTTCAAAGTACCCACTAATTAATTCTTTTTGTTCCGGTAATTCTATACAATTAAATTTTAAAGAGGAACTTCCTGCGTTTACTGTTAATATTTTCAAATTGTTCACCTCATTAAGTATTATACAAAAAAAAAAGATATTTGACTATCTTCTATTTTTAATATTTTTTACTTTGGTGTTTTTTTAAACAATTTTGATAATTGGTTTTGCTGATACTCTCATCGATTTGAGGTGTTTTTTTACTATTGGCAGCAAAATTATAACCATATTCATTAAAGCATTCCATTTGCATCTTTTCTAAGTTACTTCCATATTCTTTATCATAACATTTATAAAAATAATCATTGTGTTTACGCATATTATCACCTAATACTAGTTTGTATAAAATGTTGCATATTATGCATACTAATATTAGGTGAAAAGTATGAAAGAAACTTATTTTAATCAATGTATCCTTTGTAAAGTAAAATCATGTAAATATTATAATACAGAGGGAAAATGTAATTTAGGACAAATTCTTGTTTCAGCAGATAAGAAGACAACTCATTGTGCTAGTTATGAAAAAAATGATTAGAGAAGATCTTCATAATCATTTTTTTCTTGGCCATTTATTTTTATAATTTCATGATTTTTTATTGCTTGATCGATTAATGCATCGACTGGAATACAGGCTTCATATTCACGACATAAATTTATTTTGGGATAAATAACGGGATGTTTTGGTACAAATATTGTACAACAATCTTCGTAAGGTAAGATACTAGTTTCATACGTATTTATTTTTTTAGCTATGTCAATAATTTCTAATTTATCAAAACAAGCTAAAGGACGAATCACAGGTAATTTTACTACTTCATTAATGGCTTTCATACTATCCAAGGTTTGACTAGCCACTTGCCCAATTGATTCGCCATTAATTAAAATTTTGGCCTTGCTTTGATAGGCAATTTTTTCGGCAATTCTATACATCATTCTTCTCATGATTGTAATTAAATATTCATGGGGAATGTTTTTGTAAATGGCTTCTTGAATTTCAGTGAAATGAATCACATGTAATTTTATACTACCATTATATTTGCTTAAGATTGTTGCTAATTGGATGACTTTATTTTTGGCTTCTAAACTGGTATGAGGAGGACTTTCAAAATATAGGCATTCTATTTTTACTCCCCTTTTACTAGTCATATATCCTGCTACAGGTGAATCTATGCCCCCACTTAACATTAAGATACCTTTCCCTAAAGTACCCACTGGATAGCCACCAATTCCTTTGATGGTTTTAAAATAAACATAACTTTCTTGCTCACGCATTTCGACATGAATGAGTAAATCCGGATGATGAACGTCTACTTTATGATTGGGAAGATTTTTTAATAAATACGCCCCGATTGTTTTACTAATTTCAACACTGGTAAGTGGAATTTTTTTATTACTTCTTTTTGTTTCTATTTTAAAAGTAGTAAACGTTTCTTCAGCCACTAATTCTCCTATAGCCTTTTCTATTTCTTCGATTTCTAGTGTTTCTAGTTTATATCCTAAAATTATTTCATGAATTCCAAAAACTTCTTTTAATTTTTCGATGATGAGCAAATGATCTTTTTTTGTGGTTTCAATAAATAAGCGGCCTTTATCAAAATGGGTAGTCACCGAAAAGTCTTTTAGTTTTTCTTTTATATTTTGATTTAATGTACGAATAAAATATTGGATATTTTCTTTTTTGGTTGTTAGTTCACCATATTTAATCATTATTATTTGTTTCATTTTCATCACTTAAAAAGTCCCTCTAACTGGGACTTATTATATCACATAATTCTATTTTGAAACAAGGTCATTTAATTTATTATAGACGATTTTAAAAGAAGATAAAAAGCGATTGATTTCATCTGTTGTCGTTAAATGGGATAAACTAATACGAATGGTTGTGGAAGCTCTTTTTTTATCTTTATAAATAGCTAAAACACTGGAAGATAATTCTTTGCTGGCACAAGCAGTATTGGTTCCTAAATATATTTCATATTCTTCCATAGCGTGAATAAAGGTTTCTGGTCGAATATTTAGTAAGCTAATGTTTAGGATATGAGGAATAGAATATTTGGTTTGATTAAATACAATTCCTTCATAGTTGGATAATTCTTTTACTATTTTTTCATTTAATCTTTTTATAAATGTTTCTCTTCGATCTAAATCTTGGGTTGCTAAGCGAATTGCTTTGGCAGAAGAAGCAATTAAAGCCACCGGTGGAGTTCCGGGACGTATTGTAGCAGATGCACTACTGCCATGGAATAAAGGCATAATAGAAACACGACTATTTTTATACAGTAAACCTATTCCTTTTAACCCATAGATTTTATGCATGGAACAACTTGCTAAATCGACATCATGAAAGTTCACAGGTATTTTTCCTAAAGCTTGGGTCATATCGCTATGAAAAATACAGTTGGTATTTTCTTTCTTTATAATTTGACGAATCATTTTAAGGGGTTGTCTGACTCCTGTTTCGCTATTGACTGCACAAATACTTACTAAAATCGTATCTTCTTTTACTAAATGTTTTAAATCTTCAAAATCAATTAACCCTTCTTGATCATTATTGACATAGCTAATAGAAAACCCCAGAGATTCTAAATATTCACAAATCTTATAAATCGATGGATGTTCTAATTTGGAAACAATTATATGACGTCCTTTTTTCATATGAGCTAAAGCCACTCCAATTAAAGCTAAATTATTGGATTCTGTCGCCCCACTGGTATAGATAATTTCACTATCTAAGACATTAAAAAGATCACTAATTTGTTTTGTAGCACTATTTATTAAACTTTTGGATTTTACTCCTAAACTATGTAATGAATTGGGATTCCCAATAAATTCTTTGTTTACTTTATTAAACGTTTCTAAAACATCATAAGAAACTGGAGTTGTTGCACTATAATCTAAATATATCATATGATCACCCTATTCATTTATTATAAATGATTCTACTTTTATTTACTATCTTTTTTTCTTTTAATCAAAGGTTATGGAACTTAAAAATTCTTTTACATTGTCAAAAGAAAACTCTTCAGGATTCATTACTAGAATTCTTATAGCATACATTTTCTTTTGATAAAGAATTTGCACATAATAATTTGTTTTTTCTTCATTATGAACGAATACACCCGTTCTATCTTTATCTAAATAATATACCGTGGTAAATCCATTCATAAAATTTTCTGTATACATTCTCGCCACATACTGCATTTGGATTTTTGATTGCTTTGAAAAAATGGTTTCTTTTTCGTTTTTATGTTCTTGATAATAAGTTAATAATTCTAACTCGTTGTCAATTTGATATTTTTTTAAAAGTTTTTGAACTTCAAAATATTGAAAACGCTTATCTTCTTTTTGCATTTGATCTAAAAAAGTGGTTTCTAATGGTCCAATAATCACCCGTGTGTTTTGATTCTCTGATTCATACATCTGGGCATTTTGGGAATTATAGGTATTACTTAATGAAAAGTCCTCAGGAAGGGAAAAATGTATATTTTGAAAATGATTCGTTTGGGTATTTTGTTTCGTCTCGATAAGGATTGGGTCCTCCATTTTCATTGTTATGGAATCATTATTTTTACTATCATATACATAAATAAGTAAACCTTTATACCCGATGAAGGCAAGACATAAAATAGCCAGTAGTATAATTAAATATTTTTTCTTCATTTTTTTATACCTCATATTCTTCCATTAATTTTTTATGAATTCCTGGTTCTACTAAGTTAATAGCTCCAATAGCATTTTCTAAACTATTTTTAAATTTGCCTTTATAAAAGTCAATTTCTGCTTTAGTAAGACCGGTATCTACTTCTTTGTTATTTCGATATCTATTTCCATATACAATGGCTGTTTCAGCCATTTTCGCTGTTTTTACGGTTTCTTTCGTTGTATTGTATAATTTTAATACTAAATCTCTAGCGGTATCTACTCGAGTATTTAATGTTTTAATTGAAATTGGTGTTCTTTCTAATTCTTTTACAATTTCATTAATGCCTTCGGTAGCTTCAGAAAGTTCAACAAAATAATTTTCTGGTGTCACTGGAAGTTTAAATTTACGCATATCTTTTTTTGAACGCATTAAAATTTCTTTCATTTCATCCAGTTGTTCTCGAGCTCTTAATTCATCTTCTTTTAAACTTCCAATCGTACGTAAGGCATCTTCTAATTTTTCTTCGGTTTTTGCTAATCGATTATGTAATATTTCCATTTCTTTGGCTAAATGGGTAAAGTTTGATTTTTTACTCCGGTACAGTTCTATGATTTCATCATATTTTTCGTGGATGGAAGCTAATTCTCCTTTAATTACTTCAATGATACTTACTTCTTCATCTGTTAAATCATAACTGTATTTAATCTCATCAATTTTATGATATAAGTTATCATTAATTTTATTTAATTTTGTTACTTTAATTAAAATGCCTCGCGCATATTCTTCAAATGTTTTTTTGGCTAAACGTTCTTTTTCAAAATCATTTTCGGTCGATTCAAAGAAATCTAAAATGGTTTTTAGTTCGAAAATAGAATCTTCTACATTTAAAACATTTAAACGTTGAAAGATATCAGCAACTTTTTTATCAGTTTCGGAAATATTATAATCTAGTTTTAAAAAATCTAAATTATAGCCTTCTTTTTCCATTTTTTCTTTGGCTTTGGTTAATGCTTCCATTTTATTAGGAATTAATTTTTTCCCCATTAAAATAATACTAGGTGCTTCTTCAATCACAATTTTTAAATTACCAATGGTATCATCAATTGCTTTGACGATTTTTCCTATTTCTTGGTATTCATTTTTTTCCATTGCTACTTCAAAAGCCCCGAAGAGTTTATCAACATTTTCAAATTGTAATTCTAAAGGAGAAGCAACGAGTAAAAAATCTTCTTTATGGTTATTATATTTGGTTAAAATTTCTCGATAGCTTGTTTTTAATTTTGTAATCGTTTGTCTATTTCTTTCTTCACTTAAGGTTATACTACGAATTTCTTCTAATAAAAAGTGGGCTTTGGTTTTTATATGCCAAATGTTTAATTCTACTTCGGCCAGTTCATGTTTTAATTCTTTATATCGTTTTTCGTTAAATAATTGTTCAACATCTAATAAGGTATCCGTAATCCATGGAATCTCCACGTCTTTAATTTCTTTAAATCTTCGTTGCCATTCTTTATACATTTCTTTGGTTTCGCTATTATTCATCAAAGGTTCTACTTTATTTAATTCGGATAAAATATTCGCGGAAATAATTAAGTTTTTTTCTCTTTCTAAATTTTTTATTGCTTCTTCATATTTCTTTTTTTCTTTTCGGTTCATCCATTCTAATATGGTTATTATAATCGCCATAGTGACAATATAATAACTGATTACAACAAGAATTAAAGCTGTCTTTGACATATAACCACAATCCTATTCTACTTCATTTTATCACATCTTGTCGTATTTTGGAAAAAAACATCAAAAAAATCCTAAAAAAATTATTTTTCAGGATTTAGAATCGTTATGGCCATATTGTCGGTATCTATTTTTTTAATTACTTCTTCTACTTCTTCTAAAGTGATGTTCTCTAAATGTAATTTGATATCATCAATAATTTTTCCAAAGGATAAGACATCTTCTTGAATCGAATTATTGACACCCATAATATCATCATAATTTAAAACAAGAGTGGCAATACTCGAATTAATTTTTCTGTTTAAACTTTCTTCATTGATTTCTAAATTTTGTAAAGCTTTTTTTATATATTTTATCGCTTCTTTTGGATATTTTGTTTCTATGGATACAGTCATAAGTGCATACTCTTCTATAATTGAACGATTAAAACCTAAATAATTAATTAATTCTTTTTCCATTAATTCTTCTTTTAAATCACTGGTTGGACCAAAATTATTGTTTAAAAGTAAAGAAAGTATCAAACGCAATTCGATTTCATCAATATTTTTAAAAGCACTTAAAGGGGTTTTGAGAGAAATTTTTACTTTGGAAGCTTCGACATTCCCTGTAAGTTCGGTTATTTTGTCAACAACATTCGTCGGTTCTTTGATTTTTTTTATTTTCGGTTTTTCATAGGGATTAAAGTTTTTGGCTTTTAAATTTTTTTCTACGATTGAAGCAATTTCATAAGGGTTTACATTCCCCGTCACTACTAAAAACATATTTTCGGGATGATAAAATGTATTATATACTAATAAGATATCGTCCAAAGTTGTATTCTTAACATCTTCAGCTTTGCCTGTAATTGGATCTTTGTATTTATATTTATGAAACAAATTGGCATAATGTGTAAAATACAATTTACTATTTGGCATATCTTCATCCATTTTTAATTCTTCAATAATTATATTTTTCTCTTTTTGAATCATTTTTTTATTGAAGTAAGGGGTTAAAACAAAATCTAATAAATGGTCTAAATTTTCTTTGGTTTTAATCGTGTTATAAACATAATAACAAGTATAATCAAATGTAGTAAAAGCATTGACTTCACTCCCAAATTGGTTATAAAAATCCGTAGCGGTCGTTCCATCTTTTTCATAAAAATTTAAATGTTCTAAAAAGTGCGCTATTCCTTTAGGAGTTTTACGATATTTATTTTCGCCATTTAATTTAAATTCTTGATGAATGCTTCCATATTTTACACAAAGTGAACTCGCCACACCATTTACTTTTTTGTTTTGCCAAATATATAAAGGAAGTTGGTTATTCACTTTTTCATAATATACTTTTTCTAACACGCCTTTTAGTTCAATCTCTTGCATTTTTATTCCCCCTTTCCTTTTAAAGTATAGATGAAGTTTAATTTTAATTTTTTCCCTAAAGCCATGACATCTTTTTTCGTGATTTTTTGGTATTCTTGTTTGTATTCACTATAAAGTGGTGTTTTAACAATGGTATGAAACGTATAATTGTTAATTAAACTAGCTTGATTATCCACAACCACTTGTAATGAATTTAAAAGTTGTTTTTTAGCAAAATCAAATTCTTCATCACTAATGATTCCTTTGGCCATTTCATGTATTGCCTTTTTAATTAATTTAATCGCTAGCTCAACATTTTTGTCATTTAATCCAACATATACATAGTAATAATGATCATATTTAGAAACAATTGAAGATACACTATAGCATAATTGGTTTTCTTCACGAAGATATTTATAGATCTTAGCATTTAAGCCACCATTACATAAAATTTCATCAAACATTCTTAAGGTATAAAACAATTCCATGTTGGTAAGATCTCCTAGATGAAAACCTAAAATCAAATTCGTTTGGCCAAAATTAGATTCTTCTTTGGTAATTAATGCTTTTCTTCTTTTTTTATTCTCCACAAAAGGCAAAATTTGATGATTTTTAATACAATTATTATGGAAAGAAGCTTCAATCACTTTTACTACTTCATCCATATCTAAATCTCCAATAATATAAATATTACAAAAACTATTGTTAAAAAAAGTTTGATAATATTGATACAAAGATTCTGGAGTGATATTTAAAATCTCCTCTTTGGTTCCTAAAACAGAAGCCGATGTGACAGAATCAGGCTCTACAGAAAGTAATGCTCTACGAAAAGCATAATTCGTTGGATTTTCTTTAATTGAATCAATATCCGCTAGTATACGCTTTTTGATAATTTCAAAAGAACGTCCATCAAATTCTTCATCTGATACATTCGGATTTTCAATTATTTCAAAAGGAAACTTTAAAACATTTTTTAAATAATTTTTATCTTTCACAAATTTAGGATTTAAAAAATCATAACTAAAGGTAGAAAAAATCATATTTCCCACTTTACTAGAAACCCCATAAAAGAAAGATTGATATAACTCTTCTAATTTAATAACAATATCCTTTCTTTTTGGATAGTTCTTAGAAGAATGACAAAGCATATCCACCAAAAAATTACGGATCCCTAAACACTCTTTTTCGATATTATCATAAAAAGTTATTTCCATATGACAATTCTTAAACTTATCCGTTTTAATAGTATAAATATTATATGTATCCATTTCATATTTTTTATATTTCATAGAACACCTCACTTTTTAGTATACACATAAAACTTATAAATATTATAGCATGTTTTAATAATTATTATATAAAGAAAATAACTTATTCTTATATTTACAACTAAATAATTCATAAAAAAAATTTACTTAAAGCTTTTAAGTAAACTTTTTTATTATCTTGGAGCTAAGACAACACGGAAAGTGATGTTATTATGTACATTTCCGTGAATGTTTCCAAAATAAAATGGACCAGCTTCAAAACCACTACGATAATGACCGCCTCGTAAAAACCATGAATAATCATTAGAATATGGAAAAAAAGCTGTATTTTTATACCAACTACTCACTGTTCGAGCATTTCTTTCTTCTTGAGTACTTGTAATACGATAATGTATTTTATTAAAAGGCCCAAGTTCTTTCGTAGCATCCCCTAAAATTCCGCGATTATAATCATACGCATTAGTACTATAACTATAAACATCATAATATTTAGACTCTGGTAAATCAATTCCATCTGTAACTTCTTTACCGTCTAAAGTTTTACCCTTAAATCCAGAATTACTATTTATTTTTTGACCTGAAGCAGGAACATTAGAATTACTTTCTGCTTCCATACCAGCTAACATCATTTCACTCGCACCTCCACTTATATCATAGATACCTGTATAATTTCCAGTTGTACTAGCTAAAGTGCTTAAATTATTAAAATAGTTAACAGTATATTCGCCATCACTTCCTGCTTCAGAAGTACTATATTCATTACATGCATTTGGATAACTAGAACATGTTTCCAATGTTGAGGATCCAATATCTCCTGTGGTTGGATTATTTTTAGCCGCATAACCGGTTAAATTTGATGCATTATTATTTACTCTTACTCTACTATCTTCATTACATTGATTATCTTTACATCTACCATATTTAGAATTTGTAAGATACGCTACAGCTCCCCATTCTGTATTCTTCATCATATGACTATCTAATACTCTTTGATAGTTATAACTTACTAAATGAGCATTGGCTAATTGAATACTTCTCCAGCTATAGACATTTGGTTTGATTTGTAATTTTTTTGCTGCTTCAATAGCTTCAGCTTCAGTTTTAGGATTTACCTCAGCAGCTTGTGTTGAATCTGCTTCTTTATATCCAGACTCAAATTTACCTACCCATAAGCCATTTACTCCAAAAGCTGTAAAGGCTGGATGAGTAAGCCAACTTTCCTTTGCACTTCCAGTTGATACTGCATTATTGGTTGTTTCAAATTGTATTTCAATTGATTGAACATTACTTGATAATTGTGATTCGTCTTCATTACGTGCTGTATAATTACCTTCATCCCATATCTTATATTTATATCTCGGGATCCATACAAAATAACTTTCTATATTACTTTCTGGAATGACATCGTAGTTATTGTATTCTTGTCCTTTATCTACTAATATAACGGCATTGGCCCATTGTTGGTTTTCATAATTATACCATTCAGTTTCAATATTGGCCTTTGTAACGGTTCCATCATCTGCTATGCGAACTGGGATTAAATTATCTCCTAGAACTGGATCGGCTCCATGTAATATATCTTCTTTATATGCATCTACTAATTGATTTTGAACTGCTTCAATGATTACTTTACTATCAAAATGTTTATTTTGAGTATCATTTCCCGCATCTTTATATAACCAGATTCGAACGCTATGGGTTTTGCTTTCACCTGGTTTTAATGTTCCTGTTCCTAGAGAATAACTTGCTGTTGCTGTGAAATCTTCCCCACTCACTGGTGTTTTAGATTCATATGCATTTAAAGCCTTAATATTATTTCCATCTAAACGGGCACCAATATCTTTGCTTTCAATTTGACTTTCAGTTAAAACTTCTAAATTTACAGAGTAATCTACTCCCACATGACAAGTATTTGTTAAAGTAAAACGATATGGTTTGGTGTTTTTTCCTTCATCATCACTCATAGGATAAGCATCATTTAGAGTAATCGCATCCGTATCATCAACTAAATCTACATTAATACAATCTGTGCTTACTTTATTAAGATCTTGTTGAGTAGCAGTAAATAAAATAAATGCATAACTAACACCTATTACAATCGCAATGATACCTATTACACTGAGTAATAGAATTACCCTATTTTTTTTATCTTTGAATAAATTTTTCATATAGATATACCTCACTTACTATCTATTATTCTCATTATTAAGTACAGTATAACATAAAAAAAAATTATCTACAATAAATGTATTGTATTCTTTACAAGAAAACAACAAAAAAACAGAGTTTTTAGGCTCTGCTAGAATATTTACCATCTTTTGTGGAAACAATAATTTTTTCTCCCGTTTCAATAAATAAAGGCACTTTGATTTTTAATCCTGTTTCTAAAGTAGCATCTTTCATTGCGTTATTGGCGGTATTTCCTTTCACTGCAGGTTCTGTTTCTACTACTTCAAATTCAATTTTTTCTGGTAACGTAATTCCGATAATTTCTCCTTCATAAAAATCAATTAAAATTTCTAAATTTTCTTTTAAGAATTTACGATCTTCTCCTAAAGTAGATGCAGGAATTTCAATTTGTTCATAAGTCGTTGTATTCATAAATACATAATTGTCTCCGGCATCATATAAATATTGCATTGGAGATTTGGTAATATGCGCACGATCGACTTTGGTGCCTGAATTAAATGATACTTCAGTAATTGAACCGGTTTTTAAATTTTTTAGTTTCATTTTAACAAAAGCAGCACCTTTTCCCGGTTTGACATGAGAAAATTCTTGGATTAAACAAGGACTTCCATCAACCATAATGGTCATACCATTTTTAATATCATTTACACTAATATTCATTTTCTTCCTCCTTCACTATTTTCCTATCTTGGTTTCTTTAAATATTGTTTCTTTATTACATTTTGGACAATATTTTTTTAATTCCATTTTTTCTGTTGTATTTTTTTTGTTTTTGATTCTAGGTCTTCTAGAGTATCCACATTCTGTACATTTAAGACCAAAAAATACTCGATTTAGATTTTTTGCCATGTAAGATACACCTCCT